>CAMBMU010000076.1 GCA_945868725.1 Spirosoma fluviale
TAAAAAGGCTTGTTGAAACTTTGATGTCCTTGACAAGAGTTGAGATCGAAATAGACGGATGAACATGAGTAAGTATATGGACATGGTCCTCTACCCCGTTTATGCGATATAGAAAGCATTTTTTGTTTTTAAGTAGGTGAAAGATGAAAGCAAAAAGACGCTTTTTCTGACTTTCCTCGAGTGTAGCTGCCCTATTTTTAGTTGCAAAGACGATGTGGTAGATTAATTGCGTATGTGTAGCCATAAAAAAATGATTGATAGTTAAAAAAATACAACAAATTGAATTTCAACAATTTCATTTGAATTCACAATGTTTTATAAATGTTCGATCCGCCTTACCGGATCGGGGTACATCTATTTGATCTTCGTCCACGGGTTCCACCCGCGGCTATTCAAACTTGGATCCGCGGCGGCGGATCAAACCTTGCATAGCCCCTGGTTTACCTGCCAACGGCAGGTGAACCAGGGGTAAAACGATTAGCGTCTTCTGCACAACCCGCAACGGCGGGTTGACCTACCAAAGGCAGGTTGACTACCGTAGGCGGATCAATCCTCCGCGGCGAATCAACTCAACTCAACCCGATAAACCTGAAAAGAGAAAATGGAAGCAATCCAATGCTGCCATTTTTTAATAAGCCTTTTCCAAGGCAGGGATTTTCCCCAATGCCTGAGGATAATTATGTCCCAATTTGATCTTCAAGTTGCGCAAGGCGGCTGTGGATAACTCCCAAGGCTGATGGATGTCAAATCCTTGGATTCCCTGCAGTTCTGGAACCCACAGGCGGACAAAGTCCCCCTTTTTATCATAATTACTGGCCTGTCTCAAAATGTTGAAATAGCGGTTTTCACGCGGATCATTGCCTACCCCTCCCACATACATCCAGTTGCCCCAGTTGGAGCACACATCGTAATCGACTAGTTGGCTTTCAAAATAGCTCGCTCCCCAGGTCCAGTCTATGCCTAGGTCATTGACCAGGAAGCTAGCCACGATTTGGCGACCTCTGTTGGACATAAAACCCGTCGCATTCAGTTCCCGCATGTTGGCATCTACAAATGGAACTCCTGTCATGCCCTCTGCCCAGCGATCAAACTGTGCTTTATCCCTTCGCCAGGATTCCACTTGATTTCGGATACCGCTTACTTGAAATAGTTTAGTGCCGTGTTTTTTGGCGATAAATCGAAAATAATCTCGCCAAATCAATTCAAAGACCAGCCAATAGGTACTGTCGTTTTTGACGCGTTCTTTCTCGTATCGTTTTACTTCTGTATAGATGGTACGAGGAGAAATGCACCCTAAGGCCAGCCAAGGTGATAGTTTGGAGCTGTAGTCCATGCCAATCAAGCCATTGCGCGTTTCCTTATACTTCTTGAGTAGGTCTTTTTCCCAAAAATAGGACTGAAGTTGCCCCAGCGCGGAGGTCTCTCCCCCACGTATCTTCAACCACGACTGTTCGGCTCGCTTGGGCTTCTCCAGTCCATAATCGTCAAATTGGGGGAGCGGTCCCGCATTGGGAATTAGTGCTTCTCCAGGGTAGTTTATAGCAGTTGGTGTAGGAAAGGGAGCACGGATTTTACTCTGCTTTTCTACCTCTTTGCGGAATTGTGTAAATACTTCAGGTGTTTGTTTGATGGGAAAAGGGAGGTCGTCCTTGTGGTAAAGGGTACTTTGCCAGAAGCTTTCGCAGGCGATTCCCTTTGAAAAAGCATTTTCTTCTAGGCCTTTATCCACTTGACGCTCCTCTGAAGTGACTTCTTTGGAAAAAAAGATGGCTGAAGCCTGGACCTGTTTGGCAAAATCTACCAGGACTTGCTCTGGTTTGCCATGAAGGAATACCAAATTGGCGCCTACTTGAATGAAGGATTTGCGAAGATCTTCTAGCGCTTCTGTCAAAAACTGGGCACGAAAAGCGCCAGTTTTTGGAAAGCCAAGTTTGGTGTTTTCAACTTGTCGAGGATCAATGCAATAGATCGGAATAATCTCTCCTCCCTGCTGTATTGCCCTCACCAGCATCTCATTGTCTGAGAGACGAAGGTCATTCCGAAACCAAACCACAATCCTGTTGTACTTCATTACTGGCTAACAGGCTGTGGAAGGAAAGTGTTTGTGAACTTTTTGGTAAAACTTTTACAAATTCAACCAGTAGTTCAGCTTAAACACGAGTGATCGCTGCTTCGGCATAAAGTCTCCTGGGAAGTAATTATCCGTGTACACCAAGAAAAAGTCTGATGCAGGAGCATAGCGCCATTGAATTCGAGTATTGATGTTCATGTTGTCAATCTGGCTATTGTACTGCACAAAGGTAGTCCAGAATAACTCCTTTGTAAGAGTCAGGTCGATCCGTGGACCTACTAGAATTAAATCAGCATCACGCTGAGGCTGAGGCAAACGGATTCGCGCATAGTTGAAGTTCATGGAGATGTTTGCCAAATACCCTATCCGAAGTCCCGTTTGTGAAGTTATTCGTTGGATAGAGCCTGTGTAATATTCTCCAAACTCACCAACCAAGTTCACATTCAATTTTTTGCGGGGGCTGCTTTTGAATTCAACAAGAAAATTGCGGAAAGTGTAATCGGTTCCAGCTGCCAAAGGTTTTCCTCCAGATCGAGTAGGGTCAAAATCTTTGAATAAGTAGACGTAGCGGTTTTTCTGGGTTATCACCAGCTCGGCAATTGAGTTGAACCGAATAAGGTATCCTAGATTAATGTCGCGGTCGGTGGTGCCTAATGTTTCGTTCCAATAGCTTTCAAATTCCAACTTTGGACCATGTCGGTTGATGTTTTTGGACTTGGGATAAAAGAGGTAAGTCACGTTTGGATTGATAAGTTTGAAGTCCTTACGCGGCGCAAATCCAACTTCGGGATTGAAGGATTTACCCACATCTTGGACGCTAAAAGTCCAATTCCAATGTAAATCCGTATACATTAGGTAAGCATTGAAGGAATAAGGCTTATCAACTTTCACCGATTCGAAGGAACGGTGATAAAATGCTTTTCCTGTCCATTTCCCATCGGCAGAGTTGAGGTTGTAATCTATCCCTAACAGGCGATTGTAGGCGTTAGGGTCAAACAGCTGCTGGAAATCATCTAAGGCCAAAGTCTCTTTGTTGGCATAAATCAACCCTATATTAGATCTTTCAAATACTCTTCGTTGAAGTGCAAATACCGTAAAATTTTTACCCACGATGCCAGCTTCCTCATCTGTAGCTGTTTGCATATTCATGGCCCCTAAACGCCAATTTTCGTTCAATTTTCCGCTCAATCGAGCCCCATAGATGATTTTGCTTTGCACATTTTGGCCGGTAGCAGAGTCGATGTCTACCCCAATTCGTCTAGAAAAGAAGGGGCGTGATCGAGGCTGTCCAAAATTATCAAAGAGGTCTCCATTTTCAAGGAAAAACTGTCTTCGCTCTGGAAAGAAAATTTCAAATCGGTCGAGGTTGGTTACCTGTTGATCTACTTCTATTTGCGAAAAATCCGGGTTGAAGGTCAGGTCGAGGTTCATCGCTGGCCCAATCCCAATTTTGGCATCTCCACCGATAGCGGGCCTGAGAGGCTCGCCGCTGTTTTCAAGGAAGTTTTTGGAGGTGCGTCCTGCTACATAGGGAATGAGCGAAATATTTGTTCTTTTTTTCTGCAAAGGCTCCTCGAAAATCATTTTTCGAAGAAAAGCAGTAGAAAAGATGAGGTTAGTTCTTGGGATGGGCCCCCAAGTAGAGCGCTCATTAGCATCGCTATCGACCCGGAAGAAGTTGACATTCCAGCTTTGAGCTCCTTCGCTAAATCGTAGGGTAGAAAGAGGGATAACCACTTCAACCTGCCAGTGGTTTTCCATCATTTTTGCTTCAGAATACCACTTGTTGTCCCAAGCTAGGTTAAGATCATCAGGGCGAGAGCCACCATTGGAGACCAAAGCCTCGCGCTGTACGCCGTATGGGTTTACTCCAAACTGATATGCATTGGTTCCATCGTTGAAGGTGTCGAAAGAGAAGCTGATTCCATCATTTTGTTCTCCCCGATAATCTCTTCTTAGGGAAGTAGACACATATTTTCTTGGGCCTCTATTTTCCATAATGGCAGCCAGGTAGATGTTGGTGTCATCATAGGCTACTTTTACCCGAGTTGGGACCTTACTTAGTGATGTGTCTGATGGAAAAAACTGTGTAAAGTCCCCGTTCCAGCCTTCGGCATCTTTCCATATCTCTTCATCTAAGACGCCATCTAGCGTAATAGGCTGCTTGAGTTTGAATGCAAAAGCGTTGGTCTTAGTATTAGTTTGAGCAACTAGTTGCGCGCAGAGGAGGAGGCATGCAAGGAAAAAAACGGGAGCAAAAATTTTCATGGCTATTAATATGAGACAAAACTACACATTTTTTACGGGAGAGGGCATAGAATTTTACCAATGGCATCGGAATGGTCCCAATGGGGCTTTTGTAAGTAACTGGGAATTAAAAGATAGCTCAAGTAGGGCTATTCCTGTACCCAATAGCGAAATGGAGGAGGATGGCTTCTTACTTTTTTTGGTAGTTTAAAGGTGTGAGAATTGTATTTTTAAACAAAAACTTACCTGATTATCCGCAACTATGCCTGTGGCTCACCATGAGTATTAAACTCAGGTCAAATTGCCAACGGTCAACCGTCCACTGACGACAGCCGAGTCGTTGTGTCACTGGGTTTAGAATCTAAATTTTAGTACGTTTTTTAGTAGCAAGCTACTGGTAACTGTGGTCCGTGGGCAGTTAGCGGTGGACTATTTTCCGTTAACGGTCCAGAGCTCACCTAATTGAACTTTAAATACTATTTTCTTTGGTTAGTGGTGAAAAAACGGTTAATCACATAAAAATTTCTACAAATTCAACCAATAGTTCAGCTTAAACACGAGGGAGCGTTGCTTGGGCAGGAAGTCGCCTGGGAAGTAATTATCCGTGTACACCATGAAAAAGTCTGATGCAGGAGCATAGCGCCATTGAATTCGCGTGTTGATGTTCATGTTGTCGATCTGGCTGTTGTACTGCACAAAGGTAGTCCAGAACAACTCCTTCGTTAGGGTTAGGTCAATCCGTGGGCCAACTAGAACCAAATCGGCATCCCGTTGTGGCTGAGGCAAGCGGATACGTGCATAATTGAAGTTCATGGAGATATTCGCCAAATACCCAAGGCGAAGGCCCGTTTGGGAAGTTATTCGCTGAATGGATCCTGTGAAATATTCTCCAAACTCCCCAATCAAGTTCACATTCAGTTTTTTGCGTGGGTTGCTTTTGAATTCAACAAGATAATTGCGGAAGGCATAATCTGTGCCAGCGGCTAAAGGTGTGCCTTTGGAACGCGTAGGATCAAAATCATTGAACAAGTAGACGTAGCGGTTTTGCTGGGTTACTTCCAGCTCAGCAAATGAGTTGAACCGGATAAGGTATCCGAGGTTGATGTCGCGGTCGGTTGTACCCAAGGTTTCGTTCCAATATCCTTCAAACTCTAGTTTTGGACCATGCCGGTTGATGAGTTTGGATTTGGGATAAAATAGGTAGGTTACGTTCGGGTTGAGCCTCTTGAAGTCGGCCCTTGGTATAAAGCCAACTTCGGGATTGAAGGATTTCCCCACATCTTGCATGCTAAAAGTCCAATTCCAATGTAAACTCGAATACAATAGGTAGGCATTGAAGGAGTAGGGTTTTTCTACCTCAACAGATTCAAAGCTGCGGTGGTAAAATACTTTTCCCGTCCACTTTCCATCGGAGGAGTTAAGGTTGTAATCCACTCCCAACAGACGATTGTAGGCGGTAGGATCAAACAGTTGCTGGTACTCGTCCAATGCTAAAGACTCTTTGTTGACATAGATCAACCCGATATTGGATCGTTCAAAAAGCTTTCGTTGAAGCGCAAAAACGGTAAAATTTTTGCCTACGATGCCTGCATCAGTATCCGAAGCAGTTTGCATATTCATGGCTCCCACCCTCCATTTTTCGCTTATTTTTCCACTAATTCGGGCACCATAGATGATTTTACTCTGCACATTTTGGCCAGTAGCGGAGTCGATGTCTACGCCGATTCGTCTAGAGAAGAAGGGACGGGATCTTGACTGACCAAAACTGTCAAAGAGATCACCGTTTTCTAGAAAAAACTGTCTTCGTTCAGGAAAAAAGATTTCAAATCGATCCAGGTTGGTTACCTGTTGATCCACCTCCACCTGAGAAAAATCCGGGTTGAAGGTCAGATCTAGATTCATGGCTGGTCCGATGCCGATTTTGGCATCTCCACCTACAGCAGGTCTAAGGGATTCACTGCTGTTCTCCAGGAAGTTTTTAGAGGTACGTCCTGCCAGATAAGGGATGAGTGAAACATTGGCTCCTTTTTTCTGAAGGGGCTCCTCGAATACCAATTTTCGAAGAAATGCGGTAGAAATGATAGAAATATTCCTTGGGATGGGAACCCAAGTGGATCGCTCACCTGTATGACTATCTAATCGGTAGAAGTTGACATTCCAGTTTTCAGTTCCTTCTCTAAATCGTATGGTAGCTAGGGGAATAATGGCTTCTACCTGCCACTGATTTTCCATCATTTTTGCTTCGGAATACCACTTGTTGTCCCATGCTTGGTTGAGGTCGTCAGGGCGAGAGCCTCCATTGGCGAGCAAGGCTTCACGCTGTACACCGTAGGGGTTTACTCCAAAATGGAACGCATTGGTCCCGTCATTGAAGGTATCAAAAACGAAAGTAATCCCATCGTTTTGTTCCCCACGGTAGTCTCTTCTTAACGAGGTAGTTACATATTTTCGAGGACCTGTATTCTCCATGATCGCAGCGATATACAAGTTGGTATCATCGAAAGCGATCTTTACTCGAGTAGGTAATTTACTCAAGGAGGTGTCAGAGGGAAAATGCTGCATAAAATTGCCATTCCATCCCTCGGCATCTTTCCAAATTTCTTCATCTAACACGCCATCCAGCGTGATGGGATTTTTGAGCTTGAAGGCTAAAGCATTCGTCTTAGTGCTAGTTTGAGCAACTAGTTGCAGGCTGAGTAGGAGACATGCAAGCGAAAAAACAGAAACAAAAATTTTCATGACATCAATAAGCCTCAAAACTACATATTATTAGTGGGACAGGGCATGGAATTTTACCAATGGCAGGTGATTTGTTCCAATGGACTTTTTGGATGTAACTGGTAATCAAAAAATAGGATTAAGTACGACTATTCCTGTACCCCAATAGGAATGTTATTGCATTAGTTATTTCATTTTCTACTCCTTAATAAGTAGATAAACTTGGATTTTTCAACACGAAAAAACTTAAATGCTGCCTACTACATTGTGTAATGTACCGATACCGGAAATGGTAATAAACACCTGGTCTCCTACATCCAAGGTAAAATCATCGGGAACAATTCCCGTACCAGTCATCATCAGGCATCCAATGGGAAAGGAGTTGGATCGGTAGAGCCATTGTGCAAGCTCTTCAGGTCGTCGCTTGAGCTGTGCTAGGGTAGTTTCCCCAGATACTACGCTGATTTGGTTGCGGTGGATTTCAAGTTGGATGGTCGTGGAATCAGGCAAATACTCTTCCTGGATCAGTAGACATGGGCCAATGGATGCGCTACCTAGGTAAACTTTTGCCTGGGGGAGGTAGAGGGGATTTTCTCCCTCAATACTTCGGCTGCTCATGTCGTTGCCAATGGTAAATCCCTGCACCTTGCCGGAGGGCGATAGTAGCAGGGTCAATTCTGGTTCAGGAACATTCCAACTCGAGTCTTTCCGAATGTTGACTTTTCCACCAGGAGGTGCCACTCGACTAGCCGTAGCCTTAAAAAAGAGTTCTGGGCGCTCCGCCACATAGACCTTGTCGTAAAAAGTGCCTCCACCTGAATCGCTAGACTCTTCAATTCGGGCCGTTCTACTTCGGTAATAGGTTACCCCCGCAGCCCAGATTTCTTGATTTCCCATAGGGGCAAGCAATCCTTCTTGGATGAGTTCCTCCGCTTTTTCATGGGAGATGGACTCCCATTTTTGCGCTTCTGCTGCTAGTAGCTTGGGGAGCTGTTCCCTGCCCAATAGATCGTCCCAGTCGAACTCTGGTCCTAAGAAGTAGGTGCCGTTTATCTCCAATAAGGTTCCTGAAATTAATTTGTATAGTCGCATTACAACTGTGGCTAAGGTGGAGCCGTCAAGGTAGGAAAAAGAGAGTTCCGGAGAAACTTTGGAAAAAAACTTTTCGCGACTACATTTGCATTAGATCATAGGGGTGCCTTAAATACAACGGGCTGAGATCATACCCATACCACCTGATCCGGGTAATGCCGGCGAAGGGAATTGAGAATACGAAGTCAAACAACCCATTCTTGCAGAGGAAGAGCTAGCCTTCCTGGGTAGGAATCTGTCGTAGGCTTCGTCCAAAGGGTAAACAAAACCAGAAAACCTTCCCTCGGTTTTCTCATGTTTCACTCAAAACCCGCAAGGGGAAAAGTTATGAAAAAGTTAGTATTAGTAGGACTGTGTGTACTATGCGGTCTACAGGCTTGGGCGCAGTCCAGCATTAGTGGACGAATTTTCGATGCCAAAACTACGGCTCCTTTGGTGGGCGCTTCGGTTTGGATTGAAAATTTGGGAAAGGGGGTCGTCACGGATTCAGAAGGAAATTTTACTCTTGCAAGGGTGCCCAATGGGAAGCAGGAAATTCGGATCTCCTATGTGGGCTACGCAACCTTGCGAAAGTCAGTAGAACTTCCTCTGGTGGCCTCTTTGGAAGTGGGTTTGGAGTCCAAGGATTTTCTGAGTGAAGAATTTATTGTGTCCGCTACACGCGCTTCAAAGACTATTCCCACCACCTTCACGACTGTGGATAAGTCGGAAATCGCCAAGCGAAACCTTGGTCAAGATATTCCCATCCTCCTCAATTTTAGCCCTTCGGTGGTCAGCCATTCAGATGCAGGTGCAGGGGTGGGCTATACCGGTATCCGCATCCGGGGCACTGACCAAACCCGAATCAATGCCACCGTCAACGGCATTCCACTCAACGACGCAGAGGCACATGGGGTCTTTTGGGTCAACATGCCGGACTTTGCTTCCTCGGTAGAAAACATCCAAATTCAGCGGGGAGTGGGTACTTCTACCAACGGGGCAGCCAGCTTTGGCGCTAGCCTCAACTTTCAAACAGACACCCGTCGGGACGAGGCCTATGCCGAAGTAGACAATGGTTTCGGCTCTTTTAATACCTGGAGACATACCGTCAAAGCAGGCACAGGCCTACTCAACAACCGATTTGCAGTAGATGCGCGACTGTCCAAGATTACTTCGGATGGCTTTGTGGACCGGGCCTTTTCGGATCTGGGCAGCTGGTTTGTGTCGGGTGGATACTATGGGGAAAAGAGCGTCATCAAATTGATTGCCTTTTCTGGAAATGAGCAGACCTACCAAAGTTGGGCAGGACTTCCCCAAGACAAGCTAAAAACCGATCGAACCTTTAATTCCTACACCTACGACAACGAAACGGACAACTACCAGCAAGATCATTACCAGTTGATCTATACCGGTAAAGTAGGTTCCAACTGGAAGACCAACTTGGCATTACACTACACCTACGGACGTGGGTATTACGAGCAGTTTCGAGCCGATGAGGAATTTGGAAACTATGCTTTAGCACCTGTAAACATTGGGGACGAGGTGATTGAACGCACCGACTTTATCCGCCGTCGCTGGCTAGACAATGATTTCTATGGTTTTGTAGGGTCGGCAAACTACATTTCTACCGATGGCCGACTCGATTGGATTATCGGTGGAGGTGCCAACCGCTACGATGGGGGGCACTTTGGAGAGATCATCTGGGCAAGGATTGCTGGCCCAAGCAACATTCGGGATCGCTACTACGACAACAACGCCGTCAAGGACGACCGAAACATGTATACCAAAGCTACCTATGAGATCAAGCCGGGGCTGAATCTCTTCGGTGACCTGCAGTTGCGCGGCATCTCCTACTCCTTCAATGGACTGAATGACGACCTACGCATCGTGGATGGCCAGGCTAATTACACCTTCTTCAACCCGAAGTTTGGCTTCTCCTACGAAAAAGGAAAGCAAACCTGGTACGCGAGCTATGCAGTGGCAAACAGGGAGCCAACTCGCTCGGACTTCACCGACAATCCGATCACCGAAGTGCCGAGACCTGAGCGTCTCAACAATGTTGAGGCGGGTGTACGGTCCAAATCTGGCAACTTGAGTTACAATGCCAACTTCTACTACATGGGTTACAAAGACCAGTTGATCCTCACCGGGCAGATCAACGATGTGGGAGCCTATATCCGAGAGAACGTAGCTTCCTCCTACCGGGCTGGGCTTGAGTTGGAAGGAGCCTATGCTTTTTCAGATACCTGGACCTTGGGAGGTAATCTAGCACTGAGTCAAAATAAAATCCGAGACTTCACCGAGTACATCGACGACTACAGTGTGGACGAGTTCAGACAGGAAACGATCACCTATACCAACACGGATATCGCCTTCTCTCCGAATGTAGTGGGTTCGGTGATCATCGAGTACACCCCTAGCAAAAACCTGTCCCTCAACTGGATGAGCAAGTATGTCGGCCGACAGTTTTTGGACAATACGGCAAATGAAGCACGGTCCTTGGATGCCTTCTTCACGAATGACCTACGGATCAGCTATGTCGCCACCCCTCGTTTCTTCAAAGGGCTGGAAGTAAATCTATTGATAAACAACCTCTTCAATGAACTCTACGAGCCCAACGGCTATACCTTCAGTTACTTAGTGCCGGGAGGAACTGGTCGAGAGTTGGTGACAGAGAACTTCTACTACCCACAGGCAGGGACGAATTTCTTGATGAGTTTAAAAATGAAGTTTTAAGGTATTGTACCCGCCGCGGCGGGCAGGCAAAGTAGGGATTCGTATTAAGACCTGAATTCTGCCTTCCTTATTAAGCGTTCGGTGTTCGACATTAATTGGAAATGTCGAATGCTGAACGCCGATTGAAGAATGTCGAAGTCGTGAATCATACAAATCTCGTATCTCGACGAATAAAGTCTTGATACTAGCTACTTGATACTTGATACTACATCTTGGTACTTCGTACAACTACTCTGGAAAAAGCGTCTTATCCAATCCCGGCACAATCCGAAGGGCGTTTTTGTAATACACCTTTTTCAACACTTCGTCTGAAAGGCCCAAGCCATACATGCTCCAAAAGGCATGGTACTTTTTGTAATAAGGAAAATATTCGTCCTCGGTTTCCAGTACGCGGAAGTAGGTGTAAAACTCCTCCTTGTTGTAGGCATCTTTTCCGAATAGAATTCGATCCTGGTACTTGGTGAAAAATTCCTTGGCCCGTCGAGGCTGTCTTCCAAGCTCCGCGATGATGGCACCGATCTCGTAGTTGACATTGGGATAGCGATCCAAATGCGCCCCAGCGGCATCGAGGTCATTTGCCATCCAACCCATGTGCGCATTGATAAAGGTGGTCTTGGGATGCTTCGCAAATATGCGGTGCTGCTCGGCGATAATTTGCTCAAAAGGCGCTGGATCGGTAGCGGATCGGCGTCGAGTAGGGTGAAGCTTGAGCTCCAACCAGCGCTCGTTGTTGGCATCCATCTCCTGCCAAAATTGAGCGGGATCTGCAGCATGAATCAATACAGGAATTCCCAATTCCCCTGCCTTGGCCCAAACGGGATCTAGGTCAGGATGGTCTATGGGAATGCGCTTGCCCGAATTGTCCTTGGAGTTCAAACCCAAACTCTTGTAAATCTTCAATCCCACGGCACCTGCAGCCACGTCTTCCGCCAGCTCCTTTACGGCCAAGGCGGTCCATTCTGGAGTTCCAAATCCATTGAAATTCAAGTTGGTAAAGACCATGAATCTGCCAGGCGCATGGGTTTTAAATTCCTGAATCATGCCCTTGATGTATTCCTGCTGTGTATTGCTATTCCCCTGCCCAAAGCCTCGACCACTCAGGTTGATCATAATGCCCATATTCAGTTCATTCATTTCCCCCTGTAGCTGAGCGATTTTTTCCTTGGTGATTCCTCCCTGATGGCTGTGGATGTCTATAAAAGGGAATTTGGAGCGCTGAACAGGATGCTGAGGCACCTTGAGCGTGGAAGGAGGATTGTAGGACTCAAAACTCATTTCTTGAGCGACAAGAGCGCCTCCGCCCATCAGTAAAGCGAAAAGAAATAGACTAATTTTTTTCATAAATTCTAAGAATAGCAACAGGAATAGCAAAGAAAATCCCAGCACTTGGCTGGGATTTGGGGTTTAGCGGGCAGTTCCTCCGTCAATCACTTGACCAAAGAAAATGGAATTCATAAACAGCTTGTTGGTACCAAACCAGAAGGCACGGAAGTTAGGGTTGTCTGCAAAGCCTACAATTCGACCTCTGCCTTGACTAGCAACACGGATTACTGCGCTCTCCTGTACTCCAGGTAGATTGCTTGGATGCAGGTAGCCCGAAGCTAAAGGATCTTTAGTGTAGACTAGCGGATTGGCGTAGGGGTTGGTGGAGGGCTCTAGGAAGAAATTGTCATTTCTAAAGGTGAAGAGCTCTTTGCTTACGTAGCCATAGCCGATCGGATGGCTGGTGTCCAGGGTCGATTTGAAGATGGCTCCGAAAGTTTGCTTGGCTCCAGTAGCATT
>CAMBMU010000077.1 GCA_945868725.1 Spirosoma fluviale
ACAGCTTTTGCAGCACTGGGTGGTTTGATAACCCCGCCTGAACAGCGTTATCGATACTTCAGCCCTTAACTTTTGGCCTGTATCATCTCATTTACAGCATATCTTAGTCCTTCAGTTGACTAAGATTTCACGGCACAAGCAAAGACGCAGAGTATTCCTTCGGTATGCAGGCCTGCTTCCAGACTTAATAAGACTTTTTTTCTCGCGCAAAGGCGCAGAGCCTGCCTACCGCAGGCAGGACGCAAAGAAAGAGACTAATTTTTTTCAACAGTAAACTCCTAAAGGATATAAAATCAAACAACCCCTCTCTTTGCGCCTTCGCGCCTTTGCGAGAATATTTCTTTCCGTCAATTGCAGTTGTCAAGGATTCCTTGACAACTGCAATAGATACTAAAGAAAAATCATCCAACCCCTGCTCTTTGCGGCTTCCCTACTTTGCGAGACATACTTTTTTCACGCGGCGGCGCGAAGCTTTTACTTTTTCTCTTGCTTCAGCTCCTTGGGAAAACCAGAAGTAAATTCCATTCGCAGGCGGTCCTTTTCGGCCAGCACAAACATCGCTTCTACACCGGGTAGGCTTTCTGCCAGCACCTTGGCTTTTTCGGGACCCATCGCCATAAATGCCGTCGCCAAGGCATCTGCTTGCGTTGCCGAGGTCGCCAATACGGATACAGAAACCATCGAATGACTCACTGGAAAGCCTGTGGTTGGATCAATCAAGTGAGATCTACGATTGCCTTCGGTATCGATGTAAAATTTACGATAGTTACCTGAGCTACTCAAGGCCAATTGGTTCAAAGTTACCTTGGTCAGCATGGAGTTGGTTACTCCT
The DNA here is from genome assembly GCA_945868725.1 of Spirosoma fluviale. Lineage (GTDB taxonomy): Bacteria > Bacteroidota > Bacteroidia > Cytophagales > Cyclobacteriaceae > Algoriphagus. Next base: position 833 of record CAMBMU010000077.1, read on the forward strand.
AACTCCGCTTGCGATGGATCTTCAATGCCAATGGTCCAATTTTCCCCTCTTGGATTGTTTCCTTTTCCCTTCATCTCCCCTCCGATCTCCACCAGGTAGTTGGCAACCCCTGCCTGATCCAATACCTCGGCCAATTTGTCTATTGCATAGCCCTCGCCAAGTCCTGTAACGTCCAATTTTACGCCTTCTTCGGTTGCAAAATAGCCGGAATCTGTCACACTAAGTTTAGATTCGAAGCCTACCAAGGCCTTCAATTCCGCCACCTTTGCACTGTCCATTTGCTCCCGCTGCTCAAAAGAAAAACCCCAGGCCTTAAGCAAGGGGTATAAAGTAGGTTCAAAATAGCCTTGACTTTGTATATGAAACTTTCGACTAGAATCGAGCATATCTCTGAAGGTGAAGGAGGGATTTTTTAAAATCCCTTTTGAATTAAAATCCGAAACTTCAGACTCTTGGACATACGAATTTGCAGCCGTATTGATTAGCGCAAATACCGAATCAAATTGAGTTTGAAAATCTCGATCGGAGTCCCCTACCTGAATCCGGTAATAGGTTCCAAAAATCTCCCCCTCGTAATTTTTAAAAGTAACTTCTGGCTTGGATGCACAGGAAGCAAGGATTATTAATACAATTAAGGCAAGAAATCGAGCGTAAAGCATAGTGAATGTGTTTTGACTCCTCAAAGTTAGCCCATCCCAACTAAATACGGCAAGGGAGATGGACTTGAATTTGCTTCTTTGTAATTTTCCATCACAGAAACCCAATACCCGCTAGAATACTGGGGTATGGATTCTTACGCTAGACATTCTCCATGTTCAAATCTATATTCTTCAGCTTAATTTTTGGTTTAATTTCGTTTTTGACCTTTGGTCAAGATACGCTGCGTACCTACCATGCTGAGGATACGCTGAAGGTCAAGGAGCTGGTAATCCTGATCAATGGCAAAGCAAACGGTCCCGTCAAGCGCTATGATTTGGATGGGAGATTGGTCGTGATTGGCAGCCTCAAAAATGATCAACGCCATGGGATATTCTACGATTTGGATCCGGGAACAGGAGATACACTTCGGCAAGTAACTTTTCAAAACAATCAGCGACAAGGGGAAGCCTTGAGCTTCTATCCCAATAGTACCCTGCGAGAGCGCTCTAACTTCCAGCTCAACCAACTGGAGGGTGAAGTCCTTTCCTATTATGAGGACGGTACGCTATCCGAAAAAACTCCTTTCAAAGCCAACAAACCCGAAGGAACCTCCCTTCGCTACTATCCAAACGGTTCCATCGAATCCAAAATCGGCTATTTAGCAGGGCAGTTTCACGGCATCCTAGAAGAATACAACGAGTCGGGTACCCTGCAGTACCAAGGCAATTACGAGCGAGGTGTACTGAATGGAAAAGAAGAAAGTTTTTTTCCAGATGGCAGTTTGCGCTCACGGCTATTTTTCAGCTACGGTGACCTGGATGGCCCCTACCTACTCCAACATCCCAATGGACAGCCTGAACGGGTAGGCAGCTACAAAAAAGGAGCGCCTGATGGAGATCTTCTCAGCTATTATCCAGGAGGTACCCTCAAACAAAAAACCACCTTCTCCAAAGGAATTCCCAACTCACCAAGCATCAGCTACTACGAAACAGGCACCTTACAACAGCAGGAGTTTTATTCCAAAAAAGGAGAAAAAATCAAGGAGGAAAACTACTACCCTTCCGGACAACTCTCCTCCAGCATTTTCTTCCTCGATGACCTAGAAGAGGGCGAAGCGATACTTTATTACGAAACAAGTAAGGTACAGGAAATCAGGCGATTTAGTAAAGGTAGATTAAATGGAGTTCGAGAGTTCTATGGTGTGAATGGGGTTCTAGAACGAACTGAAACGTATGAACTTGGAAATAAAATCAATAAATAACGGGCAAGTTCACCGCTAGCCAAATCGATTTTTCTATTTTTGCCCAAACGAATTCTTCATGAGCAAAGCCATCAAAGAAACTCATTTTTCCTTTCCTGGACAGAAAGGCTTTTACAAGGGTAAAGTACGGGATGTGTACATGTTTGACAAGGAACTTGTCGTCGTGGTATCCGATCGAATCTCTGCCTTCGACGTGGTCCTCCCACGGGCCATCCCCTACAAGGGTCAAGTACTGAATCAAATTGCTGCAGGCTTCCTAAAAGCCACTGCAGATTTGGTGCCCAACTGGGTAACGGCTACTCCAGATCCAAGCGTGACTATTGGCAAGCGCTGTGAGCCCTTTAAGGTAGAAATGGTCATTCGTGGCTACCTAGCTGGACACGCCGCTCGGGAATATGCCTTAGGCAAGCGAATGGTCTGTGGCGTCCCCATGCCGGAAGGATTGAAAGAAAACGATGCCTTCCCCACCCCAATCATCACCCCTACCACCAAAGCATCTGAAGGGCATGATGAGGACATCTCTCGTGAAGATATTTTAGCCAAGGGAATAGTTTCTGAAGTAGATTACCTTGTTCTTGAGCAGTACACCAGGGCCCTATTTCAAAGAGGTCAAGAGATGGCCAAGGAAAAAGGATTGATTCTCGTAGATACCAAGTATGAATTTGGCAAAGTAGATGGAAAAATCTACCTCATCGATGAAATCCATACCCCAGATTCTTCCCGCTACTTCTATGCCGAAGGCTACGAAGAAAACCAAAACCAGGGATTGCCTCAAAAACAATTGTCTAAAGAATTTGTACGTCAATGGCTGATTGCCAATGGCTTCCAAGGAAAAGAAGGTCAGAGTTTGCCAGAAATGAACGATGAACTTGTAGAAAGCATTTCAGATCGCTACATTGAGTTGTTTGAAAAGATTACCGGGACTTCCTTTGTTCGCGCAGAAACCACCGACATTACCACACGAATTGAAAAAAGTATTTTAGATTACCTTGCCAACTAAGCACAGACACATGAAATATACCATCGATAAAAAAGAGCAGTACGTTGTTTTTTCCCCACTAGAGGAAAAAATTGACTCCCTATTGGCTCCTAAACTAAAGTCTGAACTGTTAACCATCCATGCCGAGGGCTACACCAACCTCGTGCTCGACATGAGTCAAGTGAATTATGTGGATTCCAGTGGATTGAGTGCTCTACTTGTAGGTGACCGGGAATTTGGCCGCAATGGAGGGATTTTTGTGATCTCCGGCGTTCGTGACCACGTAATGAAGTTACTTAAGATCTCCATGCTAGACAAGAAGCTGCGCATAGTGGCCAACTTGGAAGAAGCTGGAGAAGCGGTATTTATGCATGAGATTGACGGAGGAGAAGAGGAGGGTGCTTGAGACCAGAATTTGAGGTCACCATCCTAGGAAACACCTCTTCCATACCCATGCATGGAAGAAATCACACTGCCCAAGTCATTCGATTTGGGCAGGAGTTTTTTCTATTGGATTGTGGGGAAGGCACCCAAATTCAATTGCGTAAGTACAAGGTAAAGACCTCTAAAATTTCAACCATCTTCATCTCCCACCTTCATGGAGATCATTACCTCGGTTTGATAGGGTTACTGTCGAGTTACCATCTATCCAAACGAACCGAAGTACTCCAAATTTTTGGCCCAAGGGGCCTAAACGAGATCATTACCACTCATTTTAGGTGGAGTCAAACCCGCTTGAATTACCCCTTGGAATTCACTGAAACCACTACAGAAGGAAAAGTCACACTACTCGACCATCCTCAATTCACAGTTTCAAGCTTTCCGCTCCAGCACCGCATTCCAACCACCGGATTCATCATTCAAGAAAAGGCAGGTCTCCGCTCGCTAATCAAGGAAAAACTTCAAGAGACCGAATTACCTTTGGAAGCCATCCAACAGCTGCGGTTAGGTCATGATTACTTAGCCTCCGATGGCATCCACTACTTTGCAAAGGACTATTGCCATCCATCGGCTTCGTTAAGAAGTTATGCCTTCTGCTCGGATACAACTTTCACTCCTTCTTTGGCTCCCTATTTCGAAGGGGTGGATCTGCTTTACCATGAAGCCACCTTTATGGAAGCAGATAGCCACCGTGCTGCAGAAACCTTTCATTGTACTGCCAGTCAAGCGGGGCAACTGGCCCAGCTTGCAGGCGTAAAAAAATTGCTGCTAGGCCATTTTTCTTCCCGATACCCAGATTTAAGTGAATTATTGGCGGAAGCGCAAACCATTTTCCCCAATTCCATCTTAAGTGAAGAAGGCATCACCTACCCCATCCCCTCCTCTCATGAATGAATCCCCTCAAAGCCGCAAGACCAACCTCTTTGTAATACTTGGAGCCATTTTTCTAACCAATGCCATCTTGGCTGAAATTATTGGGGTGAAGATCTTCTCTGGAGAGCGTACCCTTGGGTTTGAGCCAGTTCAATGGACTTTCTTTGGGGAGTTTGTGCTGGACTTTAACCTCACTGCTGGGGCGGTGATTTGGCCAGTAGTCTTTATTACTACTGACTTGATCAATGAGTACTTTGGTAAAAAAGGAGTTCGTAAAATTAGTTTTTTGACTGCCGCACTCATCACCTATGTGTTTGTGGTCATCAGCCTGGTGACGGCCCTTGCTCCTGCGGATTTCTGGATGCAGGTCAATGCTAGCATGCCTGACGGAAGTTCCTTTGACATCAACTATGCATTCAATACCATTTTTAGACAGGGCCTGGGCATTATCGTGGGTTCCCTCACCGCCTTTTTGCTCGGGCAGCTGATTGACGTGTATGTGTTCCAAAAACTCCGAGCAGTAACGGGCCCAAAGATGATCTGGCTACGCGCCACAGGTTCCACCCTTGTATCCCAATTCATCGATTCATTTGTGGTGCTGGGCATCGCCTTCTATGTTTTTGGCAACTGGTCCCTACCCCAGATCGCTGCTGTGGGCTTGATCAACTACGTGTATAAGTTTACGGTGGCCTTGGCACTTACACCCCTGCTCTACCTTGCACATGGGCTGATTGATCGGTACTTGGGCAAGGAACTTGCTGAAAAGATGACAGAAGAAGCGACGGAAGACAGTTCGTTTTTATAATTAGAAGCAAGAGCCGAGAAACAAGAGATTAGACTAAAAATTGTACCATGTACAAAGCACCATGTACCCTGCCTACGGTAGGCAGGCAAGAGGTTAGACTAATTTTTGTTGGTATTCAGTAAGCAGAAATCCCATGAGACCACAATAGAAAGTCTAATTTCTTGGCTCTTGGCTCTAAAAGTCTTTTCCTTACTTCATACTTGGTACTTTGTACATTGTACAGCTCCTCACCACCAAATATATTTCGTTTAAAGCCCCTCAATTATACAGAATATTCTAAAAACTTCGAACTAATCCTTGTTTTACAAAATATTTCTACTTACTTTTGCATCGTCAATTTTGACAGAGCTATTTTTCGTGCCGTGAGTCCTTGCTGTTGCTTGTCTGGGATTTAGGATACCATGGCAAGAAAAACAAAGGACAATATTCATGGAAAACACAATCAAATTCTCAGACCTGGGGATTTCGGAAGAAATCTTGCGGGCTGTGGAAGAAATGGGCTACACCCAACCTTCCCCCATTCAACTACAAGCCATTCCTTTCGTTTTGCAAGGCCGCGATTTAATCGGTCAAGCACAAACCGGAACTGGTAAAACGGCAGCGTTCGCGATTCCTATCATCGACTTGGTAGACGCCGAATTCAACAAGCCTCAAGCAATTATCCTATGTCCTACCCGCGAACTAGCGGTTCAGGTAGAGGGAGAATTTCAAAAACTGGCTAAATACCACAGAAAAATTAACTCTGTCGCTATTTATGGAGGTGAATCCATTGACAGGCAGATTCGTGCCTTGAAAAAAGGCGTACAGATCGTAGTAGGAACACCTGGACGAGTTCAGGACCATATCAACCGTGGAACTTTGCGATTGGAAGATGCAGGAATCATCGTCTTGGATGAGGCAGATGAAATGCTAGACATGGGCTTTAGAGACGATATCGAAGCGATTCTTCAGGAAATGCCGGAAGAAAGACAGACGGTATTCTTCTCAGCAACCATGGCCAAGCCTATTCTTGACCTAACACGCAAGTACCAGAAAGACCCAGAAATTATCAAAGTTGCCAAGAACGAATTGACGGTTGCTTCAATCGATCAAGTATTCTATGAAGTGAAGCAATCTTTGAAGATGGAACTGATGGCTCGTTTGATGAACATTCACAATTATGCCCTTAGCGTAGTGTTTTGCAATACCAAGCGCATGACAGATGAGGTAACCGAATCCTTAGGTGCCCGAGGCATTCTTGCTGAAGCACTTCACGGTGACCTTTCTCAAGCACAGCGTGACAAGGTAATGGGCAAGTTCAGAAAAGGACTTTGCACCGTACTGGTGGCTACAGATGTAGCAGCTCGAGGAATTGACGTAGATAACGTAGAGGCGGTATTCAACTTTGACATCCCATTGGATGAGGAGTATTACGTACACCGTATCGGAAGAACGGGCAGAGCCGGAAAATCAGGAACTGCTATTACTTTCATTACCGGCCGCAGAGAGATGATGAAGCTTAAAGACTTGGAGCGATTCACCAAGGCAAACATCAATAAAATGACACCTCCCTCTGTTACTGAATTGGTTGAATTGAAGAAAACTCAGTTTATCAAGGATGTACACCGCGTATTGAGCAAGGAGGAGGACAATCAATTGTTTGAAGCCACCATCGGCCAAATGCTTTCAGAAGGTTTGACTCAGGAACAAATTTCTCTTGGCCTACTTAAAATGGTCATGGGTGACACCGTCAAAGAAATGAAGGAGCAAGACTTTGGTATTGAAGCTCCAGCCTACGGAGACCGCAGAAGAGAAGGTGGTCGTGAGGGTGGACGAGACGGTGGACGTGAGTCTAGATTCGGAGATCGAAGAGAAGGTGGACGTGGCGAGCGCTTCGGAGACCGAAGAGAAGCACCTAGAAGTGGTGATCGCCCTGATCGAGGCAGTCGTTTTGGCGACCGCAAAGAAGGAGGAAGCCGTTTCGGAGATAGCAGTAGCCGATTTGGTGACCGCAAAGAAGGACCTCGGGATTTTGCTCCCCGTGCAGAGCGTGCGCGCGAAGAGAACATGACTCGTTTGTTTTTGAATCTTGGTAAAAAAGACTTTATCCGTCCCAACGACATCGTAGGTGCCATTGCAGGTGAGTCTGGCCTATCCGGCAAAAGCATTGGAGGCATTGATATCTTTGACAACTTCTCCTTCGTCGATGTACCTCACAAGGATGCAGAGCACGTAGTACGCGTGATGAAAAACAATACCATCAAAGGCAGAACCGTCAATATGGAGATTTCAAAAGCATAAAGCCTAAGGCACAAAAGCTTAATCAGAATAAAAGCACATTTCTTCCTGAAATGTGCTTTTTTCTTTTAATCCGTATAATATAAGTTTGTTATAATTCAGGACTCCATAAAATCAGAGCCGTACTATTTTCTTTAGTTTATATCTCGCTGAATCCTCTAAACTATTTAGCCGATTCTTATCCATCACCTTTCAAACTCTTCAAAGTAATTGTTAAGGAAGTTTAGTTCAATTTGAAAGTTATTAAACTATCCGAAAGCCCATCAAAAAAAACTACTATTTAAGATCAGGAGCTTTTCGATGTTTAGTACCCTGCTCATAGGAATAGCTTAATCGGATCAAAGTAGGCTCCGAATACATTCTACCAAGAAACTGAATACCTGCAGGAAGGTTGCCAAGAGAAAAACCCATCGGAACAGTAAAGGCGGGCTGCCCAGTATGCGGTGCGATGATCCGCGAATTATCGCCTTTGTATTCTGCTCTAAAATCTACGATCCTGGCAGGCCTATTATTCCAGGTAGGATACACTAAGGCATCGAGACCAAGTGAGTCCATTACTTTTTCAATGGCCTCTCGGAAAGCAATTCTATTAAGATCTGTATACGCATTTCCGCATCCTTCCACCATATTTCCTGGCACCTCAATATCTCTCTGGCTTTCTAGTCTATCACGAACATAATCATATTTGGTCCCTATCCGGATTACATCTTTGATGGTCTTAAGTGTGTCTCTTTTCACATAAGTAGCAAAAAAAGCCTCAAGATCCTGCCTGAATGTGGGGCACCATTGACCTTGGCTTAGCGTATCAAAATCTACTACTTTTACCGAATCCACAAGCATAGCGCCCAAGCCTTCCATATCCACCAACGCCTGATTAAATAGCCGAGAGACTTCTGGGTCGGCTTCCTTTTCACTTAGTATTCTGAGAACTCCGATTCTTGCTCCTCTCAAACCGTCCATCACTAAAAACTGAGAATAATTATCCGGAATTTTTCCTTCGGAAAACTTGGTCAACGGATCAGCAGGATCATATCCTGCAGTGATTTCAAGCACTCGAACTGCATCTTCAACGGTGCGGCTCATTGGTCCTACCACGTCATTCCGCAGGTAAAGTGGAACAATCGCCGACCGGCTAACCAAGCCTAAAGTGGTTCTGAAACCTACTAGCGAATTGTGAGAAGAAGGTCCGCGGATCGAATTGCCAGTGTCTGTACCAAGCCCGATTGTACCCATATTTGCCGCGATTGCTGCTCCTGTACCCCCGCTTGATCCTGCGGGAACGAAATCTAGATTGTAAGGATTTCGAGTGGTGCCGGCGGTTGAACTCTCAGAATGCCAAGGGGTAAACGCCCACTCTGCCATATTAGATTTAGCGAGGATGATAGCACCTGCTGCGACTAGTTTTTGGATAATGAAGGCATCTTCTTTGGGAACGAAATCTACCAAGGCCAATGCTCCTGCTGTGGTGGGAAGTCCTTTGGTGTTAATGTTATCTTTTACAATAATTGGGATACCATGAAGAGGACGGAGTTTACCGGTTTTAGCAAATTCTTCATCGAGTTGCCTTGCAATTGCCAATGCCTCGGGATTGATCGCTGTCAATGCATTGATGGTATCATTGAGTTTTGTGATCCTATCCAGGTAAGCTTGCACAAGATTTTCACTAGTATATTCACCCTTTTTGTATGCCGAATGGATCTGTGAGACTGTTAATTCCGAAAGATTGATAGATATCGGAGGCTTTGGATCTTGGTAGAAAGCTTCGAAAAACTGGAAAACAAGGATAAATAGAAGCATCATAAAAATAATTTTTTAAACTTAATTTTTTTTTATCTATATCAAAAGGTTTTGAGTTGAAAAAACAAAAGAGTTCTAGCTATGACTCTGATTCTTTACAAGCCCACTTGATATAATGATGGGTTGCCAATTTGTTTTTTTACATTTCTTCCCGAAATGTGCTTTTTTTGTGTCTTCGTAGATCACTCCTCTCATGCAGCTTTTCTTTCAAGATTCGATCACCTCTCCTACTACCTTTCTCAACGAGGAAGAATCCAAGCACCTGGTTCGTGTGCTGCGAAAGAAGCAAGGAGATCAAATCCTGCTGACGGATGGTAAAGGAATGCTCTACACCTGTGTGCTGGACAAAGCAGACCCCAAAAAGGCTAGCTTAACCGTACTTTCGTCCAAAGAAGCAGAAAAGGATCCCTTTTACATCCACTTGGCGATCGCTCCTACCAAAAGCCCTGATCGCATGGAGTGGATGGTGGAGATGGTCATCAAATAATTACTCCTCAAAGAACTTTTAAATTTTGAATTTTAATTTTTGGAAGGCATACAAACCTAATAGGTGACTTGTTTTGAGAAATTTAGAAACCGGTACAATTGTAATACCCTGACCTTCGAGTCAGGCTATTACAATCAAAGGATTGAAAATTTATTTTATGTCAGAAAACTTTACCGCATTATCAATAAGTTTGGTAAGTCCCGAGCCATCCGCATTACAAGAATAGAGCGCATCTAGTGCAGCGCTTTCATCAAGGTTCACAATAAAGAAAAACTTATTTCCGTCTGGTGATATTTTAATGGTTGTCTTGTCGAAGTAGGCGCCGACGGGTATTGAAATTGAAATCTTTTTTTGATTAGTTCCATCCCAATTAGCAGTCCAAAATTCATTGAACATATCATTCCCTTTCGAAAAAACTAAAATTCCTAGGTTTTGAGAACCTAAGGTTCCATCCGCTCTAAGGTATTGTGCGGATGTACCTCCTGGAATTTTAAATCCAGCTGCTGTAACAGCGCCACTAGTTTTAACATCGGTAATTGAGGTGTTACCTAGCTGAACCGTGTTAGAACCAGCCCCAATTGCATTGTATCCAATTACTATTTCATTTTGAGCATTGTCAGCCGATGCTTTAGTATCTGATCCAAGGTATACCGAATAATCACTTGTAGTATTTGAAGTTGAGCCATTAGCTATGAACCGACCAGCACCAAACCCATTGGCAGTATTATAATTACCCTCTGTGTTTGATAAAAGCGATTGAAATCCATTTGCTGAATTATTATTACCCGTCGTGTTGTTTAAAAGCGAACGGTACCCATTGGCTGTATTATCATCACCAGTCTCGTTAGCGAAAAGCGAATAGTACCCATTAGCTGTATTTCCACCTCCCGTCGTATTTGAGAAAAGCGAATAGTATCCATTAGCTGTATTTTGATCACCCTCCGTGTTTGATCTTAGCGATCTGTACCCATTCGCTGTATTTTGATTACCCATAGTATTAGAATAAAGCGATTGATGCCCAATGGCTGTATTAAAATCACCAGTTTCGTTAGTGTAAAGAGAACTGACGCCAATAGCCGTATTATGTAAACCTTCAGTATTTGAATAAAGTGATCGGTACCCATTGGCAGTATTATCGCTACCCGTAGTATTTGATCTAAGTGCTGCGCTGCCAATAGCTGTATTATTCACACCAGAATTATTACTAGCAGTTGTACTTCCCATAAGTGATTCAAACCCAATTGCAGTATTACCTGTTGTTCTTCCAGATGTTCTATCATCTGCAAATCTCATTGCACTATAGCCAATTGCAACAGAACCAGAATTTGATTTATTTGAATTTAATGCATATCCACCATTTGCTGTATTATAAGATCCTGTTGTATTATAGTATAAAACACCATCACCAAATCCAGAATTTAATGTTCCAGTTGTATTTAAATACATAGCAGTATTACCAAAAGCATTATTTTGATTTCCAGAAGTATTATTAAATAATGAATTTCCTCCTATGCCTATATTATATGAACCGGATGTATTATTCTTTAGCACATCATTTCCTACAATTAAATTAGTGGTGCTTGATGAATTTCCAGAACCAATTCCAATGGTTACCCCATTTACCTTCATATCGTAGGCACCTAAATCAACTGCACCCGTCGCTCCGGTATAGGGCACCCCAGAAGTGACTGATGTAGTTACTGTTCCATCTGCTCTAAGATATTGTGCAGATGTCCCCTCTGGGATTTTAAATCCAGCTGCCGTAACAGCACCACTTGTTTTTACATTGGTAATTGAGGTATTACCTAATTGAATTGTATTTGATGCAGCCACTGAAGACTCAAAGCCGATTGCGGTTGAATTTGAAATTGTACCATCAGTTGTATTTGCCAAAGCTCCTAAAAATGTATTATTACTACCAGTAGTTAGAGTATTACCCGCATTATATCCTATTGCTGTGTTAAAACCCCCAGTTGTATTAGCACCTAGTACATTATATCCTATACCCGTATTGTTACTACCTGTAGTGTTATTAGTAATGGAAGTTGCTCCTATAGCAGTATTACCTTCGCCTCCTGTATTGTATACTAAACTAGTCCTCCCCATTGCGGTATTATTACTTCCTGTTTTATTAGCGTATAAGGCAGCCTGGCCAATAGCGGTATTGAATGTACCCGTAAGATTATCATTCATTGCCCTTCTACCAATCGCTGTATTTTCACCTCC
>CAMBMU010000078.1 GCA_945868725.1 Spirosoma fluviale
GTCAATGATCTGGTAACTATTGCATGCCAAAACTACGCCGACGATATTTTTTCCGATATCGTGGACATCGCCTTTAACGGTAGCCAAGAGGATTTTCTTTAAGGAAGAGGCTTCTTGACCCTCCTCAGGTAATGGCATATAGGGCTCCAAATAGGCTACTGCCTTTTTCATTACCCGTGCAGATTTGACTACTTGGGGAAGGAACATTTTTCCTTCCCCAAACAAGTCTCCTACTACATTCATTCCATCCATCAATGGACCTTCAATTACTTTCAGTGGGTTGAGCAGCTCCAGGCGAGCCGCTTCGGTATCTTCTATGATATGGTCCAAAATACCCTTTACCAAGGCATGTTCAATGCGCTTGCCCACGGGTGCAGACCTCCAGGCCTCGTTGACCACTTCTTTTTTATCCGCAGACTTAACCGTTTCAGCAAAGTCTAGTAGGCGCTCGGTGGCATCTTCTCGACGGTCAAACAATACATCTTCTACCCGCTCCAATAATTCTTTATCGATATCGGCATATACCTCGAGCATGGTAGGATTGACGATACCCATATCCATCCCATGCTGTATCGCATGGTAGAGGAAAGCGGAATGCATCGCTTCGCGTACGGGATCATTCCCACGAAAGGAAAAAGAAACGTTGCTGACCCCACCACTTACCTTCGCACCAGGAAGGTTTTGCTTGATCCAGCGTGTTGCATTAAAGAAGTCAACCGCATTTTTTCGGTGTTCATCCATTCCGGTGGCCACCGGGAAAATATTGGGATCAAAAATGATGTCCTGGTGGTTAAACTTTACTTGATCGACAAGAATCCGATAGCTACGCTCACAGATTTTGATGCGTCGCTCGTAGGTATCTGCCTGTCCCTTTTCATCGAATGCCATAACCACTACTGCAGCACCAAATTTCTTGATGGTCTTGGCTTGATTAATAAATTCTTCTTCCCCGTTTTTCAGGGAAATGGAGTTCACGATACCTTTTCCTTGCACGCACTTTAAGCCAGCAAGAATAATGCTCCACTTGGAACTATCAATTACGATCGGAATACGGCTGATCTCCGGTTCAGAGGCGATCAAGTTGAGAAAGCGTACCATGGCAAATTCGCCATCCAGCATCCCCTCGTCCATACAGACGTCCAACACCTGTGCACCACCTCTAACTTGGTCTAAGGCTATATCTAAGGCATCATCGTATTGGCCATTCAGGATGAGGCGGGCAAATTTCTTTGAACCGGTGATATTTGTTCGCTCACCGATGTTGACAAAATTGATCGTTGGTGTAAATACCAAAGGCTCAAGGCCAGAAAGTTTCATGTAGTCTAACTTAGGCATGTTGCTCCTCCTCTTCTATAGATATGTCGATTTTTCGTGGGGCATATTCTGCCGCCATCGTGGCTAGGGCGCGGATGTGCTCTGGAGTAGTCCCACAGCAGCCTCCCAAAATATTTAGCATTCCCTCTTTCAAAAAGGTTCGCACTTGATCTGCCATTTCATTGGCTCCTTGATCGTAGGCTCCAAACTCGTTGGGAAGGCCTGCATTGGGGTAAGCAGACACATAAAATGGGGCCTCTTGTGCTAGCACCTTCAAGTAAGGTCTAAGTTCCTTGGCTCCTAAGGCACAGTTAAGACCTACTGAAAACAAAGGAACATGGGATACCGAAATTAAAAATGCCTCAGTGGTCTGTCCAGATAGCGTACGTCCAGAGGCATCGGTAATGGTTCCTGAAATCATAATTGGAATTCCTCCCTCTCGAGCATCAAGAGGAATGGATCTCTCCTCGTACACTTCCTGGATTGCATAGAGGGCAGCCTTGGCATTGAGCGTATCAAAAATGGTCTCTACTAGAATTAGGTCTGCACCCCCATCCAGCAAGCCCCTCACTTGCTCGGCATATGCCTCCGCAAGTTGATCGAAGGTGATGGCACGGTAGCCCGGGTCGTTGACGTCTGGGGAAAGGGAAGCGGTACGGTTGGTTGGACCCATCGCTCCCGCTACAAATCGGGGTTTGTCTGGGGTAGTCTCCGTGAATGCATCTGCAACCTCTCGAGCGATTTTTGTAGATTCAAAATTGATGGCATAGGCCAGGTGGGACAAGCCATAATCTTCCTGAGCAATGGTCGTTCCTGAAAAAGTATTCGTTTCAATGATATCCGAACCAGCCTCTAGGTATTCCAGGTGGATGGCACGAATGATATCGGGTCTACTTAAGGAAAGAAGGTCATTGTTACCTTTTAAAGACTTGGGGTGGTCTTTTAAAGCTGGAGTTCGAAAATCTTCTTCGGTGAGGGTGTAGCGTTGAATCATGGTGCCCATGGCACCGTCTAGGATTAAAATCCGATTTTTAACCGCTTGGAGCAGTTGTTCCGTTCTGTTTTGTCTCATTGTTGGATACGTTCAAAAAACTAATCGAGCAAAACACGGAGAAAAGTAGGTCAATTTACTGTTCTTCTCATCTATTCTTGGCATATCCAAGAGGGGAGTTAGCACCTTGATTACAGGTTGCTAAGACGTCAAAGGGCCCATCCCTCGGTCTTTCTCGATAAGTAGCTGCAAAAGTAAGACTAAAATCCAAATAGACGAAGGATTTATTCAATTTTTACCCAGAAAAAATAGTTTTTTTGAAAAAAACAAAAGGATATTAAGGACGAATACCTACCCCAAAAGTTAAAAATGGCCCAGACTGATAGGAGTTCATCGACACTCCTCCTAGTTTGTAACCAGGAATTGCCTGTTCGTATCCTGCCGAAGTGGAAAATACAACATCAAAAATCTTTCTTTTGGTCATGGGCAAGCCATATTCTAAAAGCAGCTCTGGCTTGAGAAAAATCCCTGACTTTCGCAGATAGCCATCAAAATTTCGTTGATCGAGCAAGGCTGGAAAATCAGGCTTTAAATCCTGAAGCAGCGCATATCTCAAGTTGCCATACCCAAGACCTCCCACGACACCTACCCCCCAATTTTTATATTGAAAGAATTTTTTACCAACATTAGCATAGATCCGAAGGCTATTTAAACTATGAGATTGCGTAGTACTTGCCCTACCTTTTTGCGCCACATTAAACACATCCATCCCATAGAGAAGGCCATCTGTTTCTCCTAAAATACGAAGTCCCGACTGGGAAGGGCTGCCTTCAAAGGCTTGGTATCCCTGCTCTTTCAAATAGGTATTGAACTTTTCAGGCTTAGAAAAATTGAAGCCTCGAATCAAGGATATCCCAATCGTCGCATCCTTATAAAAAAAATTTCGATCTGGAAGACTGATCCCAGTTCCAACCCTAAAAAATGCTCCTGCTTGCGCATTATCAAAAGACAATCCATTTATATTCCAACTGTCTTCAAACGGACTAAACGAGTATCCTGCTTTGGCGATCACGACAAGCGCCTCCTTTCTATTTGGGATCGGAAAATCATAGGAAAGCTGGAACCCAATTTCTGTTAGAAAATCGCCGAAATAGCGTGTCCCGTTTTGGATATTATTTTCTCGTAAAATAAATCCTTGACCTGGGTCTTTGAGGAAGGATGTTAAACTTGTGGATTGCTCTTTAGGAAGAAGTTGGACATTCATGTATCCCATTCCTAGGGATAGGTAATGGATCAATTGGAATTTTCCTTCTTCAGTTAGTGAGTATCCCAGATTCACCAAAGCACGAGAGGTACGGTATTGGAAGCGATGCACCCCTATTTCCGCTGGTTGACTTTGATGTTGGGACAGCTCAAACCCGAAAATAAAATCATTCAGCCTAGCCTGATACCCCAGTCCAAAGGAATTGTACTTATTCTGAATTGGAAGTATTCCACGCTCATCAAGCAGGGCATTGAATTGACTCAAATTTGCTCCTGAGGTACCCGTATACGCATAAATAGATGATCTATTTGCCAAAAATCCTTGGGCCTGAAGACGAGCTCCCAAAAGAAGTAGCAAAAATAGAAGTAGGAGTCTTGGCATCATTCGAGAAAGCTTCAACTAAAGCTAGGTGACAAAAATAATGCTAAAAGCTAATTTTAAAGGGAAACGAGCCAAATCCACGACTTTATTTTCGATACAAAAATTTAAACCTATCCTTGATGGCTTGCTGATGGTCACCGTAAGTGGAACCGCAGTGAAAGTTTACAAGCCTTAAACAAAATGTAAATGAGAATTATTGGCTAGACATCCACTGCATAATCAAGCCGCTGATGTACGCTCCATACGTACCCAGCGCGTAGCCTAGCACAGCCAAAAGCACCCCCACCGAAGCCAAAGAAGCATCAAAGGCAGAAGCGACGATGGGTGCAGAAGCCGCACCTCCAATATTGGCTTGGGAGCCCACTGCCACATAAAAGAAGGGGGCCTTAATCAGCCAAGCAACGAAAAGCATCAGCGATATATGAAACAGAATCCAAATAATTCCTATCAAAAATAGAATGGGATTGTCTAGAACAGCCGCCAAGTCCATTTGCATCCCAATAGTGGCTACCATAACGTACAGGAGAACTGAACCCAAACGGGAAGCACCCACCCCTTCCAAATTCCTCGCCTTGGTAAAGGATAGAACCAAACCCAGCGCGGTAGCAATGACAACTATCCAGAAGAATGCCGAATTCAATGAATATTGGTTCCATTCAGGATGATTGTTCTCAAACCAAGGAGCCAAGAAATCAGCGAAAAAGTGTGATAGGCCCGTGACCCCAAACCCAATTCCGAGGATCAGTAAAATATCTGTTAAACTGGGAATAGCTATACTGGCTTCTCTTGCTTTCGCAATTCGGTCTCTGAGTTCATAAATAGCCTTAGTATCAGCTTTTAGGAACTTATCGATTTTTTCTGGTTTAGCTGCCCAATACAATAAAATGGCCATCCAAAAATTAGCCACCAACACGTCAACCGCAATCATCTGACCAAACAAGATCGGGCTTGCACCAAAAACCTCTAGCATGGCAGTTTGGTTGGCTCCTCCCCCAATCCAACTCCCAGCAATTGTAGACAGGCCCCTCCATAATTCATCTGGACCTGTGCCTGCATACAAATCAGGTTGAATCCAACCTACTACGAGCAAAGAAACTGGGCCACCTAAAATGACTCCGACCGTTCCAGTAAGGAACAGGATCAAGGCCTTGGGACCCAAGCGAAGGATGCCTTTCAAGTCCACACTGATGGTAAAAAGCACCAAGGAAGCGGGCAATAAGTAACGGGAAGCCACTTTATACAAATTCGAAGACTCTCCGGAAATCAAACCCATGGAGTTGTAAACCGCAGGAATAAAATAGCACAATAACACCGCAGGTACATAGGTGTAAAACTTCACCCAAAAAGGGTGCTTGCTGGAAGAAGAGGCAAAAATAAATGCCAAAGTGGCCATCAAAAGACCAAAAACTACCGCATCATTGGTTAAAAAGGGACTAGTTTGCTCCTGCATATACCTAAGGTTATCCTACACAACATTACCAACAATTGACTAAAAAGCCATCCCTAGCTCTTATTTTTGATCCAAAACCTGGATAAGCTCACTCAGAATCATGGCTGTAGCACCCCAAACTACCTCTTCCCCTACTGCGAAATAAGGGGTATCCAAGTACATCCCACCTCCTACTGCAAGCTGCGTCTGCTTTCTAACCTCAGGATGAAAAAGGGAAATCACTTCCGTAGCAATGATCCGTGCTACCTCCCGCTGCTCGGGAACAAAACTCGGCTTCTCCTGAATAAACCCTACTACAGGGCTCACTAAAAAATTGCTCGTTGGAATGTAAAGGTCCGTAAGTCGACCCAGTACCTCCACTTTGCTCGCATCTATCCCAATCTCTTCTTCTGCTTCTCGCAAGGCCGTAAAAACAATGTCTGGATCTGAAGGTTCCATTTTGCCGCCTGGAAAGCCCACTTGCCCACTGTGCACTCCAGGATACTGGGGCCGTTTGATCAAGGGAAAATACACAGCTCCTTGATCCTGGTAAAACAAGAGTAAAACTCCACTTTTCTTAGGTGGCTCTGAAAACGTCGTAGTAAACCTTCGTAAATCAAGTGGCTGGGGAGCCATTTTTACATGCGCATCCTTTCCCGGTAACTCCTTGGTAAGTGCTTGCTGAAGTAACTCTTTGAGGTATTCAATTGTCATAATTAGAGATTGAGATTCAATCTAGCGTTCAAGTAACTTGAAAATGAACTAAATAAAAAAGGCCGGAATAAAATCCCGACCTTTTCCTGCTCTCAAACCTATTAAACCTATTGTAAATATTCAATTAAATATTCAATATATGAATACCTCCGAAATTTATAAAATGTTTTTATCTCTTCAAACAATCGATTGCGAAAAATTTTCAAAATATTCTTTGGTGCTTATTTTTATTAAATTTGAGCCTATTTTTTCCAATTAAAATACGTGGCTTACCAAGTCACTAATTCTCTAGTTGATCTGTAGCTATAGCTTAATCCCATATTGCCAGTCCCTATTGGATTAATCAATGGAATAGCATACATTTAAGTATTCACTTTTTAATCTTTTTTAATGAAGCCAAGCCTGATTTTTTGCTTCTGGCTGATCTGGTCCTATCCTACATCAGCCCAAATAGACCTATCCACTCAATCCTTCGGAGCCAAATCCCAAGGCCTAGGAACAGTCAAATTATACCATCGAGACGCCTGGAGCCTAGCAAACAATGTAGGAGCTATGGACCGGATTACTGAATCTGAGATTGGCATTGAAGTAGACCAACGATTTGGAATCCAAGAACTAAGCACTGCTGCCCTTTCAGGTGTTTTCAAAACACCAAAGGCTAGTTTCGGCATTGGAATCGCTCGTTTTGGAGGAGAGCAATTTAATCAACATCGACTCGAACTCGGTCTAGGCAGCACCCGAGGAATTTTAAGCTTTGGACTGAAGGTAGGTTGGTTTCAAACTCATATCGAAGGTTTTGGAACAGGAAATGCCTTTCAATTCTCTTTAGGTGGATTGGCAGAATTAGGGCCCAAGTTTTTCTTTGGAACGCAGCTCACGAATGTGAACCAAGCCAAAATCAGCAAGTATTCCTCACAAAGTCTACCCGCCCTTCTCCAAATGGGGACTACCTACCTCCCCTCCAAAAACTTGGAAATCCATGCCGAGCTTGAAAAAGACCTAGATCACCCTCCCATTTTTAAGTTTGGCCTTCAATACAGCCTTGAAAAGTGGGTCATCTTGCGAACAGGCATTCACTCCTACCCCACTGCCCTCAATTTTGGGATTGGATTGCGAAAGAAAAACTACGGACTAGACTATGGGTATGGACAAAACACAGCCTTAGGAAGAACACAGCACCTATCTGTTTTCTTAAAGCGCTAGGCATGCAAATAATACGATGGTTGATCGGTTTTCTCCTTATTTCTTTTCCTGCAGTCGCACAGGAAACAGTTGCCCCAGTGCTGAATATCCAACAGCTGATGGAACGCCTCTTTCCCATCCAAGAAGAGGACTTGGACTACGAAGCCCTGTATGAATTGCTTTTAGAATTGTACCAGAACCCCCTCGATATCAACCGGGTAACTACAGATGAATTACAAGCAACCTACCTCCTTGCTCCCACACAAATACAAGCTCTTATCGATCATCGAAACACCTGGGGAGAGTTTCTTTCGCTTTATGAACTGCAAACTCTTCCCAATTGGGATAGTACAACTTTGATAACGCTACTGCCTTTCCTTTCACTTGAAACGGCAAAAAATAGCAGCAAACCGTTTTTTGAACGCTTGCGGAGCGAAGAAAATAATTTTTTAGTGCTCCGCCACCGTCAAAACTTGGAATTACGCCGAGGATTTAACAAAAATGACAGCACCATCAATCCCACAAGTAGGTACCTAGGTGACCCAAATGATTTGTTTTTACGGTTCAGAGTTCAGCATGCCAAAGATTTTAGTCTGGGATTTATCCTAGAGAAAGATGCAGGTGAAGCACTTACCTGGGATCCTAAAACTAGACGCTATGGATTCAATTTTGCCTCTTTTCACCTCACACGCTACGGCTTGGGAAAATGGAAAACCATTTCCCTTGGAGATTTCCAGGCCAGCTTTGGTCAGGGACTGGTTTTGGGTGCTGGATTTAGTTTGGGTAAAGGCGCAGAAACAGTTCCCACCGTACGAAGAAGCAGCCTGGGGATTCTACCCTACACAGCAAGTATTGAAACTGGTTTTTTCAGAGGCATTGGTCTGACTAGGCAAATGGGGCCCTGGCAAAGTAGCCTCTTGATCTCTTCCATTGGGAAAGATGGACGAGTCATGACGTCGAGTGACTCCCTAGGCTTGGCGGAACAGACATTAACTAGCTTATCGCAAACGGGTTTGCACCGTAGTTTGACTGAGCTATCCACCAAAAATCAAGTTCGAGAAACCAACCTTGGCAGCAACCTTCAGTACAGCGCTACCTCTGGACGCTGGTCTGCAGGGCTAAACTTCCTGCATAGCCAGTTTAGCATTCCCTGGGTTCGAAATGCGACAAGCTACAATGCCTTTGATTTTACGGGACAATCCAATCAGGTTGGGAGCCTCTACGCCAACCTTTCTTGGAAAAACTTTGCATTCTTCGGCGAATCTGCTCGATCTAAGAGTCAAGGACAGGGAACAGTGCTGGGCTTGGTGAGTAGCTTGAGTAGAACAGTTGATTTTTCCCTGCTATGGAGAAGCTATGACCGACACTTCCAGAGCTTGTATGCTACCGCATTTGCGGAGAGCACCCGTCCTAGCAATGAGAAAGGAATCTATTTAGGGTTTCAGCTTAAGCCTTCGGCAACCCTCAAACTCAATGCTTATGTAGACTTCTTCAGCTTTCCCTGGCTAAAATTTCGGGTATCTACCCCATCCAATGGACAGGAATGGCTGCTTCGCTGGAGCTACCAGCCACAAAAAAACAGGATAGTACTTGTTCAATTTAAGCAGGAACGTAAAATGAGGAATCTCCCAGAAGCGGAAGAATTTATACCCACCCAACAGGTCGGTACTATCCTTAAAAGTCAAGCTCAGGCAAGCCTGGAGCTAGATATTTCAACTGAGTTGACCATTCGGTCCCGTATCCTTTGGAATCAGGTATCCTTCGATCGAAAAAAAACACAGGGATGGATGCTCATTCAAGAATGTTCCTATTCATGGGGCAACTGGAAACTAACTGCAAGAATGGCGCTATTTGATACCGAAACTTTTGACAACAGGCTTTATGCTTACGAACAAAATGCAGTGGGCACCTTTGCGATTCCTGCCTTCTCGGGTAGAGGAAGCAGGCAATACCTATTGGCACAATACCGAATACATTCGAGGCTTACGGCCTATTTTCGAATTGCCCAAACCCATTACACAGACCGCGAAGTAATCAGTTCAGGAATGCAGGAGATTTCTGGCCCCAAACAAACCGATACGGTCCTCCTACTTCGCTATGCCTTGCATTAATTTTTTTAGGAGCGGTAGGATAGCAACCTAGCTTTTTGATAAATTGACAAAAAAATGTACTCCCATGAAAAAAGCATGTATTCTACTTTTTGTAGTACTTCTACAATCTAGCTGGCTAGTTGCACAAGACTTTTCAAAAATGACCAAGAAGGAGGGATTCGTCCCCTTCTATTTGGATGAAGAAAAAGGAAAGATTTACTTAGAAATTTCCTCCCTTAACCAAGAGCTCCTGTATGTCAATGCATTGACTGCAGGTGTCGGATCCAACGACATCGGATTGGATAGAGGTCAACTTGGGGATACCCGGGTGGTGGAATTTCGAAAGACAGGAAATAAAATCCTGATGGTGCACAAAAATTACGATTACCGAGCCTATACCAAAAATCCATACGAGGCCAAATCCATCCAAGATGCATTTGCCCAATCCACGCTATGGGGTTTTGAAGTGATAAAAACCGAAGGAAATGCCCACCTCGTAGATGCAACTAACTTTTTCCTACAAGATGTACACGGGGTCAGTGAAACGCTTGCGCGGACAAAGCAAGGCAGTTACAAAGTAGATGCAAGTCGCTCTGTCTTGTACTACCCGACCACCAAAAACTTCCCTAAAAACACAGAAGTAGAGGCTACCATCACCCTTACGGGAACCGGTGCAGGTGCTAATTTGCGTTCAGTGACTCCAAGTCCTGATGCAGTAACGGTCAGAATGAGGCATTCATTTATCGAATTACCGGAGTTATATGCGACGCGTAAATTTGATCCTCGAGCTGGCTATTTCTTCATTAGCTACCAAGATTACACCACTCCCATCGATCAACCTTTGGTCAAGCGCTTTATCTCCAGACATCGCCTAGAGAAAAAAGATCCTACTGCAGCAGTTTCTGAGGTGATTGAGCCCATCGTCTATTATTTAGACCGTGGCACACCAGAGCCTGTAGCGAGTGCCCTGATTGAAGGAGGCAACTGGTGGGCGCAAGCCTTTGAGGCAGCTGGATTTAAAAATGCATTCCGGGTAGAACTTGCCCCAGAGGGCATGGACCTAAGCGATGTACGCTACAATGTAATTCAATGGATCCACCGCTCTACGCGAGGCTGGTCCTATGGATCTAGTATTCAAGACCCCCGTACGGGTGAAATCATCAAGGGGCAAGTTTCCCTGGGTTCCCTCCGAGTGCGTCAAGATTACCTAATCGGCCAAGGTCTACTTCAGCCCTTCGAAGATGGAAATACTGCAGATCCAAAATTGATGGAGTTTGCATTGAATCGCTTGAAGCAACTGTCAGCACATGAGATCGGCCATACCATCGGATTGGCACACAGCTATGCTACTTCCGCTACTGGGCGCTCTTCTGTAATGGATTATCCTCACCCAGTAATTACAGAAAATGATAAAGGGGAAATTGATTTTGGAAATGCTTATGACCTAAAAATTGGAGAATGGGACAAGCTGGCCATCACTTACGGCTATGGGCAACCAGCAGCAAACCAAAGCGAAGAGGAATTTCTAGAAAAAAATCTCCAAGAGACCTATGCTGCTGGATATGAATTTATTACCGATTCAGATTCAAGGAATCCAAGTGGAGCACACCCTCGCTCCCACCTTTGGGACAATGGAGCTTCTGCTCCAGAAGAACTCAAGCGAATGTTAACCTTGCGCGAAAAACGAATGAAAACCTTCGGGCTCAATTCCATCAAAACAGGAGAACCACAAGCGATCTTGGAAGAAGTATTTGTTCCGCTATACCTCATGCACCGGTATCAGTTGGAGGCAACTAGCAAATTGGTCGGTGGACTGGACTATACCTACAAAGTCAAAGGAGACAACCAATCTTCACACCAGTGGATTTCGTCCAAAAGCCAAATCGAAGCATTGGATGCCCTCCTCCTTTCCATCAGTACGAAACAATTGGAGATTCCTGCGGCTATTTTGTCTTTAATTCCACCCAGACCTTATGGATATGGCAAAAACAGGGAAACTTTTCCATCGCGTACAGGACCTGTATTTGATCCCATCGCCCCTGCTGAAAACGTAGTGGATGCTACCTTTTTCTTCCTTTTTGAACCTGGAAGAGTAAACCGGATTTACTTGCAGCAACTTCAAAATGCTACATTGCCTGGATTGGAAAACGTGCTTGCCAAGGTGCACAGTCAGGTTTTCAGCACTACCATGCCTGCTGGGCTTGGAGCAGAGATTAAACTGATGACCGAAGCAAAACTAGTGGATCACTTGATTGCCCTATCCAAAAATGCTGGTGCATCGCAGACCGTTCGAGCACTGGTACGGCAAGAACTACGGAAGCTTAGTTCTTCTACCAATTTATCCTCCAGCTTGTTGCAAGCACATCGGGATTACCTGAAGCAAAAGATTGAAGCCTATCTTAGCCTTCCAGAAGAATTGACTCCTCAGCAAATGCTGAGCATCCCAGATGGAGCTCCTATCGGCATGGAATCCATGACTTGTGACTTCCACTAATCACAGCAAAGGCCAGGAATTCCTGGCCTTTGTTTTTTTAGATCAGCTCCTCGGGAAAATGCCTGCAAAATCGGATTAAAATCCCCTATAAATCGGTAATTTTGGGATTGTATTCCAGATAAAACCAATTGATTACCTCCATAGATTTCATGAACAATAATCCCTTACTTTCCGCATTTAGCACCCCTTTTTCAACGGCTCCATTTACCGAGATTTTACCCAGCCATTATCAACCAGCTTTTATTGAAGCCATAGCGGAAGCAAAAAAAGAAATTGAGGCAATCAAATTGGTGACCCTCCCCACCTTTCAAAACACGGTGGAGGCATTGGAAAAGAGCGGGAAGAACCTCGGGGTGATTTCCTCCATTTTTTTTAACCTAAATTCAGCGGAGACCAACGATGAAATCCAAAAGTTGGCCCGGGAGATCTCTCCGCTACTAACGGCACATGCCAATGATATTTTATTGGATCAGGATCTTTTCCAACGCATTGCACAGGTTTTTGAACAACGAGAGCAGCTTTCCCTAACTGCTGAGCAAACTACGCTCCTAGAAAAAACATACAAGTCCTTTGTGCGAAATGGTGCCCAGTTGGGAAAAATAGATGCGGATAAACTGCGAAAAATTGATCAGGAGTTAGCCCAACTTAGTCTTCAATTTGGAGAACATGTATTGGCTGAGACAAACAAGTTTGTACACCTTGTGGACCAGGTGAGTGAGCTCGAAGGCCT
>CAMBMU010000079.1 GCA_945868725.1 Spirosoma fluviale
GGTACTCTCCATCGTAGGAGACTTCCTAGAGCATAGCCGCATCTACCATTTCCATAATAATGGGGATACGCGTACCTATTCGGGAAGTGCTGACATGATGGTGCGAAGCTTTGACAAGCGCCTCGAATCTTTATTTAAAGTGGAAGCTCCTCTGTTGGAAAAACAGCTGATGAATATTCTTTCCTACAACTTGAGGGATAACTCCAATTCCTACACCATGCAAGAGGATGGGACCTATTTGGCTAAAGCCCCAGTTGCTGGAGAAACCAGGTTCAATATTCACCAGGAGTTTTTTAAGGTGGAAGTGAAAGAGGTTTTAAAGGTAATACTGGTAGAAGAAAAGCAGGAAGAACCATCTACCGAAGGGTAGGTTTTTCACATTTTCAAAAGATTTAGCACCCTTGATAAAATGAACAGAATTATTTAGGGGACAAACTGCATAATTTCACTTTTTTATACTGAATTGGAATTATCTAGGGTTGATTGAATTGGAGAAAATAAAAAAATTCAATTTTTTCTATTGAATTTTGATTTAGTGATAATTGTGGTATTTTTGACTTTATTGTGGTAGTTAAATAATAGTTGGTTTAGTTTTCAAATAAAGGGCAGGAGATTTTCTCCTGCTTTTTTAGTTTAATGCCCTTCCGATTTTTTTTTGACTGATTAGCCGCTTTTTAACCAGTACCGAAAGAAAATAAGTTTTGAAGTTCAAGTAAGTGAGCTGTGGACCGTGGTCTGTCGTCTATCCACGATTAGCCGCAGTAATTCAAAGAAGTCTTAAGCTACTGGTAAGATTGCGGATAATCATATTTTTTGATTACATCTCTGCGAAAGGCATAAAAAAAAGCCCAAACTTTCGTTTGAGCTTTGGAGTGCAGACGGAAGGATTCGAACCCTCAACCCTCGGAGCCGAAATCCGATATTCTATCCAGTTGAACTACGTCTGCGTACTTATTTTTACAAAGCGGCTTTCACACGCTCAGCAGCTTCCTTAAGTGTAATGGCAGAAAAAACTTTCAATCCAGAATCATCAATGATTTTTGCACCTTCTGCAGCGTTGGTACCCTGAAGGCGAACAATGATCGGAATGCGAATGTCACCGATAGATTTGTAGGCTTCCACCACGCCATTGGCAATACGGTCGCAACGAACAATTCCACCAAATACATTGATGAGGATGGCTTTCACATTAGGATCTTTCAAGATAATTCGGAAACCTGCTTCAACAGTGGTGGCATTCGCTCCTCCTCCTACATCTAGGAAGTTGGCAGGCTCTCCACCAGAAAGCTTAATCATGTCCATAGTCGCCATCGCTAGACCAGCACCGTTGACCATACAGCCCACATTGCCATCAAGCTTCACGTAGTTAAGTCCTGACTCACCCGCTTCCACTTCCAAAGGATCTTCTTCAGCCAAGTCTCTCAATTCCGCCAACTTGGGTTGACGGTAGAGTGCATTGTCATCCACATTTACTTTGGCATCTACTGCTAAAATTTTATCGTCGGAAGTCTTTAATACAGGATTAATTTCAAATTGAGAAGAGTCTGTGGCTACATAAGCAGCATAAAGCGCTCCGATAAACTTCACCATCTCTTTGTGAGCAGTACCACTTAAACCCAATTTGAAGGCTACTTTTCGAGCTTGGAAGCCCTGAAGTCCAACCTTAGGATCGATCCACTCCTTGATGATTTTTTCAGGGTGGTGTTCAGCGACTTCTTCAATGTCCATACCACCTTCTGTAGAGGCCATGATCACATTTGAACCGGTGGCACGATCCAGTAGGATAGACATGTAATATTCTTTGGGTTCGGATGCACCAGGGTAGTACACATCCTCTGCTATCAATACCTTATTTACTTTTTTTCCTTCAGCACCGGTTTGTATGGTCACCAAGGTGCCTCCCAGGATGGCTGCCGACTTTTCTTTTACGTCTTCTAATTTTTTGGCAAGCACAACACCTTTAGAGCCTGTTTCTTTAACTTCTCCTTTGCCTCTACCTCCTGCGTGGATCTGTGCTTTGATCACGAACCAAGAAGTGCCGGTTTGTGCATTGAGCTTCACTGCTGCTTCATATGCCTCCTCCGGACTGCTGGCTACAATACCCTCTTGAATACGAACGCCATATCCTTTTAATACTTCTTTTGCCTGATATTCGTGAATATTCATTTATAGAAAATTTTGCCCGAATATAAGCCTGTACGGGCAATATAGCAAACTGGATTTTGTGAATTTTAGTAAATCAGGCTGTTAATTCCTGGATTAGAAGGATTTGTTTTACATTTAAAAAATCAAAAATTGGTAGCATGCTGATTGCCAAAGGTATTCATAAATCTTACGGTTCGTTGGAAGTTTTGAAGGGGGTAGATTTGGAAATTTCCAAAGGGGAAATTGTTTCTATAGTTGGAGCTTCCGGTGCTGGAAAAAGCACGCTGCTCCACCTTTTAGGAACCTTGGATCGCCCAGATCTTGGAGAACTATTCTTGAACGATCAAAACCTGCTCCAACTTCAAGGAGATGCACTTGCCGAATTTCGAAATTCTCGAATTGGATTTATCTTCCAGTTTCACAATCTGCTTCCGGAATTTACTGCGATAGAGAATATTTGTATTCCTGGATTTATTC
Organism: Spirosoma fluviale; assembly: GCA_945868725.1. Taxonomy (GTDB): domain Bacteria; phylum Bacteroidota; class Bacteroidia; order Cytophagales; family Cyclobacteriaceae; genus Algoriphagus. The sequence continues at coordinate 2,623 of CAMBMU010000079.1, forward strand.
AGGGTAGGGAAGAAAAAGAGTTGAAGCATAGAGCCGAGGAACTTGCCGAAATTCTTGGAATTCGCCATCGCTTGGAGCACAAGCCTTCTGAGCTATCTGGTGGAGAGCAGCAGCGGGTAGCTGTGGCTCGTGCATTGATCAATAGTCCCGACCTGGTGTTTGCGGATGAGCCGAGTGGCAATCTCGATACGAGCAATGCGAGAGCACTTCACGACTTATTTTTCAAGTTGCGAGACACCTTTCAACTTTCTTTTGTGATCGTCACACACAACGAAGAGTTGGCAGCCAAAGCTGACCGGAAGGTAGTCATGATGGACGGACGGATTGTCAGTACTTAATTACATTTTCTTAGTACCCGCTTTTTTACCAGTAACCAAAAGAAAATTGGCTTTGAAGTTCAATTGAATTGGCTGTGGACCGTGGACTGTGAGCGATTATTCGCAGTGACTAGAACTCCAAATAAACCTACGATAGGATTGCGGATAATCACATTACTTATTGAGCTGCTTGAGCATAGCCGCCACATGGGCCTTGTTTTCAAAAAAACCTTCAAAAACTGCGGCGACTTTATGTTGGCTATCCAAGAGGTAGGTGACTCTGGTAGGCATTTTGATTAGCGGGATCAGGGCATCGTAAGCCTTACATACTTTTCCTGATTCGTCTGCAAGTAGTTCGAAAGGCAGGCGATGCGTCTTTTTAAACTTTTCATGGGTAGCCAAATTGTCCCTGCTGATGCCAAACACTGGGATATCTAGCTCACGGAATGCAGTAAACTGGTCACGAAATTCGCAGGCCTCTGTGGTACAACCCGGGGTGAAATCCTTGGGGTAAAAATAGAGGATCACCGATTTTTCCGCCAAGTCTTTGGAAAGAGTGATGCTGCCCAAGCTAGTTGCGGCAAGTGTAAAATCGGGTGCTTGAGTTCCTACGGGTAAGGCCATGTTTTTTTGAAGGGTAACAGTTTAGATAAAGGGAAAGTTTTCAAATTGCCCTAATCCTAGTCTAAGCTAGACAGAATCTTTTAGCTTTGTAAATCAATTTTGGCTCCAAGCACTTTTTCCTTGAAAATCAGTCCCGTACAATCCATGCTTTTGGCAGGAGTTTTTTTTGCACTGATGAATGTGTCGGTCAAGTTTATTCCCCACATTCCGGCCATTGAAATTGTCTGGTTTCGATCTGTATTTAGTGCGGTTTTTACGGTGATAGTTTTAACCAAAAAAGGAATCCCTCTTTTTGGAACCAATAAATTGAGTTTGGTAGCAAGAGGTGTAGTGGGTTCCATCAGTTTGATCTTATTTTTCTACACGCTCCAGCGTATTCCCTTGGCTAGCGCAGTGACGATGCAGTACCTTTCCCCCATATTCACTACGATTCTGGGCATTTTTATCCTCAAGGAAAAAGTAAAGGCAAGGCAGTTTGTCTACTTTGGATTGGCTTTTGTAGGGGTATTAGTGATTCAGGGGGTAGATCCTCGAGTAGATGGTTTGAGTGCTGCTATGGGATTGGTGTCTGCACTGGCTTCCGGAGTTGCCTACAATCTGATCCGAAAGCTGAAAGGCAGTGAACATCCTATGGTAATTATATTTTATTTCCCCTTGGTGACCTTGCCCTTCGCTTCTGTGCTGATGTATTTTGACTGGGTCACTCCGATAGGATGGGATTGGTTGATTTTGGTTTGGATCGGTTTCTGTACCCAAAATGCACAGTATTTTATGACCTTGGCGTATCAATCGGGCAATGTTTCACGTATTTCTAGTTTGAGTTACCTAGGAGTAGTTTATGCCTTGATATTTGGGTTTTTGCTATTTGGAGAAACCTTCCCTATTCCATCGTATATCGGGATGGCTTTGGTTTTCATTTGCATCCTTTTGAATTTACGGGTAAAATAGTTTGTAATTTCACAGTTTCTAATCCTGCTTAATTGATGAAGATTACCAAAGATTTGTACCAAAGTAACCTTGCCTTGCTGACTGATTTTTACCAGCTGACCATGGCTTATGCCTATTGGAAATCCGGAAAAGGAGAGCAGGAAGCGGTGTTCAATTTATTTTTCCGAAAGAACCCTTTTGAGGGGGGCTTCACCTTGGCCGCGGGCTTGGATTATGTGGTGGATTACTGCAAAAACCTACAGTTTGAGCAAGGGGAGTTGGACTACTTGAGGAAGATGAATCAGAAGGATGGTACACCCATGTTTGCAACCGAATTTTTGGATTACCTGAAGGAGCTTCGGTTTACCTGTGACATTGATGCAGTCGAAGAGGGGACGGTGGTGTTTCCCAATGCGCCTATGGTGCAGGTGAAGGGGAGTTTGATTCAGTGTCAACTTTTGGAAACCCCCTTGTTGAATATTCTTAATTTCCAGACCCTGATTGCAACTAAGGCAGCGCGGATCAATTTGGCTGCGCAAGGAGCCCCAGTTTTGGAATTTGGCTTGCGAAGGGCACAAGGGATCGATGGTGCCTTGGCCGCCAGTAGGGCCTCTTACATCGGAGGATGCAGTTCCACTAGCAATGTGATGGCGGGCAAACTTTTTGATATTCCTGTTTCGGGAACGCATGCACACAGCTGGATCCTTTCCTTTGATTCTGAATTGGAGGCTTTTTATGCCTATGCGGAGGCCTTCCCAGATCACTGTGTATTTTTGGTGGATACCTACGATACCTTGGCTGGAGTAAAAAACGCCATTCAGGTAGGATTAAGTTTGCGGGAAAAAGGCAAGGAGATGCTAGGCATCCGTATTGATTCGGGTGATTTGGCCTACTTCTCCATACAGGCAAGACAGCTTTTGGATGAAGCAGGATTCCCAAATGCCAAAGTATATGCTTCCAATGACTTGGACGAGTACATCATCACCTCTCTAAAATCTCAAGATGCTGCCATCGATGTATGGGGTGTAGGAACTAAGTTGGTCACGGCATTTGACCAGCCTGCATTGGGGGCGGTTTACAAACTTTCAGCCATTAAAAATCCATCAGGATCCTGGGTGCCCAAGGTGAAAGTATCTCAGCAATCGTTAAAAATCAATATACCTGGCATTCACAAGGTTCGCCGCTACTTTAGCAAGGGCAAGGCTGTAGCAGATATGATCTATTTGGAAGGGCAGGCCATTAATCCCCAGGGAATCATGATCATTGACCCCAACGATGCCACGCAACGGAAGCGCTTGATGCCTGCATTTTACGAGGGAGAGGAGCTGCTCAAGCCTATTTTCCGAAAAGGAGAGCTGGTCTATTCTTTGCCCAGCTTACAGCAAATTCGGGAGCGGGCAGGAGCCCAATTGGAAGCATTTGATAAAACGCACAAGCGATTGATCAACCCCCATGTCTATCCGGTAGGCTTGGAGGAGAAGTTACATCAGCTGCGAATGGAATTGGTTATTGCTGCAAAAAATAGTCAAAATGATACAGATGAGAGCTAATACTGCATTACTTCTGGTAGATGTTCAGTATGATTTTCTACCAGCTGGGGCGCTTGCCGTACCACAGGGAGATGAGATTTTGCCCATCATCGCCATTTTACAACCGATGTTTGATTTTATTGTAGCCACCCAAGATTGGCATCCGGCACATCATGGGAGTTTTGCTGCAAATCATCCTGGTACCCAGCCAGGTCAGCTAATCGATTTGGAAGGCTTGTCCCAAATCCTTTGGCCAGTGCATTGTGTACAAGGGACCTCGGGAGCTGATTTTTCAACTACTTTGGACCAAAGCAAGTGGAAAGCTGTTTTTCAAAAAGGTAAGAACCCATTTGTGGATTCCTACTCAGGATTTTTTGACAATGCCCGTCGTGGAGATACGGGTTTGGCAGATTATTTAAAAAGTAAGGGGATAGCTCACCTGTTTGTATGTGGTTTGGCACTGGATTACTGTGTAAAATTCACGGCTCTGGATGCGCAGAGTTTGGGTTTTGATACCTATGTACTTACCGATGCCACTCGCGCAGTCAATCTACAGCCTGAGGATGGGAAGCGAGCCTTGGAAGAGATGCAAGCAGCTGGGATTACCTGTTTGGAAAGTAAAAATCTGAGTTCCTATGTTTAACTATGACCCTCAAAAGCAGTATCCCAAGGAAACGGAAAGTCGGGTAGTCATCCGCTTTCAGGACTGCGACCCCCTTCGCCATCTCAACAATGCGAAGTATTTCGATTACTTTTTTAATGCTCGTGAGGACCAAGTTCCCAAGTTGTATGGCTTGGAGATTATTGACTTGATTCGGGTGTACAAAGCTGCTTGGGTGGTCTACAACCATAACATCAGCTATGTTAAGCCAGCCATGGTTGGGGACTGGGTGCGGATTTTCAGTCGAATCCTCTGGTACAATGACAACACCATCCTGGTAGAATATTACCTCACCGATGATTCCAAAACGCAGTTGAAGACGGTGCTCTGGTCTACCATGCGGTATGTGTCTTTAGCGGAGGGAAAATCCATGAATCATGAAGGGGCTGTGGTAGATTTTTTGGAAGCCACTTCGCTACATCTGGATCCTAGCAGCCTTGATATTCTAGAGCGGGTAAAGCAGCTTAAGCGTGAGTTGGAACTTGGGGGGTAATTTCTGATTTAGGGATTCATTTCATAATCTCGTTCCACGAAAGCTATCCGAGTTTTGTAGGAGCTATACCAGTTCTCGCGTCCCTGTTTTTGGGCGATTTGGTGATCGGATTGTTCTTTCCATGCTTTTATAGCCTCCAAACTCTCCCAGTAGGAGATTGTAATCCCAAGTTCATTTCGTGCGCTTTCGTGGCCTAAATAGCCAGGCTGCAATGCAGCAAGTCGAACCATCTCCTGGGCCATTTCCTCGTAGCCTTCTTCGATGTCTGTTCGGATGCTGGTAAAAATAACCGCGTAATAGGGAGTGGAGGGGGTATTAGCGAGCATGTAGGTCAAGGTAAGGAGTATATTCCATGTATTTGGCTGTGGCAAGGGCGAGTTCTTTGCCAAAAGTAACTTCGGTCAGATGTAGGGCTAGGTCTATACCGGCAGAAATGCCGGCTGCCGTCCAGATTCGATCATTGGTTTGAATGAAGCGAAGGTCGGGTTGGGGTAGGGCAGAAGGCACCATTTCTTGGATGCTCTCATACACTTCGTGGTGGGTGCAATAGGGTTTGTGTTCTAAGAAACCTGCTTTACCGAGGATTCTGGATCCAGAGCAGACAGACATCGTCCATTCGGAGCTGAGGACTTGCTGCTTGATTTCTTCGATGAAGGAGCCATTTTGGACAATTTTTTTAGTTCCATCGCCTCCAGGGAGCACGAGATAGTCCAATGGGGGGAGGGAGTTGATGGAATGATCAGGTACTACCTGCAGTCCATTTCTCGCTCGGATAGGGAGGGTAGTCTGGGAGAAGGTATACACTTCCAGGAGCTTGTATCCCGAGAGCTGGTTGGCCACCGAAAAAACCTCAAAAGGGCCTGCAAAATCAAGAACCTCTACGTCGTCAAAAATAAGGATGCCAAGTTGTTTCATGGGTGAAGAATTGAAGGGTGGAAATTCATAAAAAAATAGATCAAAACGGGAGATTTTATCGGATTTGTTCATCCGCCACGGCGGACTGGTCAACCTGAAGCGTTAGTTCAACCCGCCTTGGCGGGTTGGTGGTGATATCCGGATCCTTGTCCCCAGGTTTCACCCTCCGCGGCGGATCAGGCTCGGGCAAAATCCTGAAAGAAAGATTCTATATAGGAATTCTGATCAAATGGAATACGAATTAAAGATCCGCCGCGGCGGATCCAATCTCGAATAGCCGCGGGTGAAACCCGTGGCTGTGGGTGAAACCCGTGGACCAATGAATCCATCCCGGCGGACCCGCCACCGCGAACCGCCATCCGTTGAATTTTACCGATTTTGTAAAAAAATCAAAAAATCGATGAGGGATTTGAAATTAAAATTTACATTCGAACGATTTTTCGCAACTGTATGCTAACCCTATCCAGTCTATTTTCTCTTTTACTACGCCTATCCCTGCTTTGCCAAGGACAGGTTGAGGAAATAGCTGATTCGGTTCAGCTCGATTTTTATGAAAGCAATGCGATACAATCACTTGAAAATCAGTTTCAACCTTCCTACGTTTCCTTTGAAGGAACCGGAAGTTTAACTCCTAACATTGAAATAGAAGAGCGTACAGAGGTAGAATCTGAAGATTCCGATTCTGAGATCTCTATCCACTCCCTTTACACCTTCAAGGAGGTTGTAAAAAATAAGGGGGTGTCCCTTTTCAGTAACAAAGCCATTCGAGGCAGTCGCTTGCCTCTCTATGATTTTTTTCACAGCTGGAAAATCCATCTAAGTTAATTTTTTGCCGGATTAGGCTATTCTCGAATTCATTTTTCGGGAACAAAATCTCCGTTTCCTAGACGGAATTTCTCACTCAGAAATTTCACACCATGCATCATCATTCCACGAATAAGGGAATGGGTCTGGAGCATATGCTTCCTATGTTGAAGCATTTTCTCCCTGCTCAGGCTCCATTAAAAGATTTTATTCACCACAATACCCTTCACGCATTTCAGCATCTCCCTTTCTTTCAGGCACTTAAGCAGGCAGGAACACAGTTTGGATACCGAGGATTCCTGTCTCTAGCGCAATACAGAAATTTATACCGCGAAGGAAAAATTAAAGGTCAAGTCCTCCAAAAGATATTAGAGGAGCAATTTGGTGAGCAAGCCAACCACTGGCTCGTCAAGCTCCTAGACGAATCCCAAGAGAGCCCTATCGGTTCCAAAATAGGGCAATTCAGAGGGCATTGGATAAGTAAATCTCATTTCAATTTAGATAAAACGATCCATCCCTTTCTATTCCGCCTGCTTTCAGCCTACCTCGATCAAGGAATTTCCATTTGGCCCTTTCCTTTGGAATCCAAAGGATTTTTAGATGCTATTCGGCAACTGCAAGCAGGTAGCTACTCTTCCATTTTCAAGTCCAACCGAGTGGTAAAACTGCTCCAAAACCAGGAGCTAAACTTGGAAGACCTCTTAGAAATTCTAGTAGGGGATCCCAAAGGCTATGGATGGTACCTATTTGACCAGCAGTTTGCACATCCCGGTTGGTCAGGAATGGTGTCTGTCCTCGAATCCCAGCCTGAATCCTTGCTTGACACCAAGCGAATTACCTTGGAGGATTTAGTCTTGGTGGAATGCTTGATGGAAATTGATGCCTTAGATAAGAAATTTGGGGAAGGCTGGATTCCGTTGGGCAAACAATTCCCGCACGATACCCAAACGCTTTTTGAGGTGGATTTGATGGAAGAGCTTGACCTAGTTTTACAATGCTGGCAAGAGGCCTACGAATGGAGTTACTATGACGAGGTACTCGCAGGGATTAAGGCCGTTGAACACGCAATTTTGACTCCTAAAATCCCGAGTTTTCAAGCACTTTTTTGCATTGATGACCGAGAATGTAGTACGCGTAGGCATTTGGAGTATGTGGACCCTTTGTGTGCAACGTACGGAACACCAGGATTTTTTAATGTGGAATTTTACTTTCAGCCTGAGTATGGAAAGTTTCATACTAAATCCTGCCCTGCACCAGTTACTCCAAAATTTCTGATTAAAGAGACGGCAAAGCATAAAAAACTAGCTTCCGACGCCCACTTTCATCAGCGCAGCCATTCTCTTGTTCGTGGATGGTTGAATGCCCAAACGCTCGGATTCTTGTCAGCCTTACGACTCATTGGAAATATCTTTCGACCAAGTTCATCCGCTTTGGAAGTATCTAGCATGCACCACATGGACCCGAAGGGAAGCCTTTCTATCCATTACCAAGGGAAAGAAGAAAATGGCCTACAGGTAGGATTTAAAATGGAGCAGATGGCCGATCGTGTGGAAGGCTTGTTGCGAAGTATAGGCTTAACCGATGGATTTTCGCCATTGGTCTACCTAATTGGCCATGGAGCTTCAAGCATCAACAACACGCACTATGCCGGTTACGATTGTGGTGCTTGCTGTGGACGTCCTGGTTCTGTCAATGCACGAGTAGCGGCATTTATGGCCAATCAGCCGGAAGTGCGGGATCTTCTACTCAAAAGAGGAATTGAAATTCCAGTGTCAACCCAATTTTTAGGGGGATTGCATGACACAACAAAAGATGAGCTGCTGTTTTACGATGAAGATATTTTGCATGCAGCAAATCAGCAGTTGCATCGTGAAAATCAAGAGAAGTTTCTTCGGGTCTTGGATATTAATTCCCTTGAACGATCTCGTCGATTCGATACCTTGGATAAGAACAAATCCATTGGGGGACTCCATGAAGCGGTTAAAAAAAGAGCATTTTCCCTCTTTGAACCTCGTCCAGAATACAACCACGCCACCAATGCGCTCTGCATCATCTCTCGGAAATCAACCTTGAAAGGCTTGTTTTTTGACCGCAGAGCCTTTCTCAATTCCTATGATTACCAAAAAGACCCGGAAGGAGTATCCCTAGTTAAAATTCTATCCGCCGCTATCCCAGTTTGTGGAGGGATCAACTTGGAGTACTACTTCTCTAGAATGGATCCTGACAAGTTGGGAGCAGGAACCAAGCTTCCGCACAATGTAATGGGGCTCATAGGTGTGGCCAATGGGGCGGATGGGGATCTGCGTACTGGTCTCCCATATCAGATGGTAGAAATTCACGATCCCATTCGCTTGCTGATGGTGGTGGAGCAGCTGCCTAGTTTGGTCCTGCAACTCATCCAAGCCAATCCAGCGATTGCCGAGTGGATCAATAATTTCTGGGTGCATCTGGTGGTCATTGATCCCGATTCGGGCAAGTTTCTGCGGCTAGTGGATGGAAAATTTATTTCCTACCAAACACTCACCACCATTGAACACTTGGATCATCTACAAGACAAGCTCTTGAGCACCCAACAAAATCTTCCTGTCTATTTAATCGATTCGCTCTAATGGAACTTTCAAATTGGATTCAGTTGATGATTGGGATACCTCTCGTCGGCTTTTTAATTAGTTTGGCTGTCCCAGAACGGAAAGAAATTTGGCTTTCTCGGATTGCATTTTATACCGCAGGGATCAACCTGCTGAGTACTTTGGTTTTTCTAGTGTTTTGGGTGTTGCAGGGAGGAAAGGACCTTAACCTCAAAGAAATCATGCTATTCAAAAACGATCATTTTGAGTTTTTGATAGACTTTTTCTTCGATCGTGTCAGTGCTGTTTACCTAATCGTAGGCGCCTTACTTACCTTTCTGATCACCTTTTACAGCAGGTATTACCTACACCGAGAGCCTGGATACAAGCGGTTTTTCAACACAGTGCTCTTCTTTTACTTGGGGTTTAACCTGACGATACTCGCAGGTAATTTCGAAACCCTCTTTATTGGTTGGGAAGTGTTGGGGATATCTTCCTTTTTGTTGGTGGCATTTTACCGAAAAAATCTCCTTCCTTCTCGCAATGCGATCAAAGTGTTTTCCATTTATCGAATTGGGGATGTGGGATTGATTTTGGCGATGTGGGCGAGCCATCACCTTTGGCATGCCAACGTGACCTTTCTGGATTTGACCAATTCAAATCTTGTGACCCAGCAGCAATCAGGTCATGTAGGTATCACCCTTTTTATTGGCATGATGTTACTTCTGACGGCAGCTGCAAAGTCCGCCCAATTTCC
>CAMBMU010000080.1 GCA_945868725.1 Spirosoma fluviale
ATTTAAAGGCTGATTTGAAAAAAGAATACCAACTAGAATGACAGGCAAAAGCACGAACGCACAACAAAAGGGGCCACTTAAAATTCATCGCTTTCGTTTTCTTAAAAAATTGGGAAAGTAAAGAATTGTAGAAATTATCTTATTTTCAAACATAAAACATTAATATGGAAGTACATCACCCACACCACCCAACACATAAAAAGAAATGGTCTGAATACATTATTGAATTTTTGATGTTATTTGCTGCAGTTACGCTCGGTTTTTTTGCAGAAAATGTAAGAGAACACAAAATTATGAATGAACGTAAAGATCAAAACCTATTTTCTATTTTACAAGATTTGAAACAAGATTCAATTTATCTTGAGAGTACAATTAAGTATTCAGATGATGGCATACGATATTTTCAAAAGTTAAAAGCTAAATTGTATGAATTTCATGATAATAAATTAAGTGAAAATGAATTCATTAAATTTACAATAGATAATATTGATAGTTCATTTGTTAATCAAACCGTTTTTCTGAATAGCTCTTCTTATAAAAATATGATTGCTACCGGTAATTTAACTTATGTTGAATCTAAAGATTTAAAGTGGAAGCTATCTAATTATTATGAAACATGGAATAAAAGAATTGAGGTTAACGGGGATGAAATAGATAATGTAAATAATTATTTATATAGAGAACATCTTCCAATAAGGAAAACTTATTTTAATAATATTTTAGAAAGTAGCAATGCGGATATACAAAATGCTAATTATAAAAGATTTTATTTTAATGTGAAATTAATTCGAGAAAAATTAATTGATGAGAATTTGATTATTCAAACAAATGTAATGTTAAATAAAGTTGAAGACTATAATAGAAAAATTAAAATTTTCAAAGATTTTAATAATGAACTCATAGAGATCTTATCCAAAAAAGAGACTCACTAATTCTATAAAAATTCTAAACAAATGAAATATCTCATAATTGTATTGTTTTTCATTCCTCTTCTATCTTTTGGACAAAATCCTAACTCAAAGCTGCCGTCTGTTTTCCTTGAGGAATTAACTTGGACAGAGGTACAAGAGGCTTTAGACAAGGGTATAAAAACCATAATCATACCAACTGGAGGAACCGAACAAAATGGCCCTCATATGGTTTTAGGGAAGCATAATTTTAGAGTTAAATTCCTTGCTGAAAAAATCGCTAATCAATTAGGTGACGCGCTAGTAGCACCAACACTTTCATATGTACCAGAGGGTGAAATAAATGATCCGAATTCCCATATGGCATTTGCAGGCACAATTCATTTACCTGAAGAATACTTTATTAAAGTACTTGAGTACGCGGCAAGGAGTTTTAAAAAGCACGGTTTCACTGATATAGTTTTAGTTGGAGATAGTGGTCCAAATCAAAATGGCATGAAAGTTATATCTGAACAATTGAATCAAGAATGGCAAGCAAGCAATACAAGGGTTCATTTTATTTCTAAATTTATTCTTTCTTCCCAAAGTCCAGAAAATAGGCCTCTTATAGATTCATTAATTAAAAAAGGGATTCCTCAAGAAGCATTTGGGATGAATAAAGATAAATTGCATGCTGATATATATGATGCATCTCTTCTTCTTGCTGTCAATCCCAATTTAGTTCGAATAGATAAGATGAAGAAATTAGGAAACGATCCTGAAGAAAATCGTAAACTAGGAATCTCTGGAGACCCTAGAAAGGCAAGTGCAAAAATTGGTAAGAAATTTATTAAAATTAGAATTCAGACAAGCGTAAATCAGATTTTAACGTTAAAAAAAGAAAATCGTTAATATTTATAGAAATAGTTTAAATGTAAATCGTCATCAAAAATTGGACCGATAAAAATGAAAAAATATCTTTTAATATTGTTACTTACTCCAATTATTTCTTTTGGTCAAAATCCCAAAATAAAAGATTTTAAAATCACTATACTTTCCACAATGCTTTCCGATTTTCATATCGGCGAGTGGGGATTTTCAGCAATGATTGAAGTTGATGGGGAAAGAATTTTGTTTGATGCAGGTTCAAGAGAAAATACAGTTCTTCAGAATGCAAAAGAATTAAATATCAATCTTGATAATCTTGATAATATTTTCATAAGTCACAACCATAAAGACCATACAGGTGGGCTAATAACGTTAAAAAAGGAGTATCCCAACTCTTTTAAAAACGCACATGTAGGTGAGGGGATTTTTTATTCAAGACCTAATCCAGATGGAGATGGTAATTATATTTTAAGTAATAAGTATACTCTTGAAAATTTAGGAATTAAATTTATTACCCATAATAATCCCACACAACTAGTATCTGGTGTGTGGACAACTGGACCAGTTCCAAGAAAATACGATGAAAAAAATTGGAGTGGTGTGAGTAAAATGATTGACAGTAAAGGAAATACAGTAGAGGATATTATACCTGAAGACCAATCCTTATTTTTTGACACTGAAAATGGCATTGTTTTAATAAGTGGATGTGGCCACGCAGGACTTGCTAATACACTTGATTACGTACAAAAGATTATTCCAGGAAGACCAATTTATAAAATAATTGGTGGTTTTCATTTGTTAAAGCTTACTAATGATAAGTTAGAATGGACTGCGGGAAAAATGCGAGATGCAGGAGTTAATTACTTTGTAGGAGCACATTGTACTGGATTAAACTCAACATATTCAATACGTAATTTTTTAGGCCTTACGTCAGAAAGGGCTTTGGTTGGCTCAGTTGGCACGGTAATAACAGCAAAAAGAATATTTCCTGGCTATATGGAATAATTACCTCTCACATTTCTGTGTCATTTAATCCACACAAATTAAGTTTTTGAAATTGTCAGTCCCCAGCAGTAAAATGGGCAAATGATATCGAATCAAATTTCAATTTTCATCTGATTTTTTGTTTCTTCATGTGTTAAACAGCATCAGTCACAAAGAGTTCCCGAAATTTTGAAAACAAAAGAATGCCCCTCCTGCGCCATGGAAGTCGATAATTCGCTTTCCATTTGTCCGATCTGCCAGTTTGAATTTCCAAAACGTGCACCTTGGATTACAGGAATGGCTATCTTTTTACTTGTAGTTTGGTTACTTTCCAACCTTCTTTAATACCAACCTTATGAAAAAACGTTCCTTTTTAAAATATTTTGCCGCCCTAGGCCTTGGAGGATCCTTACTTCCTTCTGAACTGAAAGCCTTTGATTTCGATGCATTAGATTGGTCGCGTGAAGATATTTGGGATCAACTGCGAGCGGGTTACCGTATTAAACCCGATTACCTCAACTTTGAGAATGGCTACTATTGCTTTCTCCCTCAGGAACTACTTGAAAAATACATTTCGCATATTCGAGAGATCAACTACCAAGCCTCACATTACATGCGTGGGGTTCAGTTTGAAAATAAGGCTAAATCTGCTGCAGCACTAGCCACTTTGGTAGGTGCCTCGCCTGAAGAGGTGGTATTGACTCGAAACACGACCGAGTCCTTGGACTTGATCATTTCTGGCTATCCTTGGAAGGCTGGAGATGAGGCGGTCTTTGCCAACCAGGACTATGGCACCATGCAAACCATGTTTGACTTAGCTGCCAAGCGATGGGGAATCAAAACCGTGAAAGTGGACATTCCCATGCATCCCAAATCGGATGAAGAGGTAGTAGAAGTCTACCGAAAGGCAATTACGCCCAAAACCAAGCTGTTGATGGTGCCACACATCGTCAATATCACAGGGCATATCCTTCCCGTGCGGAAAATTGCCGACATGGCGCATGCCCAAGGGGTAGAAATCATGTTGGACGGTGCGCATGCAGTCGGACATTTTACCTTTAGCATGAAAGATCTGGATTGCGATTATTATGGATCCAGTTTGCACAAGTGGCTAAGTGTCCCCTTAGGTGCAGGCTTGCTTTTTGTGAAAAAAGAAAAGATTTCTAAAATCCAACCACTTCTGGCGCCAGGTAACTTGAACTTGACCAGCATTGCCTACCTCAATCACATTGGAACCCACCCTGCGGCTACAGATTTGACCGTGCTGGACTCCATTGCTTTTCAAGAGAAAATTGGTTCCAAGCGAAAAGAAGATCGACTTCGGTTTATCCAAAAGTACTGGTCAGATCAAGTGCGAAATGTGCCAGGCATTCGAGTAAATACGCCAGAGGATCCTGCTCGATGCTGTGGTATTGGAAATGTCTGGGTAGAAAAGTACAGTCCCACAGATATGGGGAAAATACTGATGGACAAATACAAGATATTTACAGCTCCAATCGATGGTGCCGGAGTTCAGGGTGTGCGTGTCAGTCCAAACATTTACACCAGTACTGCTGATTGCGATGTGCTGGTAGCAGCCTTGAAAGAAATGGCGCAATAAATCCTAGAAAAATTGAAGAAGGGGGCTAATCACGAGTGGATTAGCCCCTTTTTTTATGAATTGCTAAAAAAAATAGGGATTTGCATAAATTATTAATATAAACACTTGCAATTCATTGCTATAGATACAACATTTGCAGCCTCAAATTATGGATAATCAAACGTGCATGGCCTATTTGCTACTGTTGTCTTCGACAAAGGCAGGAGGTTCGTTGGTGTCCACTACTTTTTTAGCTGCACGCTTGAGGCAGTCCCTTAGGGTTTAACCCTATGTCCATCTTGCATTCCTATGTGGAAAGCACCACTAGCACACCCCTATCCTATTTAAATCAATTTACTTGCACCATCCCCAATAGGAATGCAATTAAAAAACTAAGCAATGGAAGAATTAACATTCCGTATTCAAGTAGCCGACAGCACACATAAAGTTTATGCCAACCAAATCGCAGCAGAGATGGAAGACTCTGCAAAAGCGAGAGGAACAGGGATTGCCAAACGAAGTCCCTCCTATTTGGAAGCAAAAATGGACGAGGGAAAAGCAGTGATTGCTTTGACCAATGAAGGGAAATGGGCAGGGTTCTGCTACATTGAAGCCTGGGGACATGGAAAATTTGTAGCGAATTCTGGCTTGATTGTCGCTCCCGACTACCGTCAGTATGGTTTGGCGCGAAAGATTAAGCAGGAAGTATTCAAACTTAGTCGGACTAAATTCCCTGATTCAAACATTTTCGGATTGACGACAGGCGCAGCGGTAATGAAAATCAATTCTGAGTTGGGATATATCCCGGTTTCCTACTCCGCACTGACTGATGACGAGGAATTTTGGAAAGGCTGTCAAAGCTGTGTCAATTTTGAAATTCTGATGTCAAAAAACAGACAAAACTGTCTCTGTACGGCCATGCTTTACGATCCAAATTCAAAGAAGAAATAACTAAACAGGATGCGAATCAACTGAATAGTTTAACTTCTATTCTTTTGAACGCCTTCAACTGATGACCTCATGAAAAAAGTAGTATTAGCTTATAGTGGTGGATTAGACACTACCTTTTGTGCACTTCACCTCTCCAAAGATTTGGGGTATGAAATTCATGCTGTTTTAGTGAATACGGGAGGATTCTCAGCCAAAGAACTTCAAGACATTGAAGAGCGAGCGCATGCTTTAGGAGTTGCTTCCTTTCTGATTTTAGATGTGGTTCAGGACTACTACCAGTCGGTGATCCGCTACCTAGTCTATGGAAATGTGCTCAAAAATGATACCTATCCCCTCTCAGTTTCGGCAGAGCGCATCGTACAAGCCAAATCCATCGCGGAATATGCGAAGTCCATTGGAGCGCAGGCCGTAGCCCATGGCTCTACTGGTGCAGGAAATGATCAGGTTCGATTTGACATGATTTTTCAAATCCTTGCTCCTGAAGTGGAAATCATCACTCCTATTCGTGACCTTAAGCTTAGTAGACAGGCCGAAATTGACTACCTCAAAAAGCATGGGGTATCCATGAATTTTGAGAAAGCTGCCTATTCGGTGAACAAAGGAATTTGGGGTACTTCTGTAGGTGGTAAAGAAACACTTACCTCTTCGGATTATCTTCCGGAATCAGCTTGGCCTACTCCTGTGACAGAACATGAGCCGAAAGAAGTAAAATTGACTTTCGTTCAAGGTCAGATCAAAGGGGTGGATGGAGTATTCTATTCCAGTTCAGTCGATGCAATTTTGAAACTGCAATCCCTTGCGGCACCATTCGGAATTGGACGTGATATCCATGTAGGAGACACCATCATCGGAATTAAAGGTCGTGTAGGCTTTGAAGCAGCTGCTCCTGTAATTTTAATCAAAGCGCATCAATTGCTCGAAAAGCATACCTTGACCAAGTGGCAGGCCTATTGGAAAAAGCAGGTAGCCGAATTTTACGGAAACCATCTCCACGAAGGCCATTTCTTGGATCCTGTAATGCGAAATTTTGAGACTTTTCTTGAAAGTACGCAGGAGCAGGTTTCGGGAGAAGTTCGTGTATTGCTGCAACCTTACCGGTTTACTTTATTAGGAATTACATCCGATCATGACCTGATGTCCGCCAAATTCGGTTCCTACGGAGAAATGAACAAAGGCTATACGGGAGACGATGTAAAAGGATTCACACGAATTTTGGGTAACCAAACTGCGATCTTTCACAAGGTAAAAAACGGAAATGACTAAGGTAAAAACAGCGGTAATCGGTGCGGCTGGTTACACCGGTGGGGAACTGGTTCGCCTTTTGGTGCATCATCCTGCCTGCGAACTGGTATGTCTCCATTCCAAGAGCCAAAAAGGAAAGCGAGTTGATCAGCTTCATGGAGATTTAGTGGGTGATTGCGACCTCCAATTCACTGACATTGTGCCCAATTCAGGCCTTGATGCAGTTTTTTTGTGCTTGCCCCATGGGGAAGCTTCCACATTTCTCAAACAGCATTCCTTTCCGGATACTACCGTGATCATTGACTTGTCTACTGATTTTAGAGATGAGTCAGCAGGATTTGTGTATGGGCTACCCGAGGTAAACACCAAAAAAATTAGCAAGGCAACCCGTATTGCCAACCCCGGGTGCTTTGCGACCGGTATCCAACTGGCACTTGCTCCTGCAATCAAACAGGGTTGGATTCAGGGAGCAGTACACGTAACTGGCATTACGGGTTCAACAGGAGCTGGAAAAAGTTTAACCGAAACTTCTCATTTTAGCTACAGAACCTCGAATGTATCGGTGTACAAGCTTTTTACGCACCAGCACCTCACAGAAATCAAACAGACATTCCAGCAATTAAATCCGGAAGTAAATCCAGAGGTGTTTTTTGTCCCCTACCGAGGTAATTTCACAAGGGGGATCTGGATTACAGCCTATTTTCCCTTTAGCGGAACACAGGAAGAAGCGGTGGAAGCCTATAGCCAGTTTTATGCGGGATCGGCATTTACGCACATTTCTAGTCAGGAACTCGATCTAAAACAGGTCGTCAATACCAACAAGTGCCTCCTCTACCTTCAAGTAGAAAAGGGGCAGCTAGTGGTGTATTCAGCTTTGGACAACCTATTGAAAGGCGCATCTGGACAGGCCGTTCAAAACTTCAACCTAGCCTTTGGTTTGGATGAGAAAATGGGTCTCAACTTAAAATCAATAGCTTTTTGAGCATTAAGTCAAAAAACAAAGAAAACATAGCCCTTTGGTCACTTCAACGCTTGTGAAAAATGAATTTATTTGACGTTTACCCCCTTATTCCAGTTACCCCGGTCAAAGCATTGGGGTGCACACTTTGGGATGATCAGGGCCAAGAATACCTAGACCTGTACGGAGGCCATGCGGTTATTTCCATTGGGCATAGTCACCCACACTACGTGCAGCGAATTACCGAGCAGGTCAATCAGCTCGGCTTTTATTCCAACTCCATACAGATCCCGCTGCAGCAACAATTGGCCAACAAACTTGCCGAGCTCTCTTGCCTACACTCCTACCAGCTTTTTTTAATCAATTCAGGTGCTGAGGCCATTGAAAACGCGATCAAGATGGCTTCTTTTGTCACCAAGAAATCCGGTTTCATTGCCTTTAAAGGATCTTTTCATGGACGTACCTCAGGTGCAGTGGCCTTGACCGACAATCCGAAGTTGATTGCTCCTTGCAACGCTCGAGAAGATTTTCACTTCATACAGCTCGGAGATTTGGCTGGCGTGGAAGCTTTGCTGTCCACCAATACCATTGCTGGAATCATCATCGAAGGAATCCAAGGCGTGGGGGGTATTCAAGTGCCTAACCCAGATTTTTTACTCGGACTGTATCAACTTGCAAAAAAGTACGAGGCGAAACTCATCCTAGATGAGGTACAGTCTGGCTATGGCCGGACTGGACGATTTTTTGCTCACCAGTGGGTGGATGGGCTTTACCCTGATCTGATTACCATTGCAAAAGGCATGGGAAATGGATTCCCAATCGGTGGGCTTTTGCTGTCACCAGAATTCAAGGCAAGCTATGGGCTTCTAGGAACCACCTTTGGGGGCAATCATCTCGCTTGTGCTGCAGGCCTTGCGGTATTGGAGGTATTGGAAGCAGAACGATTGCAGCAAAAAGCCCTAGAATTAGGTGAACGACTGATGGCCGAACTTCGAACCATTCCTGGAGTGGTGGCAGTACGAGGCAAAGGCTTGATGATCGGTTTAGACCTCAATCAAGACGCAGGACCCATCCGTTCCCTTTTGGTATCCAAATACAAGATATTTACCGGCTCTGCAGCAGGAAAGGAAACGATACGTCTCCTCCCGCCATTGTCAGTTGACTGGAATCAGCTGCATTCCTTTGTAATCGCTTTAAAAGAAGTCTTGGCAAGCTAAATTCACTAAAATTTCCCTACCATGGAGCATTTTATCCAATTTGAATCTAGAGAACTCGGTCAGGAATTGATTGATCTGGCAGCAACATACAAAGCAAACCCGATCCTAGATGCTAAAAAAGGAACAGGAAAACGGGTTGGCTGCATATTTTTAAACCCTTCACTTCGTACGCGGGTCTCTACACAAATCGCTGCTCAGCAGCTAGGGATGGAAACCATCGTACTCAATATGGACAAGGAAGGTTGGGCCTTAGAGTTGCAAGATGGCGCAATCATGAACAAGGGTACTGTGGAGCACATCAAAGATGCTGCTGGGGTGTTGGGCTCCTATTTTGATATTTTAGCCCTTCGTGCCTTTCCTTCGTTAACGCAAAAGGAAGAGGATGTGACCGACTTCGTTTTGAATCAATTTATCAAGTACAGTGGCATCCCTGTGGTCAGTTTGGAATCCGCCATTCGTCATCCCCTACAAAGTTTGGCCGACCAGCTCACCATTCAAGAATTAGCTAAGGGTAAAAAAAGACCCAAAGTAGTCCTTACCTGGGCACCACATATCAAAGCTATTCCACATGCTGTGGCCAATAGTTTCGCCGAGTGGACCTTGGGCCTGGGCCATGACCTGACCATCTGCCACCCAGAGGGGTATGAATTGGATCCAGAATTTACTCAAGGCTCTAGAATAACCAATAATCAAAGTGAAGCATTACAAGGAGCTGATTTTGTGTATGTTAAAAATTGGTCAGCATTCAATGATTATGGAAAAATTCTGTGTACGGATGAACGATGGATGCTTACAGAGGCTCACCTGAAACATGCTCCAGAAGCCAAGGTCATGCATTGTCTTCCCGTACGAAGAAATGTGGAGTTGTCGGATGAAATCCTGGATGGCTCACGATCCTTGGTACAGCAACAGGCCTTCAATCGAATCTTTGCTGCACAGGCAGTCCTAAGCAAACTTTTGGAGTAATTTTGTTAATTTAAGGGGCCTATGAAAATCTCTATCATCAAAATCGGAGGAAATGTAATTGACTATCCAGAAAAACTGGATGAGTTTCTGAGCATTTTTGCCAAAGTTCCAGGCTTTAAAATCCTGGTACATGGTGGTGGCGTCATGGCTACCCGATTTGGTGAAAGCATGGGGATCATGCCAGAAATGGTGGATGGTCGCCGAATTACTGATAAGGATACCCTTGATATTGTAACCATGGTCTACGCTGGATTAATCAGTAAAAGTGTGGTGGCCAAGTTGCAGGCATTAAAAGTAAATGCATTGGGAATGAGTGGCGTAGACGGTAATTTAATTCGATCTACAAAGCGACCTGTCAAGGAGATCGATTTTGGGTTTGTCGGTGACATCAAAGAAGTGAATACTGCACTTCTACAGCAACTCCTACAAGCTGGACTCACACCTGTAGTGAATGCGATTACACATGATAAAAAAGGGCAGCTACTCAATACAAATGCAGATTCAATCGCTTCTGCCATTGCCACAAGTCTTGCCAAAGAGTATCCGGTAGATCTTTATTTCTGTTTCAATAAATCTGGGGTATTGATAGATGAAAAAAATGAACAATCCATCATCCCACTGATCAACGAAGACATTTACAAAGAGCTGCGTAAAGAGAATGTGATTCATTCGGGTATGATTCCAAAACTAGACAATGCCTTTGAAGCCCTAAAACAAGGAGTTCAGCGCGTCTGGATAGGTAAAGCTGAAAATTTACTAATGGCGGTTAAAGGGAAGAAAGCGGGCACCATTATCGAAAGACAACGTTACGAATTATATTGATGGAGGAACTGAAAGCTGAAGCCATCGCTTTACTAAAGCAGTTAATTTCAATCCCTTCTTTTTCGAAGGATGAAGGAGGAACAGCGGATGCAATCGCCAATTTTTTAATAAAAAAAGGAATTGTTCCCCAACGCCAAGGAAATAATGTTTGGGCCTTTTTAACCCCTTTTGAAGAGCAGCGCCCCACCATTTGGCTGAATTCCCACCACGACACCGTACAACCGAACACAGGCTACACTAAAGATCCATTTACAGCTATAGACCAAGAGGGAAAACTCTTCGGACTGGGTTCCAATGATGCAGGTGGACCTTTGGTTGCGCTGATTGCAACTTTCTGTAACTTCATGGAAAAAGATTTTCCCTTCAACTTGTTGCTTATTGCCTCGGCAGAAGAAGAGATTTCTGGTCTCGAAGGCATCTCAAGTCTAATTTCGATCCTTCCACCTGCTGACCTCGTGCTGGTAGGTGAGCCAACTCAAATGAAACTGGCAGTAGCAGAAAAAGGCCTTTTAGTACTCGAGGGAACTGTTAAAGGCAAAGCAGGGCATGCTGCCAGAGAAGAAGGAATCAATGCGATTTATTTGGCTTTAAGCGATTTGGAGAAGGTGAAAAATTTCAAATTTCAAAAAATATCCCCTTTTCTAGGTCCTAGCAAGGTTTCTTGTACCGTAATTCATGCCGGAGAACAGCACAATACGGTACCTGAGTTGTGTCGTTACGTATTGGATGTTCGGATAAACGAATTGTATACACATGAGGAGGTTTTGGAGGAGTTGAACTCAGTGCTAACAGCTGAATTAGTTCCAAGATCTATGCGATTAAGGTCCTCCAACTTACCTGAAGGGCATCTTTTGCAGCAAGTAGCAATCCATATGGGTTTGGAAAAGTTTGGAAGCCCTACCCTATCCGATCAGGCATTAATCCCCTACCCCTCCGCAAAAATTGGCCCTGGAGATTCGGCCCGCTCCCATACCGCAGATGAATTTATCTTTGTTACCGAATTAGAAGAAAGCATCTCAACTTACATTTCAATTCTTGAAAATTACGCAAGCCTTTACCTCCAAACGAAGCATACGCAATGAAACTTTGGCAAAAAACCAGCAGCAGCAAAAAGGAAGTAGAGCAATTTACGGTTGGAAGAGATCCTGAATTTGATCTGCTATTAGCTCCCTACGATGTGTTGGGGTCTATGGCACACGCTGCAATGCTGGAAAGTATAGATTTATTGACTGCTGAAGAGAATGTGATACTTCAACAGGGTTTAAAGGAGATTTACGAAGAAATAAAACAGGGAAAGTTTGTCATTGAACCAGGTGTAGAGGATGTGCACTCACAGGTGGAATTGCTCCTTACCCAGCGCTATGGAGATGTCGGTAAAAAGCTTCATAGTGGAAGAAGCAGAAATGACCAGGTTCTTGTTGACTTAAAATTGTTTTATCGAGATGCGATCCGCGAG
>CAMBMU010000081.1 GCA_945868725.1 Spirosoma fluviale
GCTTTGGCATAACGCATGCTAAAGTCATAAAATCCAGTTGCTGGATTAGTTCTATCTTTTTGGTCCATTATACCAGTTCTTACATTGGCAGAAAGTCCTTGGTATTGGAAAGGATTTTTTGAATTCATCAATAGGATACCATTGATTGCGTTTGGTCCATACAATGCAGAAGCTGCACCAGGAAGCAATTCCACGCTTTCCAAATCCAATTCAGAAATACCTACAATGTTACCTACAGAGAAGTTCAAACCAGGAGCCTGGTTGTCCATTCCATCGATCAGTTGAACCGTTCTCACGTTACCATTGGCATTGAAACCTCTCGTGTTGAACGATTTGAAAGTCAAGGACTGAGTGCTCATTTCTACGCCTTTCATGTTGTTGAGGGCGTCGTAGAAACTTGCCTGAGGAACATCTCTAATAGCGATAATATCCATCTTTTCTACAGAAACTGGAGATCTAAGAATGCTTTCCTCTACTCTTGATGCAGATACTACTACTTCTTGTCCTAAAATGGTCACTTCAGCAAGTTCTACAGCCAAGTTGGAAACTCCTCCTGTGACCTCCACTTCTTTAGATCCGAACCCAACCATGGAAAACACCAAGGTGAAGGGAGGAGCTTGATTTACATTAAGAGTAAATTTGCCGGATAGGTCAGTAATGGTTCCAATAACTTTTCCTTTCACGAGGATGTTTACCCCTACCAAAGTTTCCTTTGTGTCAGCATCCGTGACTGTACCGGAGATGGTAGTCTGAGCTAGTGCAATGGTAGTTCCCAAAGTAAGGAACAATGCCATGGAGAGCACTGAACTCCAGATTTTTCTGGTAAAATTTTTCATAGGCTAATTTTGTAAAATAGTTAAGATGGTTTTAGAATTAAGGTGAATTCAATTCAATTACTCGAAATTTATAGTAAAAAGGTAATTTTCTATCGTTTTATACTAAAAAAAAACAAAACCTAAAAACCATTAATTTTAAATAATTTTAATGAAATACCCGTTAAACTGTTAAATATATATTTTTTGATATAAAATTTAAATATTATTTAAAATACTCTCGATATTTTATAAAATCAATAATATTGAATTAGTATTAAAAGTGAGTAAAGAAAACCCATAAAGACTATCTGTTGCCTTGATTAGGCATTTAAAGATTTTTTTTATTTTCTACATTCACATGCTTTACTAGTCGATCACAGAGGCCTTTGATTTCTTCTGACATGTACTCATCACCGGTGCTATTTAAAATGGTTTGTGCCATTCCTCCTAGAATATCGATGTAAAATCGCTTCATCTCTACCACAGACATCTCATCTGTCCATAGATCAATTCGTAGGGTGGAATGATTCAAATTGTCCCAAACATTCAAACTAATGCTTTTGGTGGCTTCGACTCCTTCTCCTTCCTTGTCAGAAGCATCCCAAAGGATAGTTTTTGGGAGGTTTGTGCCATCTAATTCAATTTGAAATTTGATTTCCGATTTTTTCATGGGTTGAACTAATTTATTTTCTGCCTTTAAGTTGGTTTGATTTAATCGAATTGCATTTCAGGAACTTCGCCCAAAATAATCAGTTTACCTGCGGTTTTGGATTTGATCTCGTCTACTGAAACATTGGGTGCTCGTTCTTTTAGAATAAAGCCGCCTTCTGGATCAATTTCCAATACAGCTAGGTCAGTGACTATTTTTTTAACACAACGAATGCCTGTAAGTGGGAGGGAGCAAGTGGGCAATAACTTGGAATGACCATCTTTAGAACAATGTTGCATAGCCACGATAATATTTTTGGCTGAAGCCACTAAATCCATTGCTCCACCCATGCCTTTCACCATTTTCCCTGGTACCTTCCAGTTGGCGATATCTCCATGCTCAGAAACTTCCATAGCACCTAGAATCGTTAAATGTACATGGCCTCCACGGATCATGGCAAAGGATTGGGCTGAATCAAATACTGCTGACCCAGGTAGCATGGTAATGGTTTGTTTTCCCGCATTAATTAAATCTGGATCTACCTCAGTTTCCTTTGGAAAAGGACCAATCCCTAAAAGCCCATTTTCTGATTGTAGCACGACATCTAGGTGGGCGGGTATGTAATTTGCCACTAGAGTTGGAATTCCAATCCCCAGATTGATATACTGCCCATGTTCAACTTCTTGAGCAATTCTTTTGGCAATTTGTTCTTTGGTTAACATGGGTTTAGAAAAGTTTGCGTTAATGATCTAAGCTATCGGAATGTGGTTCGATTGTTAACTAGAAACCGTCCGTTGCTCAATTCGCTTCTCGTAAGAATTCCCTTGGAATATCCGTTGGACATAAATCCCCGGCGTATGGATCTGATTTGGATCTAGACTTCCGGCAGGAACCAGTTCTTCCACCTCCGCGATCGTGATTTTTCCTGCAGTTGCCATCAAGGGATTAAAGTTTCTAGCGGTTCCCTTAAAAATTAAATTCCCTGCAGTATCTCCTTTCCAGGCCTTCACCAAAGCAAAATCAGCTTCTAAAGCAAGTTCCATGAGGTACAACTTTCCGTTAAACTCACGAACTTCCTTACCTACTGCTACCTCAGTACCTACGCCCGCAGGGGTAAAAAATGCGGGTATTCCTGCACCACCTGCTCGAATTCGTTCAGCAAGGGTACCCTGAGGGAGAAGTTCTACCTCCAATTCACCCGATAAAAGCTGTCGCTCAAATTCATCGTTTTCTCCGACATAGCTCGAGATCATTTTTTTGACCATTTTCTGATTGAGGAAAAGACCAATTCCAAAATCATCAACACCAGCATTATTCGAAATTACAGTTAGGTTTTGAATTTTTCTTTTTAGAATGGCAGCAATACAATTTTCAGGTATTCCACTCAATCCAAAGCCCCCCATCATTAGTGTGGCCCCATCCTGAATATCCTTTACTGCATCGGCTACATTCTTAACTGTTTTATCGATCATTGCATTATTTTTCTAAGCTAAAGATAGCTTGTTCTCGGTCTATCATCAACTGGTTTTTGAGAGCTTCCAAACTAGCAAACCTTTTTTCTGCTCTTAAAAATGCTTCGAAGAAAATTGTAAGTTCTAGCCCGTATAAGTCCCCTTGATAATCAATCAAATGTGCTTCAATGGTCTTTTTATCCCCATCAACAGTAGGTCGATCTCCAATATTTAACATGGCTTTGTATCGGTGGCCATTGACTTCTACATTTACTGCATAGGCGCCATCCCGAGGAAGAAGTTTGTATTGATCTTCTACTTGAATATTGGCGGTAGGAAATCCTATCGATCTTCCAATTTGTTGCCCCTGTACCACTAGACCACTGAGGCTGTAAGATCTTCCTAGATATTTACTGGCAGTATGAATATCGCCTTCGGACAAGGCAATTCTGATTTTGGTGCTCGAAACGCCCAATTCATCGACATCCTGTCTTGAAATTTCCTCTAGTTCAAAACCGTAAAGATGGCTGTGGCTTTGGAGATACTCAAAGCTACCTTCTCTATTTTTCCCAAACTTATGGTCATAGCCAATTACCAATGTTTTGGTTTGAATTTTGTCAACTAAAATCTTTCCAATGAATTCTTCAGAACTCATTTGAGAAAACTCCTCTGTGAACGGAAGAATAATTAAACGATCGATCCCCATCTCCTTTAATTGGCTGATTTTTTCCGAAAAAGTGGATAGGAGCCGGAGGCTTTTATTGTTTGGCTGTAAAACTAACCTGGGATGTGGCCAATAGGTGAGGATTACGGTTTCTCCTCCCTTGCTTTTAGCAAGTTCTTGAAGTCTATTCAAGATTTTTTGATGGCCCAAATGCAGCCCATCAAAGGTTCCTGAGGTAACCACAGGATTTTTTGGTGGATGAAAATCAGTTAACCCCTGGTAGATTTTCATTGTGCCTAGATTTAATTTCTTCAACCAATTGAGACACTTCATGGGCATCTGTCAAAGAATGATTGCCAATGCGTGTTCTACACAAGGATTTTAAGTAGGCACCTACACCTAGTAGTTCCCCTAAATCTCTAGCCAAACTGCGGATATAGGTTCCTTTGGAACAGCTTATGCGAAAGCTTACCTCGGAATTTTCAAATCCTGTAAGTTCAAATTCTCGAACCTCTACTGGTCTTGGCTCCATTTTCACTTCAATTCCCAATCGTGCAGAAGCATACACTCGCTTCCCATCCACTTTAATTGCGGAATGCATTGGAGGGATCTGTAAGATGTTGCCCGTGAGTTGCTGAATAGCCGCTTGCACTTGTTCCAAGGTTATGGAAGAGGGATCGGCTACTGGAATGATGGGTTTTTCAAGATCAAAAGATTCTGTAGTGGAGCCGAGCACAAATGTTCCAGTATACTCTTTTTCCTGTCCCATGAATCCCTCAATTTGCTTGGTCATTTTGCCTGCACAAACAATCAGAAGGCCAGTTGCCAAGGGGTCAAGTGTACCTGCATGACCTACTTTTTTGATGCGCAAGGTATTTCTGACTTTTTTAACCACATCAAAGGAAGTCCATTCCAAAGGTTTGTTGATTAAAAAAACTTCTCCGTAAGCTTCTTGCTGCATGGGTAAGGAATTGCCTTAGCTGAGAATTTGGAAATTAAGATTTTGGAGACTTTGCAAAAATGGCGTAAAACTCAAGAATAAAGCCAGAAAAGGTGATAATAGGCCCTAAAGTAAGACCCATAAACCCATTGCCGTGAGGTGTAGAATCCATGCCCATGATGACAAAACCCAAGACAATCAATCCCATACCTAGGAATAGGAGACGGTAATTTTTTTTAGAAAAAGGAAATGAAGTATTGCTCATGAGTTAATAAAGTTCGTCCAAGGACATGTTTAAGTATTTGTTCACCGAACGTAAGGTACTGATTCCAGATAAGCAACCACCGGTGATTATCAATCCTGCAAATAGAAGAAGCATAAGTTCAGTATTCTGTAGGGAAGCAAATCCCTCAATATTTCCTTTAGTATATTCTAGAAGTGCATAAAGAATTCCTGAGGCTAAAACCCCAGCCAAAATCCCAAAAATGAAGGCTCGAATAAGGAATGGCTTTCGGATAAATCCTCGAGTTGCCCCAACCAGTTGCATGGATCGTATCAAAAAACGTTGGGAAAATAGAGCCAAACGGATCGTATTATTAATGAGCATGATCACCGTCACAATGAGAATCAGAATAAATCCTCCCATAATTAAGGATACTTTAAATAGATTTTTATTGATTGAATCCACCAAATCAGTCATATAAGACACTTCAAATACTCCAGGCTGAGTTTCCAGCTCTTTTGCGATTAAGGTAAGCTGTTCGGAACTTTGAAACTCTTCAGAAACCGAAAACACATAGCTATCTCGGAGGGGATTATCCTCTAAAAATTCGGTAAAATCTTCTCCTGTATTTTTGATAAAAGTTTCCGCAGCTTCTTTATTTGAGATGAACCGTAAGTATAGGCTATCTTCCGTGCGTAGCACAAAAGGTCTTTCTGCCAAATTCTTACGTAAATCTGTAAGCTGCTTTTGGCTTAACTCCTTATCTAGGAAAACCTGAATCTCAATATTCTCACGAATCATTTTGGTGAGGGAACTCGCTTGAATCAAAATTATTCCAAAAAGGCCCACGATAAAAAGCGATAAAGTCGTGCTAAAAAGGACGCTACCAAACTTAAAATACCCAAGTTGTTTTTTTGCTTTTGCTGGATTAGCCATGAAATATCAAATTCTAGTCAAAAATAGAAAAGCTTAGGCGATTTACCCAATAACGGGTGGAGAAAGGATGGGAATAAGTTTATCTTCAGTAATTCCCCATATGAAATCATTTTTTTCTCCTTTAATTAAGGAAAGGCCAGTAAAATTCCCAAAGCATGGTAGTATCAGCACATTTTCAGAATAGTGGAAGCATGGGATACGAACCCGTTGCTTTGCTCTTCCTTTGAGTAAAATTCCGGGATGTATATGGCCACAAATAGTAAGTAAACCTGCAGGTGGGGGAGTTGGTTCATGGGAGAGAAGCAGCGATCCTAAAACTATTTGATTCGGATGTACTTGGAGCCTAGGATCTTGATATTTTTCTTTGGCTAAAATATCATGGTTACCAACAACCAAATGAAATGTTGAGTTTGGAAACTGTCCCAAAAAAAGAAGTAAGTTTTCCCATTGCTCATTCCAACTGCTGTGAAATAAATCTCCCAAAAAATAAACATGCTCTGGGGAATACCTGGAAATTAAGCTTTTCAGCTGGATGTAATCCTGGTCATGTACTTTTTCAGGGATTGGAATCCCAGATTTACGAAAGTGGGATGCTTTTCCAAAATGAAGGTCAGCAATCAATAAAACGCTCAAAGAATCTATCCAAACTGCCTTTTCGGGCAATAAGGCTAATTCCAATCCCTTACAATCAAAAGCTATTGAGCCCATAGAAATTATTCATAATCACAACTACACAAACAAAATCCATCCCAATTAGTATTGTATAAAACTAAAACAAATGAAAAAAGTATCCCTGATCTCCACGCTTTTCTTACTTTTCTTTTTCAGTTCTATTCTTGTGAAAGCTCAATCTGAAAATGCAATCATAGGCATTTGGTACAACACTGAAAAAACAGCAAAAGTTGAAATTTTGAAGAAAGGATCTGCCTTTATTGGTAAAATTGCTTGGTTGAAAGATCCAAATCCAGGAGGTAAACCAGGCGTAGATAAGTTCAATCCCGATCCCAAACTTAAATCCCGCCCCTTGATGGGCTTGAATCTTTTGGAGGGCTTGAAATTTGATTCTGGGATGTGGGAAGATGGGACAATCTATGATCCAAAAACTGGTAAAACATACTCCTGCCAATTAACATTAAAATCCAAAGAAGTCCTTGAGGTAAAAGGGTACATTGGTTTTTCCCTGATGGGTCGAACTGTGGAGTGGACCAAGGCGAGACCCTAATATGGGGTTCTAACTGCTATTGATTAGCTGCGGTAAAATTTTTCAATCAGGCTTGTAAGCTGTGTAAATTCAATCAAAAAGGCATCGTGACCTGCTTTTGATACAATTTCACCATATCTTCCAGAGGGTACCGCCTGGCTCAAAAACCGTGCTTCGTCGGCAAGGAAAAGGAGATCAGAATTAACACCTACAGCAAATACTCGAGCCTGGATTGATTTGAGGGCAATTTCAACACCACCACGACCTCTTCCTATGTCATGGCTGTCCATGGCTTTGGTGAGCGTCCAGTAGGAGAATGCCTGAAATCGTTTTGCTAGTTTGGAACCTTGATACCTGAGGTAGGAAGAAGCTAAAAACCCATCTAATTTCTCCTCTGATTCTTGCTGTTTGGCATTGATGTCGGAAGGATTTCTGTAGCTGAGCATCGCAATGGCTCGAGCCGCTTCTAGTCCCTTCTTGCCAGCATCTTGATGCTCTTGCCCCCAGCTACTATCTGCAGCGATGGCCATGCGTTGTGCCTCATTAAAACCAATGACCCAAGGGGATGTTTTTGCAGTTGATGCAATAATTATGGCATGCTGAAGTCTTTCACCTAAAGTGTAGGCCCATTCCAAAGCAACCTGTCCCCCTAGAGAGCCACCGATTAGCGTATGAATCTGTTCAATTTTCAAATGCTGTCGAAGCATTTCCAGACTTTGAGCCAGGTCCCGTGTGCTAAGTGTCGGGAAACTGTAAAAATAGGGGGTACCTGTTGCTGGATTTTCACTTAGTGCATTGCTTGATCCATAGCCACTACCGATCAGGTTGGCACAGATGATGAAATGGGAGGAAAAATTGTAGAGCGCATTCTCTCCAACCAAACCTTTCCACCAATCGGCTACCTGCCCATCGCCTGTAAGCGCATGCACAGCCCAAATCACATTTGACCCATTTGCATTAAGATTCCCATAGGTGGTGTAGGCCACCGTGAAATCCTCCAAAATCTCACCTGATTCTAACTGTAAAGGGACTGATGATTGGAAATTTCTTGTAATCATTCTGAAAAAGGATTGTGATTTAAGTTGAAAAGTAGGAAATTTATTTATCCATACTTACATGATTTCGGATAATCATATAAGGAAGAGGATTACTTAGTTTTTGTGGTAGCTCAACGGAACAAGTTTTCCAGAATACGAAAAGCCTCATTTTTTTTTTTTAGAGGATGAGATTGATTAAAAATCAGACACTTCCATTTTTTTTTTTGAGAGTTTTGAACTTTTCCTACTTCAAAAGCGTCTCAAAGTATAAATTTGTCAAATTCATTTGGTTAATTAGCTTTTCTTATTTTCACAATCTTGAACCGTTTCGTCATAATCTTAAGTTTTTTGATGGCAGTCAATTTGATTGCTTGTACCTACTATGCCCCACTGTTGTTGATGGCTAGTGAGTTGGTAGAAACCGAACCCCTTCAAGAGGTTCAGGAAGAGGAAATGACCAAAAAAATTGATTTTGTGATACCTGACTTCAGGTTTTTTACACAAGGTTTCAAGATTCCAGTCCAAGTTTATTTTTGCGAAAATTCCGCAATTTTTTCCGTTTATGAACAGGAGATACCCCTTCCTCCTCCAGATTTTTCAAGATTTTCCTAGTGATTATCTTCTTAGGAGTTTCCTAAGCCAATTTAAATTCATTTAAAATTTACTTATGAATCCTTCATTTAAGCATGTTGGCAAGGATTTGTCAGCTAGTATTGTCGTGTTTTTTGTGGCGCTGCCACTTTGTTTGGGAATAGCTCTTGCGAGTGGGGCCCCTCTCTTTTCAGGATTGATTGCTGGTATTATCGGCGGCGTAGTAGTGGGCATGATTAGTGGATCCGCTATTGGCGTGAGTGGTCCTGCGGCTGGCTTGGCAGTGATCGTTTTGACCGCAATTGGTACTTTGGGAAGTTTTGAAAACTTCCTTTTGGCTGTGATTTTGGCAGGAGTCATCCAGATTGTACTTGGTGTATTGAAGGCGGGAGTGATTGGATATTATTTTCCAAGTGCAGTCATTAAAGGAATGTTGGCAGCGATCGGTATAATCATCGTTTTGAAGCAAATTCCTCATGCATTTGGGCACGATTCTGATTTTGAAGGAGATGAAAATTTCCTTCAGCCCGATGGGGAAAATACATTCACGGCATTTTCGTCGATTATGAATTCAATTTCCGAAGGAGCGATCACGCTTTCGATTATTTCTTTGGGTATCCTGATTCTTTGGGAAAAAGTGCTAAGCAAAAAGCACCGTGTTTTCCAATTAGTACCAGGACCCTTGGTTGCGGTGGTTGTTGGCTTGATCTTTCAAGGTTTCATTCCCGAGAGTTCAATTTTCTTCATTCAAGCTTCGCATCTAGTGAATGTTCCTGTTCCTGAGAACCTGGATATGTTTATTGGCCAATTTACACTTCCCAATTTTGGAGCAATTACTAGTGTAGAAGTGTGGACGGTGGCGGTTACCTTGGCGGTGGTTGCGAGTTTGGAGACCTTACTATCGGTAGAGGCTACAGATAAGCTTGATTCTGAAAAAAGAGTGACCCCAACCAATCGAGAGCTATTTGCACAAGGAACGGGAAATATCCTTTCAGGTCTGATAGGAGGTATTCCTGTTACTCAGGTGATTGTGAGATCTTCTGCCAACGCCCAATCTGGAGGAAAGACCAAACTTTCCACGATTTCTCATGGTTTGTTGCTTTTGTTATCCATTATCTTGATTCCAAGTTTGCTAAACAAGATTCCTTTGGCTGTTTTGGCTGCGGTGTTGTTGATGGTAGGCTATAAATTGGCAAATCCAGAGCTGTTTATGAGGATGTTCAAATTGGGTAGATCTCAGTTTTTGCCTTTTATTGTGACGGTAATAGGGGTGGTTTTTACAGATATCCTAGTTGGAATAGGATTGGGAATGGCTATTTCTTTAATGGTCATTTTGATCGAAAACTATAAGAATTCGCACTTTATGCACATTGTAAAAGACGAAGCTAAATCTGGAAATCATGTGTACATGACTCTGTCAGAGGAATTGTCATTTCTAAACAAAGGAGCAATTCAGCGGGAGCTAAGTAATTTACCAGAAGGAACCTATCTGGAACTGGATGTGCGTAAAACGATTCATCTTAACTATGATATAATTGAAATTTTAGAAGATTTTGTAGCCCAAGCTAAAAATCGAAACATACATGTCAAATTAATTTCTGATAAAGGAGTGGTTGAAAATCCAGAAAGCTATAGCGCTTTCTTCGGTTGAAATACTCCAGTCAGTGCACCTTAAACAATTAATAAAAATGAATAAAGTATATTATAACCAACTGTTGGAAAACAACAAAGACTGGGTAGCTTCAAAACTAGCATTAGACCCTGATTTCTTCAACAAACTAGCAAAAGGCCAGCAGCCGCCTCTTCTCTGGATTGGGTGCGCAGATAGCCGAGTTCCTGCCAATGAGATCATCGGTGCTCAGCCCGGAGAGGTTTTTGTGCATCGCAATATTGCCAATATGGTAGTGCATACTGATATGAACATGCTGAGTGTACTCGATTATGCAGTCAATGTCTTGAAAGTAAAACACATCATCGTCTGTGGGCATTACGGCTGTGGAGGAGTACGTGCTGCAATGGGTTCAGGATCTTATGGTATCGTGGACAATTGGATTCGGCATATCAAAGATGTATATCGATTTCATCATATAGAACTCGATAGCATCGAAGATGATACTCAGAAATTCAATCGATTTGTAGAATTAAACGTGGTGGAGCAAGTCTATGGTCTTGCCAAAACCTCCATCGTCCAAAATGCTTGGAATGTAAAACAGGAGCTATTCATCCATGGCTGGGTATATGGTGTGGACTCTGGAATCATCAAAGATCTTGGAGTTAACGTCGATTCCAATGAATTACTTGATGATGTCTATCAATTGGATATCTAATAAACCCCCGAAATACTGATCGGGAAATGACTAAAAAACTCCAGTGTGAAAGCACTGGAGTTTTTTTTTAATTAATTATATTATAATACAAAGCCTTCATTATTCTTCTCAAAAAACAAGCTACTAGCAACTGGAAAAAGTTTTTAATAGTAGCCTCGTCAGTGGGACATGGAGGCTGAGCACCTCGTCAATTATGTTGTTGATGCTTTACAAAAGTAATCGGGCATAAGCTCGATCGATGGACTCAAAATCGAATCTATTGACTTGTTTTTCCAGCTTGGCTTCGATTTCTGCAAGGCATAAATTACCAATACTTCCCTCGTGGCTGTGGGCTACTTTTTCTTGGTTGGGCACAAAACGCTTCGCCTCAATATCCTCTCCAACCTGCTTGTAGGCATCCCGGAAGGGAACGCCTTTTAGCACCAACTCATTGACGACTTCCACAGAAAATAGGTGCATGTAAAATGGATCCTCCAGAATGTTTTTTCTCACCTGAATTGATTTCAGCATAAAATGGCTCATCTGAAGACAGGACCGCATGGAGTCTAACGCTGGAAAAACTGCTTCTTTCAACAGTTGCATGTCTCTGTGGTAGCCTGAAGTTAGGTTTGTGAGTAAGAATCCAACCGTTCCGGGTAGACTTTGAATTTGATTGGTCTTGGCGCGAATCAACTCAAACACATCGGGATTTTTTTTGTGTGGCATGATACTACTTCCCGTAGTCAACTCATCGGGGAAGGAGACAAAACCAAAATGTTGGTTGCAAAAAAGGATGACATCGGAAGAGAGTTTATTTAGGGTTCCTGCCATCCCCGCCAAAGCAAAGGCGATCGTGCGCTCGGTCTTTCCTCTGCTATTTTGTGCGTTGATGACATTGTGATGTAGCTCAGCAAATCCCAATAGTTCTGTAGTCATCGTACGGTCAAGTGGAAAGCTAGACCCGTAGCCAGCAGCAGATCCAAGCGGATTTTTATTGCTGAGTTCAAAGGCAACCTGAAGCAGACCTAAGTCTTCGCTAAGCCCTTCTGCAAA
>CAMBMU010000082.1 GCA_945868725.1 Spirosoma fluviale
CTGGAGGTGTTGGGTGGCTTGGATCAGCTGGTGACCCATGATTTTTTGGCGATGGACATCCGCCGTGCGCTTCACTACCTGGGTGAGATCACCGGTGAAGTCACCACAGACGATTTGCTGGCAAATATTTTCAGTAAGTTCTGTATCGGGAAGTAATCACCGCTAACAAAGCAATACAAAAACATACACTAAACCTCAATTAAGCCTCAATATGGGGCTTTTTTTATTTAAATACAATACTGATGATTACTGGTTGATAGTTGTTTTTTTGTAGAATATTTGTGCTTTTCTTGTACCTCGTTGTGGGTTGCTGGTCAATTTTGTACCTCAACCCATTTTTTAAGGGAAATTATGGCACACCAAGACACATAAAGACACGACTAGCTACACAAATGAGTTCAAACATACAGGTACAACGGATTTGCCAACATTGTGGCGTTGAGTTCACAGCGCGAACTATAGAGGTTACGGATTTTGAGAAGCGGATAGACAAGGTGGAAACCAAACTTTTTTCAATAGAGATTGTAGAGACCAATGAAGATTAACATATAGATGAAAAAAATAAATATTAACTACTCTAAGGAAATTTAAAAATATGCAAGAAAAATATGAATTCTGTCCAAATTGCCAATCAAAAATCAGCAGTTCAATTTTTAGTGAAAATATCATTGTTCTTGAAAGCTATACTAGGTTAATTAATCGCTTTACAGAAAATAGGGCATTAGCACATTGTCAAAAATGTCAACCAGACCTTTTAGAAAAAGCTCGAAGTAATTGCTTTGATATCCTGGAAGAATTAAAGGAAAAATTAAATGCTCAGACTTTCAAATTGAGAAAACTTACCCAGTTTGTTCCAATAGTCACCCTACAGGTTCCGCAAGATTGGAAATACAAGAGTTTGGAGATTGTTTCCGCTCAAACAGTTTCAGGTACTGGTATCATTTCTGAGATTGCATCAAACTGGACTGATTTTTTTGGAAAAGATTCCAAATTTTACAGTGAAAAGATAAAGGGTGGTGAAGAAAAATGTAAGAGCATTCTTCGAGCACAAACAATAAAACTCGGTGGCAATGCAATTTTAGGGACTGATATTGATTATTCTGAAGCAGGTGGCAGCAAGGGGATGTTGATGGTGTGTATGGCTGGTACTGCAGTAAAAATCACAAATCTTGATGAACTAGATTACAATTCAGTGGCTTTAAATGAAATTGATGAAATAATGAATGTTGTAGAACAGTTGGAAATTCAAATAGAAGAACTAACTCAGTTTGTTGAGAAAAACGGTAATTCTTTCACAAGGAATTAGATATAATTTTTGGTTTTGGGATGAGCAAAAAAACATTTTAGAAAACAAAAAACCCCCATTTTGTGGAGGTCTTTTAAGATTAAGAAAGTACTTTTTTTATTTATGTTGACTACAATTAGAATCGCCTGCTTTAGAAACACAATTCTTACACTGTTGTCCTGTGCTTTTAGCTATTGCAGAACATTGGCCAATTTTACAAGCTACTACCTCAGAATCTGTAGTACTATTTACTTTGAAATCCGATGAAAAGGAAAAAGAACCAACTGCTATCGCAGCAAGAAAAATCACTAAATAAAATTTTCTAAGATTTTTCATTATTATTTTGTTAAAGTTGAAATTAAATTAATTATTTTTTGGAGAACGGTTTTCCCTATATCTCTTTCTATTTTATTTTGGACCCGACACTAAATTCCACCCAAATTTTTCATTTAATAACGCAAACTCAATCAATAGAGCCATCAACGAAATAAATGTCAATACGATACGAAAGAACCAATGAAAATTGTCATTCTTCCACATCAGTGTTATTCCCAATGGAGGAAAAATAAACAGAAGCCAAGCAACAGCAATACCCCATTCGTGCCACTTCTTATTTGCCTCTAAATTTTGTGCGTCAACAATCCCCTTTTGGAGAGTTTCAACTTGTTCAGCGTTTAGAACAATACATTTACTAATTCCTTCACTTATCTCCACAATGTGACGGCCTGCTTCACTTACTTCATACGATTTATCAAATGCACCAATCTTTCTTAAAATCTCAATTTCAATCTTTGTTTTTCCTTCGGCTATTGAACTGATACTTATATCAACCCAAACACCAAAACTCATAAACTCTAATGACTCAAAACGATAAGTTTTAAGAACTTCATTTTTGGAATGAAACTTAAACTTCGTAATTGAAGGCAGAAATTGAGTTTTCTCAAATACTTCTTTGCTATCAAAATCGATATCAAATGATTTTTTGGGGTTGGGAATAGCTCCTATCATAGTGAATTTATTTAAATATATTTAGAAAAACTATAAATTAACCTTTAAAAATTTAGATTTATAAATTCCGTTTGAAAAATTTATTTTTTAATTTAACAAAAATTGAATGATAATACTTTTTAAATGAATGATTTTTTGAGTTACCTAAAAAGCAGTTTTTGAACCAAATAATTAGAAAAATCTTTATCACGATTTACATCAAGAGAGATGAACTCTTCTTTTTTTAGAAATCCAAACATTTTATTCAACCAATCTAATCCATAATCTCAAATGAGTCTTTTTCTGGGTAATATGAAATCTCCACTACACTTTTATCAAGTGCCCCCATACCATTTTTAGCTCTGTATGAATAACTAATGTTGATGCTCCAAATCTTTTCGGCATCTGGGCCACTTGGCAAAGATTTAAGTGTATCTAATGAAGCTTGTGTTTTTAAAATATTTCTTTCATTCTCTTCATTCTCTTCGATATAAGATGCGTCATCTGGAGACATAGAGAGCAAATTCGCAAAAGTTGCTCTTCTATCAGTATACGCAGCCAATAATTCTTCATCCATTCCCATGATGATAACAAAATAGTCTTTGTAAATTAAGGTGTCTAAAGTGACTTCAGCTTTCTCAAATGAACTTGGGTCTTTCAAACTAGGCAAGAACTCTAATCTTACAAATTCATCTACTCTTTTCATAAATGCCTCTTTTGGGTCTTGAGAGCAAGAAAAAACCAAAAGGATTAAAACCAAATTAAGGTACTTCACAATGTTTTATGTTTAGATTTAGGTTTATCCTAAATTTAATAAAAAATACTCGGTAACATTTAAATTCCACTTTTTTTAAAAATAAAGGTTGAATTGAAAATTCAAGGGAAGTCTACTTTCATTAAGGGAAAAAAATTAACAGCTTAACCCCTAAAAAGTGGGTTTTCTGTATCGGGAAGTAAGTATCACAAACAAAGCAATACAATAACATACGATAAACCTCAATTAAGCCTCAATTCTAATCAAATGAAAAAAACACTTTACATCATCCTTGCTTCAATTTTCCTATTTTCATGCAGAGAAACGGATACCATGTCCAGTTCCGGTGATCTTGATTTTCATAGTATCTCCCACAAAATAATTGAACAGGCTCATCTGCAACCGGGTGAGCGTGTACTGCTGGTAGTAAAACCTGGACGGTTTGATTCTCTTGCGCTCGAACTAAAGGCACACCTAGAAGAAGCCGGTGCCATTTACTTGGGAATTGTAAGTGTAGATTCGATTCAACCTCAATCATGGTCAACTGACTTTACCAATAAGTTGCGCATCACTGCAAAGGACTCACTGGTAAATGTACTTTCGTCGGTGGATTTGGGTATTCTGTTGCCAGGAGCTACACCGGCGAATGATGTATATACTGCCTTGCAACAAGTATTGAATCAAGGCAAGGGTCGCACGGTTCATTTTCATTGGGAAGGTGCCTATTCAATAAATGGTGAGCCTCTTAAAATGGATAGCAAGATTGATTCATTTTATCAGTATGCGTTGCTAAAAACTGATTACACAGCATTATCACAAAAGCAACAACAGTTTGAGAATGCAATGCGTAGCACCTGGGTGGAGGTAAGCACCCCTGAAGGAACTAATCTGAAGTTTCAGATTAGAGATCGGCCTGTAACCAAACAGGATGGCAATGCTACCATGGCGCATATGGCTTCAGCAAAAAATCTTATTGACCGTGAAGTGGAGTTTCCATCGGGTGCTATCCGTGTGGCGCCTATTGAAGAATCAGTAGAGGGCACCATCGCGTTTCCGGATGCGATGTGGAACAATGTGAAGGCAGAAAAGGTGATACTCACATTTGTGAAGGGCAAGGTTACGGAAGTGAATGCTACCATGAATAAAGACAGTGTTGTAGCAGAATTAAATGCAGGCGGAGATGCAGCCTATTCATTCCGAGAATTTGCACTTGGCTTTAATCCATTATTAAAGGTGCCTGCCGATCATAAATGGATTCCATACTATGGCTACGGTGCCGGTGTAGTGCGATTATCATTAGGCGACAACTCTGAATTGGGTGGCAACGTAAAGGGCAATTATGTGCGTTGGAATTTCTTTACTAATGCAACGGTGAAAGTAAACGGGGAAGCGTGGGTGCTGGAAGGGGTAATGATTCGATAAGTGGAGGAGGTCCTTACTATTCAGCCTTACTTTTCCTTAGGAGCTGTGGCACCTTTTGGAGAAAAATATGCAAGTTTTTATAATTATAATCAAACTGAGGAGATACACCTCCCCTATTGTGATTTTTCCTACCCCTCGTTTTTCGCCAATTTGAAGGGGTATTTCTAAAAAGTAGAGCGTTTTTGTACCTTATTTGTATCTCACGAAAGATTAAATATTACAACTATCTGATTTCTAATTACTTATATCAGTTATCTACTTTCTGTATCGGCTAAGTAGGGTCATAAATCATCCACTTCTTGGCGACTTCGACCGTCCGCTGCGGCGGATTTTTCTTCTCGCAAAGACGCAGAGCCGCAAAGAAATTGTGGTCCACTCCTATCCGCCACGGCGGACAGGTCTCTCGCATTTAGCTTCTGAAGTTCTTGCCTGCCGGAGGCCTTGGCGGCTTTGCGTCCGCCGTGGCGGATGCGCGCCTTATTCTTTTTTTCTTTTTTCTCTCGCAAAGGCGCCAAGCCGCAAAGAAATTATCCTCTCGGCTCTTTTGTTTCTTCTTGCTTCTTGCCTCTCATTTCTTGCTTCTTGTCTCTTTCTTGCCTACCTATCCGCCGCGGCGGACAGACGCAAAGAAATTGCAGTCCACTCCTATGCACCACAACATAAATAAAAAAACTCTAAGCCCTCATTTGAGAGCCTAGAGTCTATATTAAAAAAGGTGCTTATTAAGAATTAAAATTCATGAAATAAATGATCCATTCTAATTACGTTAGTTTTTATGCTTTTTTTCATGAATTCACCGTGTTCTTTGCTAGCGCTTCTTTTTTGATTTCTTTCTGCAAGATGTATATAATAATCAACGATACTAGTGTCAGGTAAAAATGTAATGTAAGTATTGTTTGGATAACCTTCAACTGCTTTATAGGTCACACTCATCATGTTGATACCTAATTTTGATTGTAATTCACGGCCTTCAGCGAAACGTTTCTCATATTCTTCTTGTTGACCAGCAGGAATTGTCTCAATTAGAATTTTTCTAAACTTATAATTTTCCCTGTTATAATCTTCAGGTAAATTTCGGTTGACCTGAATCCAAGTAGATCTTCTAGCAGATCCATCCCAATTTGCTGACATTTCTTCACCTATTTTTGGGTTAGCTGCACTAAAAGTACTTGATCCACTAGAGGTCATAGCAGTATATTTTCCAAGGTTTTCTGCCCCATTAATATAATTAAAAGTGTATATTAAGCCTGTTTCTGAACGTTGTATGCTTCTATCTGATAGTATACCTTTAAACCTTTCTTTCACATAAGGATTAAATACGGACATATTTTTTCTGAATACTTCCATATCTTTAACTTTGGTTTCATTAAGTACCATAAATCTTCTGTCCGTGTTTTGAGCATAGGAATTTAGTCCTATCATAAAGAGCAATGCAATAATAATATTTTTCATAGGGTTTTTGGGTTTAGAAATAGAACAAAGTCCATTTCAGTGAATAATATAAATTTAGAAATAATAGAAATTTAATTAATTGTAATAATTAGTGTTTATACATGTTTTTTATATGTTTTCTTGAAAACTGATGTTTAAATAACTTTAGCCATCTATCCATAATCTTAATAAATATATTAACATATTTTAAAATACCAAATTTTGAATTATTTATTTTTAAGAAATCAAACAAGTATTTAATTTCACTTTAAATAATTTTTGAATGTGTTTATATGCCTTATGTATGCTTTAAAGTACATATAAAGCATAGAATTATCCTATAATGCGTTAGGAC
Organism: Spirosoma fluviale; assembly: GCA_945868725.1. Taxonomy (GTDB): domain Bacteria; phylum Bacteroidota; class Bacteroidia; order Cytophagales; family Cyclobacteriaceae; genus Algoriphagus. The sequence goes on from CAMBMU010000082.1 coordinate 6,235, forward strand.
AAAAGATTACTTTTTGTATCGGGAAGTAGAATTTCCCTGCCTTTTCAAATTCTCAAGCCTATTTTTTTTATGCCTAATTACCCCGAATGGGATTGGATTTGTGGACCACAATTATGACACGACAATCATTACACCTAGGATCATTTCATCTCTTCGGGATTTAATTCCTTTTCGAGAAAAATCCCTGAAAGGGTTCATCCACCCAACCCCGAAGGGGTGTCATAATTCTGGAAACATAATTCTGGAAACATAATACTGGAGTCATGTTTCTAACCCCAACGGGGTGGCATAATGCTGGAGTCGTAATGCTAGTTTGTAATCAAAAACGATCCCCCACAACCCCGACGGGGTGCCATGATTATAACCCCTACGGGGTCACAAGTTGCTAGAGACTGCACTGTGCCTACTTGTTACTAGATAGGATATCAAAAATTTCCTCAATGATTGCCTTTGCTTGTTGTTCTGGAATACCAATTCTAGTAGCTATGGTAACTACATCACTTCGGGTTGGAGAAGCGCTATTGTTTACGGTGGTCGTATGAAATCCGCTGAATCCGCTGCTAGGAAGCAAATCATAAGCAGGAGCTAATTTCCACTCCTTTTGAGTCCACTGAAAAGAGAAATTTTTAGCATGGTCATCTCGATTCTGGATGGCAACATTGAAGACCATAATCCGAAAGAGCTTAATCACTTCCTCCATATTTTTGGTAAGCACATGGCAGGCTTGAAGTAAGGATTCGTAATCCAAACTAGGCTCCCTGTAATTCGCATTTAATAAACCTGCGGCACTGATGGTGTGTATCTTACCCAAATCGCTCCTGTCAAATCGCTCGACACCGAAATATTTTCCTTCGAATAAGCGCGTTACAGGCATGTCTATACCACATTTTTTGGCCAAAAGCGAATAGTTATATTCTATTTCACCAATCGTGTGTGGGTCAGTTGTAGATTTGAATTTGACGAGCCATTCTTTGCTGTCTAGGCGAACGAATACTTTTGGTCGTGCACCGCCTGGTGATCCTCCTTGTCTATATAAAGTTTCCAAGCTGTCTCCATTATTCTCAGAGGATAAGATAATTTCAGTTTCTTGAGCTAGTTTGTCAAAATCGAGTAGTTCATTCCGACTAGCTTCGCTAAAATCTGGTCGATATTCCAAAGCACCTCTTCCCGTGGCCCCTACCAAACCAAGCATTTGCAACAGCGTCAGGCTAGCAGGATCAATACCTTTGCTTCTTAGGTAGCGATCTAAGATCAAACTTCCCCAACCATCGGGTAAACTGTCGTCAAAAACACCAAAACCACCATTAAATGGATTTCTTTTGGCAAGGAAAACTTCTTTTCTTACCGGAAGGTGAAATGGAGAAATCGATGTACCCGTTTGCAGGTAGTCTATATCGTATTCAAAAGCACACAAATAATCGGATGTTTGCACCATTCTACCCACTTTTTGGGCATGCATAAATACCTCGATGACTTGAATCTGGTTCATTTTTTGGAAGCGCGTTGTCTTTTGACTTGAACTTTCTCCTTTAGAATTTCATCGATACTCGCATAGGATTTTTTGTTAAACAGGGTGTTGAGACTTTCCACATCGTCCAAGGCTATGGCGCACAAAACTAGATTTCGTAGTGTAATTTCACCCGTATTTTCAAAACGTAAATAGGCATCATATCCTATTCCAGCTCGCTTGGCAAAGTCCTTCTGACTGAAATTCTTTTCCAGCCTTCGAGACTTGAGCCTTTGGGCTATTCCGGTAAGTACTCCGTGAACAGAATGTAATTTAATTGTGTCTATTTCCATAATTATGTAGCGAATATACAATTAATTATGTCAATAAGCAATGTTGATTTTGACGGCTAACTTTTGATATAAGCTGGATTGTAATTGACACTTCGCAGTTTATGAATCCCTGCAAAGTCCCCAATGAAGCTAATGAAATTGCATTGATGTTATCAGGGCGACGCTAGTTATTCCAATTTTTTATTCAGCTTGCTCCAACAAGGTCTCTTTAATTAGTTCAATCATTTTATCATTTGTAGGTGCATCCTTAACGGCGATTCTAACTGCATTTGCTCCTATATTTTTCCCCATGTTGCTGACATCGCGTAGATAAAGGTTTTTTTGCCTGCACCTTTCTATAAAATCGTTCTTTGTAGGAAAGTGAGGTGGTAAATAGAAGAGTAAAAAATTTGCTACCCCGTTGATGATTTCGGTAACCCCTAGCTCCTGCAAATCTTGTTTAAGTTTCTCCCTTAAGCTATGCGTTGTTGCATACTGCTGTTGGTAATATTCCCCATCTCCAAAGGCTGCAATAGCTGCTGCTTGTGCGGGCAAACTAATTGCCCATGGGGGAGAAAATTGCTTTAAAATTTCAATAAGATGAGGAGAACAGCACAAATAGGCTGCCCGTACCCCACTCAAGGCATAGACTTTACTCATTGATTTGCAAACGATTACGTTTTCGGTTTTCACAGCAAATTGCTCTATAGATTCATGGATGCCCACATATTCCACATAGGTTTCATCCACCCAGACCTTAGTTGAAAGGGGAACTTGTAACAACATTTCTTCCATTTCCTGCTTTGAACTATGCACTCCTGTTGGGCTATTTGGATTTACCAAAATCACCATGTCGTACCCTTTCTTGATATCTTGGAGCAGGTCCGTTGTATTGACGACAAACCCTTTTTCACGACTCAAATTAAATCGAGTGACTTGGCATTGAATCACTTTTTCCAATACATGAATGTATTCCCCATAACAGGGGTCAAGAATTAAAACCTTGGACTGTTGATTTAAAAAACAGGGTAAGGCAAGAAAGATGAGATCGGAGGATCCTGCACCGGGTAAAATTTGCTGTTCGTGGACTCCCCTTGCAGTTGCAATGACTTTAACCAGCCCTTCAGCGTGAGTTGGAGGGGATGTTTGGAGTAGAAAGTTTAAATTTTCCTGAATAGCACTTACTACCTTGGGAGAAGGAGGAAACCAGGCATCTAGAACATCTGCATTGATGATTTGCGTTGCTTTAGTCAAAGATTGCAAATCCTCTCCGATTGCTTTAAAAAATGAGCCTCCATGGTAGCAGGCAGCAGGTGCAAAATAAAGATAGGGAAGCTGCCAATCTATTTTTTTCTGGATCGCCTCGTAGACTGGTCGATTTTTGGCAACAACCCATTCAAAATCTTCAGTGGAAGCAACTGCCAATTCATAAGTTACTTTTCCAGATACCGCACGCAAAGACAATGGATTTAATCCCGCTTTACGATACATCTCTACTAACTCTGAACGGCAAATGGAAACGACATGCAATCCCCCATGCGATTGAACCCAGCGAAATGCGGCAAACATCAAACCAAGCGCTAAATAACTGTTTCGACTTTTCTCGAGTACAGTTAATAAGCGTATTTCATATAAATACTCGTCAAATGCATAAGGAATATCAGATCGAGAAAAATACTTGTCAACCGAATACTTTTTAGAATTTGGAGTAGTAATACTTATAAATCCAAGTATTTGATTTCCCCCTTTGGCTACGATGTACTTGTTTTCGGCATCCAAATCATCGGTAAGTTGTTGACAGGAATTAACCGCATGTTGATTGAGTTCTTGAGCATAAATTAGATGCCTAATCTTGTATATTTCTTGTCTATCAAGATTTGAGGCAATAGAAAAAGTTATTTTTTGGTTATTCATTTTTTGGGGATTGTCTAAAAATAATTTAAAAAAAATTCATCTCTGCCTTGAAAATTGAAGTACTATAAAAAAAAATTGTAATCAAAAAGTTCGTTGAAATAGCACTTGGAATATTGTGATCTTCTGTAGGTTTATTTCTCTCGCAAAGCCTGCCTCCCTACCCGCCGCGGCGGACAGGCCTGCCTGCGGTAGGCAGGCGCAAAGAAATTGTAGCCCGTAAAAAAAAATCCCCCTCCCGCAATTCTGCGGGACAGGTATGCCCACTTGGTAAGTGCCTGTCCCGTACGCCGCGGCGCACGGGAGGGAGTCGCCTAACCGGCACTTCAAAAATTTAGAGAAGTAAACTTGAAAAGAGGAAAAGGTCTGCCTGCCGAAGTCAGGCCTATTCTCTTTTGAACACGAATCTCTTACCTAAACGCAATCAGTCTAATCTCTTGCTTCTTGCCTGTCTGCCTGCCGGAGGCCTTGGCGTCTTGGCGTCTTTGCGCGCCTCATTCTTTTTTTCTTTTTCCCCTACCAAATCCCCACTTAACACCGTCGAAAAGCGAACTTTTTTCCGTAAAAAATAAGACTCAAAAAACGTGTACGAAAGATGGCTAATGCCTGTAGTCAGCAGTAAAATCGATCCCAAAGTTACCGGATAGGAAATCCAAACAGACCATTCCTGCAGGGGAAGAACTACTGGCAAGCCCTTCAGTACGAGCACTACCGCAAACAAGTGGTAGACATAAAGACCGTAGGAGAGTTTACCCAAATAAGCAAATCCCCTGTTTTCAAGTGAAACAAGCGTGTGCGGGTTGGTCGCAATATTGATAATAAGCCCACAAACGACCAGGGAAATCAGCTCATCTTGAATCCAAGCCAAGGACTGAAAGTCTATCCAATCCATTCCCATAAATACAAAAAGAAGAAGCAAACCTCCCTGCACCCATCGATGATATAGCAACTGGATAAACGGTTTTTGGTGGAACACCAGGTAAGCCCCTATTCCGCCAATTATCATGGAAGAGAAACGGGTTCGAATGACCAGTTCTTCAAATTTGGGGTCCAACTCTCCCGCATAAAACTTGAGGGTCAAGTACAAGAGAAGCAGGGATAACATCACACTCAGCAGCTTTTGTTTAATCTTGACCATATGAGGCCAGAAGAGGTAAAACTGCTCTTCAACTGCCACTGACCAGAGTATATTCGCAAAAGCTACTGTTGGGAAGTAGACAAAAGCCACATTTGCTGCTAGTCCCGCAAATAATAGAAACCTGCCCAAGTAATCCCCCATATCGGCTGAGTAGTTGGGAACCTGAAGGAAGTCGATGTGCGGGACCACAAAAAACCCAAGCAGCACAATCAGGTAGTATAAGGGCCATATACGCAAGATCCGACGGAGATAAAAGTGCTTGATCTGGATTGGGCCCTCTATTTGCTCCTCCAGAAGCAGGTAGGTGATCAAAAACCCACTCAGGACAAAAAAAATACTCACCCCAAATGCCCCCAAATAAGCGGAATAACTATTTGACCATAGTGTAGGCAGACCCAAATAACTTTTAAATAGTTCCGTATGATCGATAATCACCAGCAGCGCGGCGATAAACCGGACCCCATTAAGCCCTGGAAAGTGTATTTTTTTCAT
>CAMBMU010000083.1 GCA_945868725.1 Spirosoma fluviale
CCGATACAGAACTTACTGAAAATATTTGCCAGCAAATCGTCTGTGGTGACTTCACCGGTGATCTCACCCAGGTAGTGAAGCGCACGGCGGATGTCCATCGCCAAAAAATCATGGGTCACCAGCTGATCCAAGCCACCCAACACCTCCAGTAAGGACTCCCGGGTCTTCGTCAAACTGTCGTAATGGCGCACGTTGGTGACAATCGTATTGCCGGTTCGAAATTTGTTCGTATTCACCAATTCCAAGATCCGTGCTTTCAAACCCTCTAAATTTTCCTTTTTGCCCGCAGATATAAAAAGGGTATCCGGATGGTTGGCCTGCAAATCGGCAATCAGATTTTCCTTGGCGGCATCCACCTTGTTGCCCACCTTCAAAAAAGGTACCCCCAGATTCTCAAGTTGGTTAATGTCCCGATTGATCTCCACCAAGTCGGTATTGCTCAGGTCAAACAAATACAAAATCAGCGAGGCAGTCCGCATCTTTTCCTGCGTGCGGCTCACACCAATCGCCTCGATGGTGTCGGTGGTTTCGCGAAGCCCTGCCGTATCGATAAATCGGAAGATCACACCTCCGAGGCTGAGCTCGTCTTCAATATAGTCCCGCGTGGTGCCTGCAATCTCGGAGACGATGGCCTTTTCCTCGTTGAGCAGCGCATTGAGTAGGGTGGACTTGCCTGCATTGGGCTTGCCCGCAATCACCGTAGGAACCCCGTTCTTGATCACATTGCCCAGGTCAAAGCTGAGGATGAGTTCCTCCACCAAGCGGAGGATACGTTCCACCAAGGTTCGCAGCGCCTCTCGGTTGGCAAACTCCACATCCTCCTCCGAAAAGTCCAGCTCCAGCTCGATCATGGACGCAAAGTAGATCAGCTGAGTACGGAGCTCCTGAATCTCGGAACTAAAGCCGCCACGCATCTGATTGATAGCCGCTTGGTGGCTGCTTTCGGAGTCGGAATGAATCAGATCAGCTACGGCCTCGGCCTGCGCTAGGTCAAACTGTCCATTTAAGAAGGCCCGCTGCGTAAATTCCCCCGGACGGGCCAGGCGAACGCCCTTGCGTACAAAGAGCTTCAGCACCTGATTGACAATGTAGGAGGATCCGTGCGTGGAGATCTCCACCACATTTTCCTTGGTAAAGGAGGTGGGTGCTTTAAAAAGAGAGACGAGCACCTCGTCGATGATCTTATCCCCATCGCGAATCGTGCCCAAGTGAATGGTATGGGAAGCTTGCTCTTCCAGATTTTTCCCAAAAAATAGGTCGTTGCACACGCTAATGGCATCTTTGCCTGAAATGCGGAGCACGGCAATGGCTCCCACACCCTGTGGGGTGGCTAAGGCAATAATGGTATCGTCGCGCTCCGAAAGAGAGAAACTCATGGGGTCTTTTTAAAGGCTTTTTCAATCAACTCTGCCAGCCCTGCAAGAAAGGCCTCAGGCTCTCGATAGCCAGGTAGCTGGGCGATGTTTTGCAGACCAGGCTCGATCACCACAAAATTGGGGTAGGAGTTGACGCGCATGGAAGCGGCCATCTCTGCCTCGGTAAAGGTTTTTCCCATAAAGGGGAATTTTCGATTGGTATCTTCTGCGTTCAGCTTTACTGCGTAAAAGTTCTTCTGAAAATGTGCAACCACCCGAGGGTCGGTGAAGGTATCTTTGTCCATCTTCTTGCACCAGCCACACCAGTCGGTATAAACATCAACCAGAATCATTTTGGGATTTTTGGCATTGGCAGCAATGGCCTCCTCAAACTTCATCCACTGGATAGACTCTTGCCCTTGAACAGTGTTGGTCAAGGTAAGGGCTAGGGAGAAACTGAGAAATAAAGTAAAAATACCTGCGCTTTTCATGGATTTCGTATTTCAGGAAAGTAACGATTCTGGGCTAGGGGAAGTTCCACGCAACATCTGAGGCCATTTCCCCTTGATCAGGGCACTGCCAAAGAAAAAGGCTCCAGCTACGGCCACCATCATTCCTGCAATGGAACTGTCTATCCAGAAGGCAAGATAATACCCAAGAATGGCAATTAAAATTCCTAGGGCTGCAGTGAGCCGAAGAAGAGGGATAAGTCCCTTGGTCCAGAGGTAGGCCGTGGATGGGGGTACAACCAGTAGTGCAACCACTAAGATGGCCCCAACGGATTCAAAACTAGATACTGTTGTGTAGGATACCATGCTCATCAAGGCGAGGTTGACCCCCTTGGCAGGAATGCCGATGGCGGAACTAAAGTTCTCATCGAAGCTGGTCAGGGACAACTCCTTAAATAAGAGGTAAATAAATCCGCTCACTAGGAAGAAATTAAGTCCTGCCAGCCAGGTGATACGTGGTCCCAAGTTGAGGCCATTCTGGGTAATCCAAAGGTCGATTGGTAGGTAGGCAATCTCACCATAGAGCACACATTCTTGGTCCAAGTCTACCTTGTATGCAAACAGATTGATCAGGATGATGCCGATAGCAAAAAGTAGCGTGAAGGTGATGCCAATGGAGGCATCCAACTGCACCTTAGCTTTTTTGCGTAGTGCATCGATCATCAGCGTAGATAGAATACCCAGTAGGCCCGCACCGATGATAACTTCCACACTTCGCTGGCTGCCGGACACAAAATAGCCAATGACTATGCCTGGAAGTACGGCATGGGAGATGGCATCGCCGGTCATGGACATTTTTCGTAGTAGGAGAAATACACCCAAAAAGCCACAGGAAATGGAAATTAGGGCTCCGGTGAGGATGATCAGCAGGGCATTGGTATCAACGGTCATGGGCTTCGCGAGGGATAGTTACTTGGTGAGGATCGAGGGTTGGGTAGTTGAGGCGCTGCTCCAACATGGCTTCCAATTCTGGTGTGAGCAGGTGCTCCATCTGCTCGGCGGATTCGTGCACGTGGTCGGGAGCGATGTGGAGGAACTCGTTGAGGTAAAGTTCCCAGAGGCGGTGCAGTCGGACGATCCGCATCGCATCAGATACGCCCTTCGCCGTCAAGGAGATACTCTGGTCTTGTTGCGCGACAAAGCCCTGACGAAGTAGCTGCTGCAAGGAGGCTAGAATATTGCTTCGATGAAAAGGGTAGAGCGCATGAATTTCTTCCAAGGACATTTGCTCTTGTTGTGCTTCTTTGGCCTTGTAGAGCGCCTTCATCAAGTGATCGCGGTGCATCTGCTTTACGTAGCGCCTACGGGAGAGCATTCGAGGAAGCAGTCCACTTTTGGGCGCAACCAGGAAGGAAAGCAAGGCGATCAGGGAAAGGAAAACCACCACCCAAGGTCCGGTAGGCATCTTGGGAAGGACAAAGGAAATATAGGTCCCCATAATCCCAGAAATCACGGAAAATAGGCCAGCGAGGAATAATAAGGTGGAAAGGCGGTTGGTCCAGAACCGTGCTGCCGCTGCCGGGGTGATCAGCAGCGCTGCCATAAGCACCACGCCGATGGCCTGTATACCGATCACGACAGCCAGGATCATCAGCACATTGAATACAAAGCGGATTCCTTGGATGGGAAAGCCAATGGCCTGCCCAAAGTTGGGATCAAAGACCATCAGACGAAACTCCTTCAAAAACAGGCTAAGAACGAGTATAATGGTCAAAGACAAGCCTCCGTAGACCAAGAGATCGGCCTCTGCAATGCCGATGGCGTTGCCAAAAATAAAGGAATTGAGTCCGGCAATCTCGGGATTACCGGATTTTTGAAGCACGGTCAAAAAGACAATACCGATTCCAAAAAAGATGGAAAGGATGCTTGCAATGATGCTGTCTTCGCTGAGTTTGGTATTTTTTTTCAGCCAGGAACTTAAAAACGTCGCTAGTGCTCCGGAGAGAAAGGCTCCCGTGACGATGTAGCGGGGATCTTTTTCTCCAGCCAACGCAAATCCCAGGCAGATGCCGGGCAGCACCGCATGGGAGATGGCATCGCCCAGCAGCGCTTTCTTATCTAAAAAAGAGAAGGTGCCCACATAGGCGGAGCCGATGCCTAGGAGGGTGATGCCGAGGACCACCCAGGTGATGGAGGGGTCTTGAAAGGTGAAGAAGTATATAAAATCTTCCATATCAGCGTTTGAGCGGGTTGAAGTCTTGCTTGCGGATCAGGTCAGTCACTTGGGTGAGCAGGTTGAGCTTGCCTCCGTAAGTTTTACGGAGCAGCTCCTCGGTTACCACCTGCTCCTTGGGACCCGAGGCCACCAGGTGTAGGTTGAGCATGATCACCCAATCAAAGAAGTTCATCGCAGAGTGGATGTCGTGGTGTACCACCAATACGGTTTTGCCAGCGGCAGCCATATCTTGCAAAAGCTGGAAGATGGCCGTTTCGGTAGCCATATCCACCCCTGCAAAGGGTTCGTCCATCAGGTACAGGTCTGCCTGCTGCGCCAGTGCGCGGGCAATAAACACGCGCTGCTGCTGTCCACCGGAGAGTTCGGCGATCTGCCTGGAGGCAAAGGGGGTCATGCCTACCTGCTCGAGTGCATTTTGGGCAACTTGGATTTCTTTTTTACCCGGTCTGCGAAAAAGGCCCAGTTTGCCATAGGTGCCCATCACGACCACATCCAAGACCGAAGCGGGAAAGTTCCAGTCTACCGACTCCCGCTGAGGCACGTAACTGATGCGGCTGCGCACCTCGGGCAGTGCCTTGTCAAAAATCTTCACATAGCCTGAAGTAGGGGTAATCAGTCCCATGATGGACTTGATCAGGGTGGACTTGCCAGCTCCGTTGGGGCCAAGGATGCCGATAAGCTTGCCGGCAGGCAAACTTAAGTCCACATTCCACAACACTGGATGCTGTTCGTAGCTGACAGTTAAGTCATGGACTTCTAAGACGGGTTGGGATACGTGCGTGATCATGGTAGCAATTGGGTATAGATCAGGGTAAGATTGGCTTCAAACATGCCGAGATAGGTGCCGGCAGGGGTATTCGCTGCATCAAGGCTATCGGTGTAGAGGGGTCCAGCGAGTTTGACTAGCTGGTTTTTTTCGGCAGCACCGCGAGCCACAGCTTGCAGCGCTTTGGGAGAGATGGTTTGCTCGGCAAAGATGGCTTTAACGCGGTAGGTTTGGATCACTTGAATCAGTTGGGTCAGGTCTCGAAGGCCTGGTTCACTTAGGGTGGAAAGGCCTTGCAGGGAGTAAACGGGCATCCCATAGGCCTTGCCGAAATAGGCAAAAGCATCGTGGGCAGTAACCAGCACCTGCTTGTTTCGAACAAGTTCAGCCACTTGGGTTCGGGTGCGCTGATCCAGAGCTGCGAGTTGCTGCAGATAGGCAGCGGTATTTTGCTGCAATGCAGGCTTCCAGGTCGGTTGCCAAGCCTGAAGCTCTTCGCTGGCGTAGGCCAATGCCACCGACCAGAGGGAGATGTCAAACCAGACATGTGGGTCGACACTATGCGCTTCAGGTCCAGAGCGAATCAATTTTGTGAGGGGAATACCTCGGGAAACATCGATGAGGGGCTGACTTATGGCAAGTTTTTCAAAGATCTCGGTCATTTTCCCTTCCAAGTACAATCCGTGATACACCACCAGATCAGCTTGGGTGAGCAGGTCTAGGTCTCGCACGGAAGCTTTGTAGAGGTGGGGATCCACTCCAGGAGGCATGAGAGAGACCACTTCTGCCTGATCGCCAACCAGCTGCTGTATGCCGTCGGCTAAGATACTTGTGGTAGCCACGATCAGTGGCTTGCTGCGTGTAGTTTCCGTGTTGGAACGGCAACCCCATAGTGCTAGGAAAAAAAGTAGGAAAAGGGGGCGGAAGGAACTCATGAGGTCAGGATGAGAATGTTGTTCGTTACGTCTTTGGACATGAAGATTGTCTTTTTTTGATCGACAAGGATTTCGACCGAACCGTCAAACTCGACCTTGTCAAGGACTTTGATGCGCGCACCGATGTAGGCACCCACTTTGTCGAGGTAGCGCAAGAAGGCGGGGGAACTGTCTTTGACTGCGACGATTTGTCCGGATTGATCGATGCCCATTTCCTGCAAGGCAATGCGTGGGCGGGAGCGTACATCTCCAAACTCGTCGGGGATGGGATCTCCATGGGGGTCAAACTTGGGGTAGTTGAGGTAGGCGTCAAGTCGCTCTATGAGTAGGGGAGATTGGATATGTTCCAGCTGCTCGGCCACCTCGTGCACCTCATCCCAAGCAAAGTGCAACTTGTCCACTAGAAACACTTCCCAAAGGCGATGCTTGCGAATGGTTTGAAGTGCAAGTCGCATGCCGAGCGCGGTGATCTGCAGGCCGTAATATTTTCTGTATTGGATGACTTCTTTTTCGCCAAGCTTGCGGAGCATGTCGCTTACCGAGGCAGGCTTGGTCTGGATGGCGGAAGCAATGTCATTGGTAGACACGCTTTTTTTTCCTCCCTCGGAGAGGTGGTAAATGGCTTTTAAGTAATTCTCTTCGGCAGTGGTCAACTCCATGGGGCAGGGGATTTATAAGGCAAATATAAAAATTAAATTAGATAGTTCTAAAAATTAAGTTTAAGTACACTAAATCAATTGTGGAAAACTCAAATTTGCTGGGGAAAACAGATTTTGATTTCACTCAATTAAATTCTAGGAATAGCTAAAAAATGGTCTATACAATTGATTTAAAAGGGTTTAGTAAGAAATTAATCGATCAAATTATTTCATTTTTTTCTCAGGTGATCCTTGGAAAGGATTGGAACGTTCGGCTCCAAAAATGGGAAACAGCCTTCCCGAAATTTCCAAAATCAGTTGGAAAGGAGCGAGTAGCCAAGCTGTATTCCAGCGGCTTTAAAGGAGAGTTCATACTCTTTCTACAGAAAAACCTATGAAGTTCCCTATGGATTTATTTGTTTCGTATTCTCAAATCCATCTCCAACCGCTTACTTTCCTCAGTGGAAACAATCGGCTTCGGGGTAAATGAACCTACTAGAACTAGACCACAGATGAACTTAAAATCAACAATTGAAGCGGCTTGGGACAACCGAGAATTGCTCAAAGAAGCGGTTACCCAGGATGCCATTCGAAGCATCATTGCCGATTTGGATACAGGAAAATTGCGGGTAGCAAGCCCAACCGAAAATGGGGAATGGATCGTAAATGACTGGATTAAAAAAGCAGTGATCCTGTATTTTCCCATTCAAAAGATGGAGACAATCGAGGTGGGTCCCTTTGAATTTCACGATAAAATGGCCCTAAAAACCAACTATGCTGAACAGGGTGTTCGTGTAGTGCCGCATGCAGTGGCCCGCTATGGTGCCTTCTTGGCTTCCGGAGTGATCCTGATGCCCAGCTATGTAAATATCGGCGCTTATGTAGATTCTGGCACCATGGTGGACACCTGGGCGACAGTAGGCTCTTGTGCTCAGATTGGTAAAAATGTGCATTTGAGTGGGGGAGTTGGTATCGGTGGTGTGCTTGAACCTGTACAAGCTGCTCCGGTCATCGTAGAAGATGGAGCATTTATCGGAAGCCGTGTGATTGTGGTGGAAGGCGTGCGCATCGGTAGCGAAGCGGTGATTGGCGCGGGGGTAACCCTGACAGCGAGTTCCAAGATTATTGATGTCACCGGTGCTACTCCTGTGGAATACAAGGGCTATGTACCCCCTCGCTCCGTGGTGATTCCGGGAACCATTCCCAAGCAATTTCCATCTGGAATCTATCAGGTGCCTTGCGCGCTGATTATTGGACAGCGCAAAGCCTCCACAGACCTAAAAACTTCCTTGAATGAGGCCTTAAGAGAGAATAATGTTGCAGTTTAACCTTAAAACGAACTGCAGCATTCCCTACCTCTTTTTCCTGCTAACGGCATTTTTAATCTTATCTTGCTCTAGTTCCCCCAGTATAAATCCTGGGGATGAGGCCTTCAAAAAAGGGTACTACCCTGCGGCAATTGCTGACTATACGGAATCCCTAAAGACGAATCCAAATGACTTGGATCTACTTTTTGGGAGAGGTAGGGCATACCAGGAGTTAAATAATTTCAAGGAAGCACAACTTGATTTTGAAGATGCGCTCTACCAGGAACCCAACAATTTTCAGGTCTTATTGAGTCTCGCCAAGATACAATTGGACCAGAAGAGCTATGCAAGTGCCTTGCTCTATGCCACCAAGGCGGAGCAGATTTCAGGTGCCCCTGCGATGGCTTCTCTCCTGAAGGGAAGAGCATTGCATTACCTGGGCATGCCTGAAGAGGCCTTAAAAGCCTACGGAAATGCCATTCAGTTGGATCGGGATTTTGGAGAGGCTTACCTCAGCAGGGGATTGCTCAAAGTAGCTTTGAAACGAGAAAAACAGGCTTGCGAAGATTTTAAATTGGCTGCGGCCTTGGAATATCCTGGAGGAAAGGAAATGCTACAAAAATACTGCAAGTAGAAGAATTACCCGTTTTAAGATTAGCAGTTCAAAATGAGCTTGAATCACAAGGTCAACAGTCCACAGCCCACAGACGACAGCAGATTGTAATTATAAACTCAAATCATAGTCATACCTAAATCGGCAGTGGACCGTTGACAGTTAGCCGTTGACCGAATTAATTGAACTTCCAAACCTTATTTTCTCGGTTTAGAGGGAAAAATTCGGGTAAGTACAAACTTATTTTTTTGTAGGATCAGGATGCGTATGCTCGGCATGGCTGCATAAATCAGCAGAGGCAGTCTTTCCAGAGCCCTCACAGTTTTTGCAAGCGCTTACTTCTTTTCCACTACCTCCGCAGGATGAACAGCTTAGGCGTCCTTTTCCAGTACAGCGCTCGCATTCAAAAAATTCCACGATGTTGAAGATATTTAATTTTTTGAGCATTCCTGAAGCTCCACATCGGCTACAGCCCACGACCCCATTTGCTTTGCAATAGGCACAGGCCTGTTCAACCTGTTTATTTCCATCACATAGCGGGCAAGGGGCATAGCGGTATCCACGGCGATCGCAAAGTTCGCAGGCGATGATTTGAGCCAAGGGTTCCTTTAATTTTTCCTTCAGCCGAACTGCATACTCGTAATTTTGTCCATTAAACCCGGTCAATTCGAGGTACTTGTTCACAAAGTTTTGGCTGTTATCAAATTGACCAAGGTGGAATAGCGTTTCCGAAAAGTAGTAGGGCATCTCCTCCGGGAGCGGTTGGCCGGAATCAATTAAATTTCGAAAGATGGAGTTGGCAGTTTGGTAATCGCTCCGTTCCATCGCTGCCAAAGCGCCTTTCATCCAACGGTCGGTTTGGCCAAGGTTAATCTGGGCACTGCTGTTCACTGCAGTAAAACCTAGTAAACCAAGAAAAAGTAAACAGGTAAATGCGAAAATTTTCAAAGCGGAGTATTTTTATTGCAAGTAAGCAACTGTCCCTCTTTCCGTCAAGAAAAATAGGTTGCGGATGCAAAATAATAGGAATTTTTGGTTGAACGAGGAAGTGGAAGGCAATACAACGAAATCTTGTAAAAAAAATCGTGTTCAGTTTCAGTTCATCAAAAAGTTGTTGATTTTTGAACGATACTAAACCACTAGATGTGATTGTCGCTGTTATTGGTGGGGGTGCTGCGGGTTATTTTGCCGCAATCCACGCAAGTGGACCTGGAATACAGGTGCTCCTTTTTGAAAAATCCCCCAAAGTGCTCTCCAAGGTTAAAATCTCGGGTGGGGGACGATGCAATGTCACGCATCGACCCATGGAAATCTCCAAACTGGTCAAAAATTATCCCCGAGGAGAGAAATTTTTGAAGAGAGGATTCTCCCACTTTTCCATTGAAGACACCTTCTCTTGGTTTGAGTCTAGAGGGGTTCCCCTAAAAATAGAAGAGGATGGGCGGGTATTTCCAAAAAGCAATACCTCCCAAAGTATCGTGGATGTGCTCCAAGAGGAAGTATCTCGACTCGGCATTCAGCTCCAACTTTCAACTGGGATCAAGGCAATACGACCTACGGATTCTGGCTTTAGTTTGCAAACCGATACAGGAGAGGTGTCCGTATCCAAGGTGATTGTAGCTTCTGGAGGGCATCCGAATTTGACTGCATATGATTTTCTTAAGTCATTGAACCATAAGATTATAAATCCTATCCCTTCACTTTTTACCTTCAATACACCACAGGAACCCATTCGCGAACTGATGGGTATTTCGATGGGGGATGCCTTGGTCAAATTGGAGGGAACGAAGTTGAGCTATCGCGGTCCGATACTGATTACCCATTGGGGAATTAGTGGGCCTGCGGTGCTCAAACTCTCTGCATTCGGAGCGGACTGGTTGCATGAAAAGCACTACACTGCCCGAGCGATTATTCAATGGAATGCGGATCTAGGGGAGCTGGACTATGTAGCGCAACTCACTAGCTTTGCACAGATCCATCCCAATCGGAAGGTGGTTTCTAATTCCCTGTTTGGGGTTCCTGCGCGGTTATGGGAGCATTTTTGTTCTCAATCAGCGATTCCTGAGGCCCAACTTTATGGACAGCTACCAAAGAAAATGCTCAACAAGCTGGTGCAGTGTCTATTCTGCTATTCGGTAGGGATACAAGGAAAAACTACATTTAAGGAAGAGTTTGTTACTGCGGGAGGTCTGGTGCTCGATGAAATAAATCCCGAAACCCTAGAGAGTAAGTTTCATCCTGGGCTCTATTTTGCAGGGGAGGTATTGAATTTGGATGGCATCACGGGCGGGTTCAATTTTCAAGCGGCTTGGACCACTGGTTACCTGGCAGGTACTTCAGCCAAGGAAAGTTTGAAAAAGTAGGATCCAACCAATTTGGAGAGAATCGGGCACAAAAAAAAGGCAATACGCATTGCCTTCTTTTTAAAATTTAATCCCCTTTAACTCTAATAATCCTATGAGTTCAATAATTGATTTAAAATTAGTTGATTACACTTGTTTCAAGGTTAATTAAAGATGAAGTTGATTTGAAGTTTTCTCACGATTGCCATGCCTATACTTGTTTCTTCTTACGCTAATCCCCCATTTTTTTACCTAAACGGTCATTTTGAGACCATTTTACCCAGCATTTGGCGCAAGGTGGAAGGGGTAACTTACGATCGGGAGAAAATCGATACGCCTGATGGTGACTTCTTAAATTTGGATTGGTCCAAGGTGGGAGGCAGCCAATTGCTGCTTGTTTCTCATGGTTTGGAGGGAGATTCACAGCGGCACTATGCACGAGGATTGGTCAAGTTGTTCAACCAAAAAGGAATCGATGTACTTGTTTAACAATCGATCTTGTGGCGGAGAAATCAATCGCCAACCCATCCTGTACCACCACGGATCTAGCTACGATTTGGATACTGTCGTCAAGCATGTGCTGGGCAATACAGGGTATGAGGGGATATTTCTTGCAGGAATAAGCATGGGTGGAGCGCAAACGCTAAATTACCTCGGGCAACAGGGAAGGAGCCTTTCTCCAATGATTCTACGAGCAGCGGTGTATTCTACGCCTGTTCACCTGCCTTCCAGTGCAGCCACACTTCGCCGACCTGCCAATGCCTTTTATGCACGCAAGTTTATGGGCAAGCTGAAGAAGAAAATGGAGGCGAAAGGGAAGCAATTCCCTGGTTTGGTGGATCTGGATCGTTTGCCCCATGTACAAGA
>CAMBMU010000084.1 GCA_945868725.1 Spirosoma fluviale
TTTTTTGACAAGGCGCAGGATTTAACCTACTTGAAAGAAATGAATACCCGATGCACCAACGAGGGCATCACCCAGGTCTTGATCATGGTGGACCGAGAGGGCATGCTTGGCGCTCGCGACGCGGCCAACCGCGGCAAGGCTGTTGAAAACCACAAAAAGTGGATCGATGCCGCCAAATTCCTAGGTTGCCATACCGTGCGGGTCAATGGCTATTCGGATATTTCCTGGTCTACCCGTCCAGAAGATGCGGCGGAAGCCTCCAAGTTGGTAAGCGATAGCATCCACCAACTTGCTACTTTTGCCGAGCCTTCAGGCATCCATATCGTAATCGAAAACCATGGAGGATTCTCCTCCAATGGCAAATGGCTGGCAGACACCATTCGCAATGCAAACCATCCCTTGGCAGGTACACTACCTGACTTTGGCAACTTCCGCATCAGCACTTTGGACGGGAAGCCTGTTTCCTACGACTCCTACCGAGGAGTAGATGAACTGATGCCTCTGGCTACTGGAGTAAGTTTGAAACCAAAGGTCTGGGACGATGCAGGTCAGGAGTCGGATTTGGATTACAAACGCATGATGAAGATCGTCCTATCCCATGGATACACCGGACACGTAGGCATTGAGCACGGCGACAAGGATAAAGAATGGGAAAGCATCGTTGCCATTCGCGAAATCCTCGAAGGATTGCAAAAACCGAATGCCTTAAAGTAAGTGACGATCATTTCCTACTCCCGATGAACCAACAACTTGGACAGCTATCACTCTTGGTCAAAGACTACGACGAAGCCATTCAATACTACACGCAAACGCTGGGATTCGACCTGTTGGAAGACACACCAATGACTGACACCAAACGCTGGGTACGTGTGGCGCCCAAAGGCTCCAGTTGCCAGTTGCTCTTGGCCAAGGCCGCCAACGAAGCCCAACTCAGTCAGGTGGGTTTCCAAGCGGGAGGACGTGTCTTCTTGTTTCTGTATACCGACGACTTTTGGAGAGATTACGAGAATTACCGCGCTCGAGGCGTCGTCTTTATCCGGGAACCGGTAGAAGAATCCTATGGAATTGTTTCCGTATTTTCGGACCTCTATGGAAACCTCTGGGATTTGATTCAACCCAGGATGTCCTAACCTACTCCTATGGATTCACAAGCAAATAATCCCCTTCACGGTGTCACCTTGGCCGATATGATTGCCCAGCTGGTGTCCTTCTATGGCTGGGAAGACCTGGGCGAGCGCATCACCATTCGCTGCTTCACACACGACCCCAGCATTGCCTCCAGCCTGAAGTTTATCCGCAAAACTCCCTGGGCAAGGGAACGGGTAGAAGGTCTCTACCTCAAAATGTTGCGGGATGCCAAAAAAGGGGAGAAAATCCCTTGAATACCTTCGAGGTCTGAAAGACCTCAAAGGATTACGGAACAAGTCGTTAGCAGCAATGCCAGCCCCAGCGGGGCGGTTGCTACTCAACCAGGGGTTCAACCCCTGGACAAAAAAGCCCGTCCCGCAATCATGCGGGACGGGCTTTTTTGTAGGGTTGGTGGTTTGGATTATACGTAATTGTTGAGCATCACCGGCATCACCAACATCAAGATGTCTTCGTTGGCATCTTGAGTCACTGGCAAGATCAAACCTGCACGGTTTGGCGCGGAGAACTTCAAACTTACTTCTTTGCAAGAAAGGTTGTTCAACATTTCTACCAAGAACTTCGCATTGAATCCGATCTCAATGTCTTCGCCCTCGTGGTCGCAAGACAAGCGCTCGTTGGCTTCGTTGGAGAAGTCCAGATCTTCCGCAGAGATCATCAACTCGCTTCCGGTCAACTTCAAGCGTACCTGATGGGTAGTCTTGTTGGCATAGATGGCGATACGACGCAAAGAACCCAATAACTCCATCCGATCGATATTCATTCGGTTTGGGTTTTCTGTTGGAATTACGTTTTCGTAATCTGGGAATCGCTCGTCAATTAGACGGCAGATCATCTTGATGTTGTTGAACTTGAAGTAAGCATTGGACTGGTTGAATTCCACCGTTACTGGCACATTTTCAGATGGCAAGGTAGACTTCAGGAGATTCAAGGCTTTTCTTGGGATAATCAAGCTCGCCCCATTGGCGGATGCTATATCTACCCTTCTGTAACGTACCAGTCGGTGTCCATCCGTAGCTACAAAGGTGGTATTGGTAGGACTCAAATTGATATACACCCCGGTCATGGCAGGACGAAGTTCGTCCGAAGAGGTTGCAAAAATGGTGTTCGAAATGGCAGAAGAAAGCACTTCAGTAGACATGTCTACGGTAGTGGCATTGTTTACTGTTGGGATTTTAGGGAAGTCGGTAGCGTTCTCTCCAGCGAGACGGTAGCGTCCATTGTCTGAGCTGATCTCTACCGCGTAGGTGTCGTGATCGATGCTGAAAGTTACCGGCTGCTCAGGGAGGTTCTTCAAGGTTTCGATCAAGATGCGCGCAGGCACCGCAATATTTCCATCTTCCTTAGCTTCCACTTGGAGTTGGGTCATCATGGAAGTCTGCAGATCCGAAGCAGTGATGGTCAATACAGATCCCTTGATTTCAAAAAGAAAGTTTTCCAGAATAGGCACCACCGGGTTGGTGGTCACTACACCGTTGATGGCAGAAAGCTGCTTGAGCAAGGCGGAGGAAGAAACAATAAATTTCATATCGTAGGGGTGGTATAGTTTTTTTCTAGTGTGGTAAATTTATAAATAAAATGCTAATTCAGAGGGGCTACCTCCCAATTGTGATAAAAAAGTTAAAAATAGCCTCCTGATTTTTGGTTTATCCCCTTCGGGAAAATCGTTTTACCCGCAGCAAGCCAATCAAGGCACCCATCAATCCCAGAAAAAGTACGGGAATCCCAAGGTTGATTGCCTGCCACATTTGTTTTTCTTCGGCTACCTTCACCTTATCCAAGGGACGAATTTGCAAGACCTTGGTACGCGTTGCAATAATCCCCTCCGGATCAGTCAGGTACTGAAGAATATTTTCCAGAAACTGCTTGTTGGCATAAGTAGCCTTCGCCAGTGGATCCTCCCCCAGTGGAAGTGGTTCCTGATCTGAAAGGTTGATTTGGCTTTGGAACACCGATGCATCTCCCAACACGAGCACTTTCCCTTTTCCACTGTTCTTCACCGCGATACCCGCAAATTCCTCTGGGACAAATCGATTCTTAAACAGGGAAGTAAACTCCCCTTCCAGCAAGTAGGCAAGCGGCAAATTTTGAAGCGCAAACTCGGATTCTAATGGAGGTTCTTGAAATGCGGTCAGGCTAATTAGATGCGGCAAAGGCAGTATCCGAGAACGATCCGAACTAAAGAGTAAGGGGGTCTTTTTTACCCCATCGGCCTTCACCGTATCGAGGCTGCTGGAATAGCGAAAATTTATCTGATCCAATCCCTTAGTGATCGGGTGGGAATACATACGTCCCGCTTGAAAATGATACGGCCAAGGGAGAGGAACCAGCTGCTCTTGGTTGCCAAAATTTCCCCCCATAACAGGAATAACACCAAAATTAAGATCTTGAATCAGATCCTTGTTGACGCGGATTCCGTAGCGAAACAGGAGTCGATCCAGACTATTTTCCTGGGGCAGAGCCAAGGTCCCTTCTCCCGCCAATTGGCTTAAATCCAAACTTGCTCCTTCGGCAGCAACGACCAAATTGCCTCCTCCCATGACGTATTGATCCAAGAGGAAAAGCTCGCGATCAGAGAAGGTACTGTCTGGACCCAAAATGAATACCGCAGCAAAAGAACTGAGGTCTTCTACTTTTTTGGCCTGTTCCATCGGTACCTTAAACAATTCGTAGCGACCATTGAGTGCTTCCACCATCCCAAAGCCGTCGTCCTCAGCCAACTCACCATGGCCAATAATCATCGCTAAAGCGGTTTTTTGAGGATACAGTAATTTTTGGATGGCTTGTGCAAGTTCAAACTCTAAGTTTTCAATGGAGGCATTCAAGGTTTGCTCGGCAGACATGCCTCGCTCCCCTTTCAAGATCAAAGCCCCTGTTTCATAGGTGTCATCTGACACCAAGATTCCAGGAAAAATAAGCTGTTCCTGCTGACCCGTTGCCTTGTTGACAAAGAGGTTGGTGGGGCGAATCCCATAGTCGGCAAGCGTGTAGATAAAGGCTTCCTTCAAGGAGTCAGTCACTTCCAAAGGATCAAAATAGGAAACCGTAATGTTCTCCGCCGAATAGGCATTGAAGGTGCGAACGGTCTCCTCGATGGATTTTTGGAGGCGACGCATCCCTCCCGGAAGCTGCTCCCCAGTCAATAAAATATCTACATGCAAGGGACGGTCTATTCCTTCCAAGAGCTGAAGCGTGGAAGGATGTAGGGAATAGCGCTTTTCTTCAGTCAGGTCAATTCGAAAACGTATCGTCAGTGCCAAGCCTACCAAGACCAGGATGCCAAGCAGCAGCGCCGCAAGTGGAAATAGCCGATGGGATAGCAATTGGTTCATTTCTTCTTTAAAATCAAAACCGTTGCCCCAAGAAATACCCAAATCATCCCAAAAAGAAAAAATAGGTCCCTGCTGTCGATCACTCCTCTACTCAGACTGTTGTAGTGGTAGCTCAGGCTGAGTTCCTCCACCCAATAGGCCCAATCTCCTGGCACCATCCCTGCCAAGGCGGTCAATCCAAAATACAAGACAAAGCAAAGAAAAACCCCGAGTACAAAGGCCACCACTTGCTGGGATGTCAGTGAACTTGCAAACAAGCCCACGGCGGCAAAAGTGGCTCCAATCATCAGTAGCCCGAGCAAACTCCCAAAGAAGCCCGCCCAATCCAAGTTGCCCGGAGGGTCGCCCAACAAGGAGATGGAGTAGGCATAACCCAGGGTTGGGAGGATCGCCATAAATACAAGTACAAGAAGAGCTAGGTACTTGGCAAGAACAATTTGAGTCAAACTAAGCGGGGAGGTTTGCAGCAGCTCCCAGGTGCCGGCCCTCCGCTCCTCAGCCAAGCTGCGCATGGAGATGGCTGGAATCAAAAAAGTAAATACATAGGGAGTGTATAGAAATAAAGATTCTAAATCTGCATAGCCATAATCCAGCACCGAACTTTCGGGAAATACCCAAACCAGCAAGCCGATGGCAACCAAAAACAAGACCAGCACCAGGTAGCCGGTCAAGCTGCCGAAAAAAGAAGTGATCTCCTTTAGAAACAAACTTTTCATTGGCCTTGGGTAATTTCTCTAAACAGGGTTTCTAAATTTTTTGCGCCTTGGTCAAGACGGATTAAGCTAAGTTGCCGCTGGCTCACCACCTGCAAAATCGCCTTTCGAGCTTCCCCTGCATCCTTGGCCAAAAGCACCAATTCCTGAGTTCCTTTGGTGCCAAAGCTAGGGACTCCGATCCCTTCAAACCAGGATAAGTCCAGCGACTGTTCCGTTTCTAGCAGTAGGGTTACTTGGGTAGCCGCTGACTTCAAGTCCGCGAGGGATCCTGCCGATCGGATTTTACCTTGGTTGATGATCACCACATCATGGCATACCGCCTCCACCTCTTGCATGATGTGGGTGGAGAAAATAAGCGTTTTGTTTTCGGCTACCTCTTGTATCAAGTTGCGAATATCTACGAGCTGGTTGGGATCCAAGCCGGTGGTAGGTTCATCCAAGATCACCAGAGCAGGATCGTGTAGCAGTGACCGTGCAATGCCCACCCGCTGACGATAGCCTTTGGAAAGTTGGCCAATTTTTTTGTGTTGTTCACTTTGCAGGCCTGTTTTGCGAATCATCTCCTCCGTGCGGCGTCGGATATCAGCAGATTTCATGCCATAGATTCCTCCCGAAAATTCCAAAAACTCGCGAACATAGGAGTCCAGGTAGAGCGGATTGTTTTCGGGGAGGTAGCCAATTTGAGCTGCCAACTTCTTGGGATTTGCCAAGGCATTTTCGCCCAAGATCGATACTGCTCCCGAATCGGCAGCAAGGTAACCCGTGATGATTTTCATCGCCGTGGACTTTCCTGCCCCATTGGGTCCCAAGAAACCTAAAATACGGCCTGGGGATGCCGAAAAGCTCACTTCATCCAGTGCTTTTTGAGCACCATATCGTTTACTGAGCTGAGAAACCTGGAGAGACATGCTGGGGCGATTCAATAAAATCGAGTACCTACAAAAATACAGAATGCCCTTGGAATGACAAGGGTGATTTTTTAAGGGATACTGCTTCCTATTTTTTACCCTTTGGGCGGAGAGGCCTGCACTCCACATCGACTACAAAATAGTTGGGATGCGTTTCTAGGGTCTGCACGATCGTCAGGGCTACATCCTCGGGCTGCATCATGTGTTCGTGCGCATCCATCCCCGGAATAGCATCAAAGAAATTTGTTTGGATGGATCCCGGATAGACCGTCGACACCTTGATCCCAAAGTCGCGAAGCTCCATGTACAGGGAATGAGAGATGCCGCGCACGGCATGTTTGGTGCCTACATAGCCTGCAAAATTACTTACCCCATTGAGTCCAGCTATGGAGGCGACGTTGAGGATGTGCCCTTCGTCTGCTCGTTTCATCGCAGGGATGAGGCGCTTGGTTACATAGAAAATCCCGTGGACGTTGGTATCAAACATGGATTTCCAGTCTGCAGAACTCATGGTTTCTAGCGGTCCGGCAACTCCAAATCCGGCATTGTTGACCAAAATACGGATGTCGGCACCGAGGCGAGCAACGGTGGCTTGGTAGGCTTGCTCAACTTGCTCCTCTTCCGCCACATCACAACTGAAAAAATGAAAATTGGGATGGGTAAAGGAAGGTTGGTTTCTTCCCCAGCCCGCCACGACGGTGCCTTTGTCGAGTAGCAATTTGACCACTTCAAGGCCAAGTCCTTTGCTTACGCCGGTGACCACCGCCAGCTTCTGATTCAATTCCATAGGGAGTAATGTTTACGTATTAAAACCAATTCCAACCAAAAAGTTCTCCAATTCTAGGCTTTATCCAAAAATTCATTGAATTTACGCCCCATGAATTTAAATTAAGATTCCCGTAGACCAATACCTTCACAACAATCCTATGAAAAAAATACTCCTTCCCCTTCTATTGCTGAGCAGCACTGCATTTGCGCAGAGCAAACTTCGTCCCAGCATTGACCAGCAGGCTGCAGCGATCGAGACTAAAGTCATCGACTGGAGACGCGACATCCACGAGCACCCAGAGCTAGGCAACGAGGAAACGCGTACGGCTAAAAAAGTAGCAAACCACTTGCGTGCCTTGGGCATCGAAGTACAGGAAGGCGTCGCCACTACTGGTGTAGTCGGCATTTTGCGTGGCGGCAAACCCGGACCGATGGTCGCCCTTCGTGCCGACATGGATGCCTTGCCTGTCACCGAGCGCGTAGACTTACCCTTCAAATCCACCGTCACTACTACCTACAATGGACAGCAAACCGGCGTGATGCATGCCTGCGGGCACGATACCCACGTGGCGATCTTGATGGGAGTTGCTGAGGTACTTGCTGGCATGAAGGCTCAACTAGAAGGCTCCGTGAAGTTTATCTTTCAACCCGCCGAAGAGGGAATTTACATCCCTGGCGTCACCTCTTGGGGTGCCAAGCAAATGGTCGCTGAAGGCGTGATGAAAGATGCGGATGCCATCTTTGGGCTTCATATCTCTGCGCAAACCGAGGCAGGAAAAATTGGCTACCGTTCTGGACCAGCCCAGGCGGCAGTGGACAACTTGGAAATCATCGTACACGGTACGCAGGCACATGGCGCATCCCCTTGGTTTGGGGTAGATCCCATTGTCACTGCTTCGCAAATCGTAACTGGCTTGCAAACCATCCTTTCCCGCAGCGTCAATGTCACCACAAATCCAGCCGTGGTTACTGTAGGCGCCATTCATGGAGGCATCCGCCACAACATTATTCCTGAAAAAGTAGAAATGATCGGCACCATCCGCACCTTCGGCGAGCAGCAGCAGGAGCTGGTACACCGACGCATCACCGAGATCGCAACCAACATTGCGGAGAGCGCAGGAGCTCGAGCAGAGGTGAACATCACCAAGCTCTACCCGTCTACCGTCAATGATCCTGCCTTGACTGCCAAGATGGTTTCCACGCTAGAAGCTGCTGCAGGCAAGGCCAATGTGCATGTCAACCCACCGGTAACAGGAGCAGAAGACTTTAGCTTTTACCAGCGCGAAAAGCCAGGCTTATTTATCGGTTTGGGAGGCATGAAAAAAGGGGCTGATCCTACCAAAACCCCTTCGCACCACACCCCAGACTTTTACTTGGATGAGAGTGGCTTCATACTCGGCGTGCGCGTGATGAGCTACTTTGTGGTGGACTTTATGGGAATGAAGAAGTAAACTAGATAGAATAAAAAATGACTACAAAAAAAGACCTTATAAGAATCGGCATCCTTTCATTACTGATGTCAATGACAGGCTTTATTTTAGACCAAGACGAACGGGTTCTAGATGTCAAGACCAATGTTTTTGAAATAGTAATAATGACTGGGCTCTGCTACGGAATCATTTCTGTTATCTATTTTCCAATTAGCCTTTTGATGCATAAACTGACCAAATAAAAATTCCAAGAGTCCTTGAAATTCTAAAGGTAAAAAGTGAACAATTAAAGCTCTACACCCTCCCAAAGCAATTTGGGAGGGTTTTTTATGCCTTTACTCGCACGGCACTTATTACCTCGGGAATATATGGGGGATAGTGGAATCAAGACTGCTGCGAACCCTGGGCGTTTTTCAGCAGGCTAATCGCTAGATAAAGAACTGTATCAATAGGCGAAAACGTAATGGAATTCCACTTCAAAAACGACATTGTGAATCTCAATCACCAACATTTTGACTATCTTTCAATTGAGGAAAAAATAAATGAGACTGAGAATTTACATAGACACTTCAGTTGTTGGAGGCTTTTTTGACGAGGAGTTCAAAGGAGCTACAATAAAGCTATTTGAAAGGCTCAACAACAACGAAATTATTTTTGTGGTTTCTGACTTACTTGACCTTGAATTAATAAATGCACCACAGCACGTTCGAGAACATCTACTGAACTATTCAGCAGATAAATTCGAAAGAGTTGAACTAAACGAGGATACCATCAAACTTGCCAACGCCTATATTGACGAAAAAGTGGTTGGAAAGACGAGCTTAGAAGACTGTCGTCACATTGCTATGGCAACCATCCACAAAGTTGATGTTTTAGCAAGTTGGAATTTTAAACATATCGTAAATTTGGACAGAATTAAAGGCTATAATGCTGTGAATAGTCGACTTGGCTATTCAGTTCTAGAAATTAGGAGCCCCAAAGACCTCATGAATTATGGAAACGACTAAAAAAGAAAAGCAGTTTGACGCTGTAAATATGATGCGAGACATCAGAGATAAAATTAGTTCTGAAACACAGCATATGACTTTTGACGAGCTAAAAGCATATATCAAACGAAAGCTTGACGAGAACAAATCAAAACTCGTTGGACAATAACACTGTTGAAAGAAGGTAACACTGCTAACAGCAACTAGGCAAGATTAGCGTACCACACGACACTTACATGTCTGATTAGAGGACTTTTTCGTATCAAAATCAGATCAAATCGTATCAAATCGTATCATTTTGCTCTTGCGATTGACAATCGTTATTCGAAAAGAGAAGGAGCTAGTACTAGAGTTTCCAGTGATCCTGCTCTAAAAAAATTACTCAACTTTCTTAAAAGGCCAGGCTTACTAGAGGAGGGATTTTGCATATTCTTTGCGCTTTGTTAAAGTTAAAATTCTATTTTTAACCTGTCGCAAAAAACTAAGCTATTTTCCTACTTACCATCCAATATACCCATGAAAAAAATCATCCTTCCCCTACTCTTTATTGCAACTACTGCATTAGGTCAGTCCAAGCTTCGTCCCAGCATTGACCAGAAAGCGCAGGGCGTAGAAGCCAAAGTCATCGAATGGAGACGGGATTTTCACCAGCACCCCGAACTGGGAAATCAGGAAGTGCGCACCGCCAAGATCGTCGCCGCTCACCTCCGTTCCCTAGGGATGGAAGTAACTGAAAATGTAGCGGTCACTGGCGTAGTCGGAGTTCTTCGTGGTAGCAAACCCGGTCCCATGGTAGCCCTTCGTGCCGATATGGATGCCCTCCCAGTAACAGAAAGGGTAGATGTCCCCTTTAAGTCTACCGTCACAGCCACCTACAATGGGCAGCAAACAGGCGTGATGCATGCCTGCGGACACGATTCCCATACGGCCATCTTGATGGGAGTGGCGGAGGTATTGGCTGCACATAAAAATCAGCTGGAAGGTTCTGTCAAGTTTATCTTCCAACCAGCCGAAGAGGGAGTAGCCGAAGTACCCATGGCAGGAGCCGAATTGATGGTGAAAGAAGGAGTCATGAAAGACGTGGACGCCATTTTCGGCCTACACATCTGGGCACAGGTAGAAGCCGGCAAAATCGGTTACCGCCCCGGACCTGCTATGGCCGCAGTGGATATCCTAACTGTCAACGTACTTGGCACCCAGGCACACGGCGCCTCTCCTTGGTCGGGTGTAGATCCCATCGTTACTTCTGCACAGATCATTACTGGGCTGCAAACCATCCTTTCCCGCAGCGTAAATGTGACCGAAAACCCAGCAGTAGTCACTGTTGGTGCCATCCATGGCGGTATCCGTCACAACATCATTCCTGAAAAAGTAGAACTCATCGGTACCATCCGCACCTTTGGCGAAGCGCAACAAACACTCATACACCGCAGAATCAACGAGATCGCCACCAATATCGCAGAAAGTGCCGGTGCAAAAGCAGAGGTTAACATTCTGAAGCTTTACCCAGCCACGGTAAATGACGAGGCCCTAACTGCAACTATGCTACCATCCCTAACCGCTGCCGCAGGCAAAGAAAATATAATCTTGATGGACCCGATGACGGGTTCGGAAGACTTCAGCTTCTTCCAAAAGGAAAAACCAGGCGTATTTGTGTTCTTGGGTGGCATGAAGCCAGGTGCTGACCCCCTCAAAACCCCTTCCCACCACACTCCAGACTTTTACCTGGATGAAAGTGGATTCGTACTCGGCGTACGTGCCTTGAGTTACCTCGTCGTGGATTACATGGGGATGAAGAAATAGGCTATTCTAACCTACGTACTAGCTCGAAGAGAATTTGACTCATGATCGGTTCGGCCTTGGCAGCGGCTGCAAGCACATCATCTAAGGTTACTTGATGGATCTTACCCGCAACACCCAAATCGGTAATCGCCGAAATTCCAAACACTTCCATCCCAGCGTGACAAGCTACCAGTACCTCAGGAACCGTACTCATGCCAACTGCATCTCCTCCGATGGTGCGCAGGTAATTGTATTCAGCCGGTGTCTCCAAGTTTGGTCCCTCCACACCACAATAGGTTCCTGTGTGCAGCTTGATGCCTTTTTCCTGTGCGATCTGTAAGGCCAGGGCAATCAATCGAGAGGAATA
>CAMBMU010000085.1 GCA_945868725.1 Spirosoma fluviale
TTACAAAAAAAAGCAGATTCACCTTTATAACCCTGAGTTTAGAAGTTGAAATGGTTCTACTTGGATCTCGATTCAAGCATTGCAGTATCCAGATACGGCAGCCATTCCAGTGCTTGCCGTTCGGCATAGGATGCCAAAAAATAGGACAAGGAGGGCACAAATGGTTCCATTCGCAATTGCATGCCCACCTGCTCCAGCGTCTTGTCACCCTTAAGCACATTGCAGCGGTTGCAGGCGGTCACCAGATTGGTCCAGGAGGTCTTGCCTCCCTTGGATCGCGGGATGACGTGGTCGATAGTCAGCTGCTTTGCGCTGCCGCAATACTGGCATTGGCCTCTATCCCTGCGAAACAAGTTGGCCCGATTCAGCAACACTCCTTTATATGGAATGTGTTTGTAATGTGCCAGTCGGATGACCGAAGGATAAGCATAGCTGCGGGAAACAGTACGGATCTCTAGCAGCTCATATCTACTGAGCTGCTGGGCTTTTTCCATCAGCAGCAAGACCATGGCTTTTTGGACTGGCACCACTGCCACAGGATAATGATCTAAATTCAACACTAACACCCGCTTTTCCATCCCTTAGTTGACAAGTCTGTACATCTTTACCTCCACTTCAGTGGGAGTGCTATCCATCAAAAAATCCTCCCAATCTTCCAAATCAGTCTTCTGCATGCGGTGATCCATCCAAAAGACTTGTTCGGCACCCAAATACATGGCATAGTAGGATTGCTCCTCCACCCCATCCCAAGCCACCATTAAGTCTCCAGGCTCCACTTCCTCAGGAGTAATAAGTTTGCCAGGAATTTTTCCGGTTGGCCAAGAATATCCCCCCATCGCAAAAATCAAAGGGAAAACATGGCTGGCATCCATCCCAAAGATGCTTCTACCTCCCCCCTGAAAGGGCGCATTCAAAAACCGTAAGGCCAGGTCCAACAATTCCTCCCGATTGGCCTTGATCGCAAAGGGTCTGTAGGTGCCTGTAAATCCCAAATGATCCTGCCAGTTGAATAATTCTTTTTCTGAAAAATGGAGTCTGCTGCCTGGCAACAAGTACAGGTGCGTATCCTGGAAGTCTATTGCAGCAATAGGACTGGTGACTACCTGGAAATCTTGGTTGAGAAAAGTATCGTAGGCTTCGGCAGTGATCTCCTTGATTGACTTCGCCCACACCCATCCCCCAGTAGCGCTATCCTCGTGGTGTACTTTAAACCATACCCGGTCGGAGGTGAGTCCGGTAAGCAAGTAACATTCCCCAAAAAGTAGTTGGGTGACAAGTGCGGAATCTGTTTTGGGACGAAGGTAAACAGGCAGTACGGTCTGCCTCACAATGCCAAAGGCATCAATCAAAGGCCATTCTTTGGAGCTCCCTTTTCGCATCTTTTTCTTTCAGGTCCTGGCGTTTGTCGTGATTTTTCTTCCCTCGCGCCAAGGCAATTTCTAGTTTGGCCTGACCACGATCGTTTATAAATATACGAACAGGTATAATTGCTAACCCCTTTTCTTGGGACTTAGTTTGGAGTTTGGCCAACTCTTTTTTCTGAAGTAACAACTTACGGTCCCGAACCGCCACGTGGTTGTAGCTGCTCGCCATGCTGTAAGGAGAAATGTGCATCTGCCGTATGAAAAGTTCGTCCTCAAAAAATACGCAAAACGCCTCCGTCAGGGAGACCTTCGCCTCCCGAATGGATTTGATTTCGGTTCCCTTCAGCACCAAGCCCGCCACATAGGTATCAATGAATTCAAACTCGAAGTTTGCCTTCTTGTTCCGGATGTTGATGACCTTTTCAAATCTACTGGACTTGGACATATTAGAATTTCATTTTGGCCAGTGGAACGATGTCGTAGCCGACAAAGTCCCCACGAAGGTACTTGAAATGCGCAGCCATCGCAATCATGGCGGCGTTGTCGGTGCAATATTCAAACTCGGGCACATAGAGGGTCCATCCTTTGCGCAGGGAAAGTGTCGAAAGTGCTGCTCTCAAGCCTGAATTGGCAGATACCCCTCCTGCAATCGCTACTTCGGTGACGCCATACTGCTTCATGGCTTCCTTGAGCTTGATCAGCAGCATTTCCACCAAGGTGTACTGAATACTGGCACACAAATCTGCACGGTTTTCGGTGATAAAGTTTGGATTCTCTGCCAGTCGATCCCGAAGAAAATACAAGACTGCAGTTTTAATTCCAGAGAAGGAATAATTCAAACCTGGCATCCGAGTTACCGGAAAAGTAAAGGCCTTGGGATTGCCCTCTTTTGCATACCGATCGAGCAAAGGGCCGCCTGG
This sequence comes from Spirosoma fluviale, assembly GCA_945868725.1. Classification (GTDB taxonomy): domain Bacteria; phylum Bacteroidota; class Bacteroidia; order Cytophagales; family Cyclobacteriaceae; genus Algoriphagus. Next base: position 2,285 of record CAMBMU010000085.1, read on the forward strand.
ATAAGGAAGTCCAAGAAGCTTGGCTGTCTTATCAAAAGCCTCACCCACCGCATCATCCTGAGTTTCTCCGATCAGCTCCATAGTCAAGTGATCCTTCACCAGCACCAACTGGGTATGACCTCCACTGACAGTCAAACAAATAAAGGGGAAGTTCGGCCTTGGCTCCGCAATAAAATGGGCCAAGACATGGGCCTGCATGTGATTGACATCAATCAGGGGAATGTCAAGGGCCTTGGCAAAGGCCTTGGCAAAACTTACCCCAACCAGTAGCGAGCCCATCAATCCTGGACCACGGGTCACTGCAATGGCAGTGAGTTCTTTTTTAGAAATTCCTGCGGTAGAAAGTGCCTCATGAACCACTGGGATTAGATTTTCCTGGTGTGCTCGAGAAGCCAATTCTGGAACTACACCCCCATATTTTTCATGAACTGATTGTGTAGCCACAATATTATTGAGTACTTTGCCATTGACTATAATGGAAGCAGAGGTCTCATCACAGGAGGACTCAATAGCAAGTATAGAAATATCGGTTGTACCCATTGGAAAATAAGGCCAAAGTTACGGATTTTTTACACAAAGCTTTCCGAGTAGTGAGTTGGTCTGTCTTTTCCATTCTACTCCTGCTCATCGCGCTCGGACTTTTCCTTCAAACTTCCTTCGTTCAAAACTGGCTTGTCGACAAAGTCACGCGAACCCTAAGCGAAAAGACAAATTTCCGTACGGAAATAGGGACAATCAAACTCAGTTGGTGGGATGCGGTGACCTTGGAAAAGGTGCAGGTCTTTGATCAACAGGACAGCCTTATGATTGGGGCTGAACAGCTTTACGCCGACTTCTCTATCCTTTCCCTGCTCCCCCCAGGAGATCCACAGCTAGACCATATCCGCGTAGAAAAAGCGAGAATCCACCTGATCAACCACCCTGGAGATTCTACTTTAAACATCAACCGATGGATTTCCGCACTTGGAAATGCATTCGGAAGCACAAGCACTGAAGCCCCTACCACACGGTTTTTTATCAATGCCCTTGAACTTCGTCAATCGACATTTGCCTACAGCGACCTACAAGCCCCTCCCATTACAGAAGGCTGGAATTACAACCGAATGGAGTGGACCGAGCTATCGGCCAATGCTGCGGATTTTCGCTTAGATGGACCCAATATAGACATTGAGATAGGTGATTTAAGCGTAAAAGAGCGCTACACAGGTCTACAAATAAAGCAATTCGAAACCCTACTCCACTTCAGCCCCGAGGCCTTGGAGTTGAAAGATTTAAACCTTCGAACGGAAAAAAGCCAAGTCAAAAACTACCTGCGCCTCGAACCAAAGGGTCCCAATGGCTTTGGAGATTTTGTCAATGACGTAAACCTGATCCTGTCCTTTGATGAAACGGTGCTTGACCTTTCAGACATCCGACGTTTTGCACCTTCCCTTCCTTCCATCGAAGATGCGCTGAATTTGAGTGGTGAGCTTAAAGGCAGGCTTTCAGACCTATCAACGGATCAATTTCTAGTGCGCATGGGTAAAAAAACTGCACTTTTTGGATCTTTTCAAATTGATGGTCTGCCACAACTTGACAGCACTTTTATTAGGGTAGATCTGAAAAATTCGGTCATCTCCGCCAAAGACTTGAGCCCCTACCTCAATCCAGCGGCTCAAAAGGAATTGAATAAATTCAATACCATCCGTTTTGACGCAGACCTAACCGGCATGCTGCATCGCTTCACTACGAATGGTTCCTTCAAAACAAACATCGGCAACCTAAATGGGCGGATAGATTACGAAAGCAAAGACGAGCTGTCCACCATCACCTCCCGCTTGCGTATTGAAAATTTGGACTTGGGCCTGATCCTCGAAAACCCCGAACTCTTTCAAAAGGTTTCCCTTGAAGGAAATATCCAAGCCAAAGGGAAATCTTTGGAAACCGCACTCGTGGATCTCAATGCGAGCATCAGCGAAATTGGCATCAACAACTACCGCTACACCGGAATTCAAACCGATGCGATCTATGGCCTCAACTTGTTCCGTGGCAACCTATCCATTGACGATCCAAACCTCAAATCAAAAATCAAAGGTTCACTCAACCTGAATGAGGGCATTGATTCAGTTAACCTGGTGGTAGATCTAGAAACTGCATTTTTGGATCGACTCAACCTGACCGACACCCCACTGTCCCTTAGCGGAAAGTTGGTGATGGATACCCAAGGAATCACGTTGGATGATGTGCAAGGAATTGCCAGAGTACGCGATTTGAAAGTGAACTACCGAGATCGCTCACTTGATGCTGGAGATTTTTTACTTCAGTCTGTTTTTACTGGCGACACTCGAACGCTCTCCTTAAACTCCGACTATTTGTCGATGTCTGCATCAGGACAATATGAGCTGGAGCAAATAAGCAAAGACCTACAAATATTAGGCAATCAATACCTCGCTATCCTGCTCAATGAATCTCCACCCTTGGCTGACTTAAAAGTTAATTTTTCCAAGGATTACAACTTGGATTTGAATATCCGTATGCGGGATATTAATCCCTTAATTCACCTCTTTGAACCAGAACTCAGCATCTCTAAGAACAACATTCTGGAAGGGGCCTTTTACCAAACCACAGAAAATACGGTCTTCAACTTTTTTACCTCCTTAGATACGATCACCTACAAAGGCAATACCGCCTTTGACACCAATATTGACTTCAACACCTCCAAAATCATCAACAGCAACGATATTTTGGCCTCCTTCTATGTGTACTCCAAAAAACAAGAAGTAGGGGAAACCATTGGGTTTACCAACCTCGGGATCGAGGCAATCTGGGACCAAACCAATCTTGACCTCTTGTTGAGCCTGGACCAAGATTCTACACAAAGTAAGGCGAGAATTGAAGCGGAAACACAATTTACGAATAAGGGTACCTTCCTAAAATTTAAACCTTCCCTCCTTCGGGTATTGAATCGCGAATGGCAGTTTGACCCAAACAACCTCGTGAGTTTAGAAGATGGAGCCATATCCTTCGACAACCTGCGCGTTTCAAATGAAGGGCAATCTCTTGGCCTAGAAGGAAAAATCAGCTCGAATCCAGAAGAGACCCTTGAACTTGAGATCAAAGGCGTATCGCTAGACCTACTCAATACGTTCAGCCCCTTGGATGTAGAAGGTACTGCTGATGGCAGATTTAAAGTTGCTTCGCTTCAAGATCAAGCAACCCTAGCTGGCTCCCTCCATGTGGAAGGCCTAGGAATAAATGATTTCCCAATTGGAGAGATCGATCTCTCAGCAGCTATGGAAGCCGGAGACTTGCGCCTCAACCTAGAAAACTACTTCAATGGTCAGAAGAAAATCGGTATTGATGGAACGGTTGACTTGGACTCTAAAAATCTTGACTTTGACGCGAAACTCACCCAAGCCAACCTAGTGATCTTCGAGCCTTTCCTTTCCATGTACATTTCCAACCTAGGAGGAACCTTATCGGGCAACCTACAACTCCAAGGCAATTTGGATCGCCCTGAACTGATCGGCAGTGCACGCGTAGAGCAAGGCAAGCTCCGGATCAATTACATGAATACTTCCTACCAAGTGGACGGTAGCCTCCTATTTCGCCCTACACAAGTTAGTTTTCAAGACCTCGCCTTTCGGGATGTCAATGGCAATCGTGCCACCTTTACGGGAGGCCTCAATCACCAGGGATTCTCCTCTATTTTCTTAGACATCAACTCACAGCTGACCAATTTTCAGGTCTTGAATACCAACGCCAAAGACAATGAACTGTTCTTTGGAACTGCCTATGCTACAGGTACACTCGCAATCAAAGGGAGTACGAGCAATCTTGATGTCACTGCGCGAGTGACCTCGCAGCCCAACACCCGAATTTCAATACCCCTGACAAGCTCCAAGGAACAATTTCAAGAGGACTTTATCCAGGTGATCAATATCCAAGATACCGTTCGAATTAAGGCTTTAGCAGAAGAAGTCAAGCGGCTGGAAATTGAAAATATCAGAATGAATTTTATCCTTGATATTACACCAGATGCATTTACGGAGATCATCATCGACCCCAGAACTGAAGAAAGTATTCAAGGGAGAGGTAGAGGGACACTCAACATGAATATAGATACGCAGGGTAATTTTTCCCTTGCTGGCAACTACGATATTGTAGAAGGAAAGTATAATTTCTCCCTTTACAATGTGATTAAAAAACAATTTATCGTACAACCTGGAGGGAGAATCACCTGGTTCGGAGATCCTTACACCGGCATCATGAACCTGAAAGCCTCCTACGAAGAAAATGTGTCGCTGCAGCCCCTACTCAATGCAAATAGTACCGAACAGGAAAATAGCCAAATGCGAAGACGATTCCCCGTCAAAGTACTGATGGACCTCCAAGGTGAGCTTCTTTCACCCACCTTCAAATTTGGCTTCGACTTCGCTGCTTTCCCTTCGAGTGGAGATATACAAACCACCATTTCAGCCTTCCAAAATAGATTAGCAGCTGATGAACAAGAAATGAATCGGCAGGTTTTTTCTGTCATCGTGGCTCAAACCTTGTCCCCTGAAGGACAATTTTCAGGAGGGCCTACCCTCTCTTCTAGCTTGGGTAACCTGCTGTCTTCCCAAATCAACCGTTTTATGGGGCAGCTTGACAAAAACTTAGAGATTTCCATTGACCTGGCTACTTTAGATCAAAATGCGCTGGAAAATTTTCAAATCAGCGTAGCACGAACCTTCCTAGACGGTCGACTCCGCGTATCTCGAGACGGTGGATTTACAGGCAACAATGGATCTGCCAGTGCTGCTTCCATTATCGGCGATTGGCAAGCAGAATATTTGATTACGGAAGATGGAGTCTACCGCCTACGCATTTTTAATCGCAACAATTTCAATGCATTTACCTCACTTTCACTCTCCCAAAATGTACTTTCTTACGGTGCTTCTGTCACCCAAAATGTGTCCTTTAATTCCTTTAATGAGCTCTTTCAAAAGTTGGCCCGAAGAAAGGCCGAACGCCTCAAACTTCAAGATTCAGATGATTTTTTGCGAGAAGACTATGGGATAAAGGAAGGTTGGAAGCCCATCAAGCTTGAAAACCTACCCCTCCAAGACGACTACATTCCGCCAGTGAAAAATGAAAAAATTCCTCCAAAGGAGAATTGAAAACGAATCTGCGGAAAACTTTTTTTCACTCCGCCGCGGCGGAAATCAAGAAAAAAAACGCTGATTTATTTGCGGGATTTCTTCGTCTTCCGCCTTGGCGGATAAAGAGAAAAAGTACCCTAATTCAACCCAATAGATCTGCGGAATTTTTCAAGAGAATCTGCGGGAAACTTTTTTTACGCTCCGCCGCGGCGGATAAGAAGAAAAAAAACGCTGATTTATTTGCGGGATTTCTTCGTGTTCCGCCCGGCGGATTGGGCCTTATCTTCTTTGATTTGTATTCCCTAGGTTTACCTACCTTCGGCAGGTTCACCTACCGCCGGCAGGTGAACCTAGGGTTATTCAAGGTTTGACCCGCCGCGGCGGGTCGGTTAATTTTTGCTAATTAAGAAATATTGATTCTATACAACAAGATCCGCGATAGCGGATCTAACTATGCATAGCCATGGGTGAAGCCCATGGTGGATTTGAATGTAAATAAGGCGTCCACGACCCGCAGCTGCGGGTCGAACAAGTAATGGATTTTTTTTCACGCGGATTAAGAAGGAAAAAACACGCAGATTTAGTTCATTGTAACACGATTAGTTTACAAGTACCCAAAGAAACTTTTGAAGTTCAGATAGATGGGCTGTCGACCGTCGACTGTGGACAAAATTTTTAAACAATTTCAAGCTACTCGCTATTCTCTTGCAAATGAAAGCTCATGAAAAAAATTAGCCTGTGCTGGTTTCGCCGAGACCTCAGAACCGAAGACCAAACTGCACTTTTTTATTCCCTACAACAAGAGGAGCAGGTGCTCCCACTCTTTATTTTTGACCGCCACATCCTAGATGCCTTGGAGGATAAAACCGATGCACGTGTCTCCTTTATTCATCAACAAATCGCAAACCTGAAAGCATTTTTTGAAAAACAAGGGAGTTCCATGTTGGTCAAGTATGGCAATCCAGAAACAATCTTTCAGGAGCTCTTAGAAGAATTTGAGGTACAAACAGTCTACACCAACCGGGATTACGAGCCCTACGCAAAGTCCAGAGATACTCAAGTTGAGAACTTACTTAGGAAGAAAAACATCCCTTTCCTGACTTTCAAAGACCAAGTGATCTTTGAGACTGGAGAAATCTTAAATGGATCAGGAGAATTCTACAAGGTCTTTACCCCCTACAGTAGAAATTGGTTGGAAAAATTTCGACAAACTCGAGTGCAGCCCCTCCCACCTGCCAACTGGAAAAACTTAGGGCAGAGTTCCCCCCTATCCATGCCTACGCTAACGGACATGGGTTTTGCTCCCTCACCAATAGAAATCCCGAGTACCGAACTCGACGAGGAGATCGTTCGTCACTACGAGGAGCGTCGAAATTTTCCCGCTCAGCGCGGTACCAGCCGCTTGGGTATTCACCTCCGTTTTGGCACCCTTTCCATCCGTCGGCTCGCCCTCAAGGCTGCATCACTCAACGCCACCTACATGAATGAATTGATCTGGCGGGAATTTTATGCGATGATCCTTGGTCATGCCCCTCAGGTAGTCGATCGGGCTTTCAAACCACAGTACGACCGCATTCCCTGGAGAAATAATGAGGCCGAATTTGACGCATGGTGTACAGGTACCACCGGCTATCCTATCGTGGATGCAGGCATGCGGGAACTGAACACCACAGGATTTATGCACAACCGGGTACGCATGATCGTCGCCTCCTTCCTGACCAAGCACTTGCTGATTGATTGGAGATGGGGAGAGGCATATTTTGCAAAAAAACTGCTCGACTTTGAGCTCGCCTCCAACAACGGAGGATGGCAATGGGCTGCAGGCACTGGCACCGATGCACAGCCTTATTTTCGAGTTTTCAACCCCGATTCACAAACCGAAAAGTTTGACAAGGATTTAGTTTACATCAAAAAATGGGTTCCTGAATTGGGAACTTCGAGCTATCCCCAACCCATTGTGGAGCATAAATTTGCCCGCAATAGAGCCATTGAAACCTACAAAAAAGCATTGACACCATGAACATAGGAGATCGAGTACGCGTCCTGCACGGGAAAGAAGAGGGGATCATTCGGAAAGTCTCAGCAGGAGGCAGAATCGAGGTAGAAATCGAGGATGGCTTTGTCATTCCCGTACTTAAATCCGAAATAGTACTGGTAGCTGAAGCCGAGAAAAATTACTTCGGTGAGGGCACGAGTACCACTACTCACATCGAAACCCCATTACCCATCTCAGCCCCGAAAGACCAAGGTTTATACCTCGCTTTCGTCCCCATCAACGACCAAAGCTTAAGCCTCTACCTGATCAACGATAGCCGCCAAGCCTACCTCGCGCATGCTTCCGAAGTGTATGGAACCAACCACCGAACGCTTTTTGCGGGAACCCTCGGTGTAGGGGAAGCTAAAAAAATAGACGACCGACTCCTCAAAGAACTGGACGAATGGCCCGCTTTTCTGCTGCGCTTTATCCCCATTCAGTCCAAGTTGGATCGAGCTATCCCAGCCTTCGAGCGGCAACTAAAAATGAAGCCAACCCAGTTTTTCAAGCACCTCAGCAAGTCCCCCCTGATCGGGAAGAATGCCTACCTTTTTGGTTTGGAAAATACCACCAAGGAGCTGGACATCCGAGGACTGAATGCAGCACTGAATCAACTCACACCTACTTCTCCACCTACGAAGGTACAGGCGCCGGCAACCTCCATAGACCTCCATATTGAGGAGATTCATCCCAATCCAGATGGCTTGAGCAACTCAGAAAAATTACGGATCCAACTCGAAGTTTTTGAGAAAAACCTCAACCAAGCAATTGCCGCAGGGATGGACCAGATCACCTTCATTCACGGCATTGGAAACGGAGTTCTTCGAAAAGAAATTCACAAGCGATTGAGTCAACTTGGAAATATTTCCTACTTTCAAGACACGCAGAAAGACCAGTGGGGCTACGGCGCCACCTTGGTCAAAATTTCCTAAGAACCCCTCAGAATGAAATCCCCTGTATTTCAGCTCTTTTCACACCAACACCAACAAGCAAAAGCCCTTTTTCTAGAGCTAGGGAAAGAAATTAAGTCTTCCAAAGCCATCGCCCTGTTGGAACAGTTGGAGTTTTTAGAACTCTATTCCGAGCTACTCGAGAAAATTCATTTCGAACAAAAACACCTGGGCTACTCCTTATTTTTTCCACTGAAGTCCTTAACGAAGTCCTTAAAAAAAATCCACCACCTCAAACTAGTGGAAATAGGACTTAAGCAAAGAGAAAAGGCTCTTTCGATCAGCTTCGAAAGCTTCAAAACCTATTTGAACGAGCAGAAACGGGGAATACAAAAAGAGGCTTTTGACCTGATGGTAGGAAGTTCCTTGAAAATATGGGAGGAGTACCTAGAAAAAGCGCATGAAGCTAGTAAAGTAATCAAGCCCTTGGTCCTCACTACCTCCATACACCAGTTGGTTCAAGAGGAACTCAGTTTCTTAGTCAAGGAAGTAAGTTCTCCCATTTCTACCCAAGGCTATCGAGATCTTTTTGAAGGGCTGAGAAAGGTGATCATTTTGGAAAATTTACTGATTCACCTCGGCCTCAATCCCATCTACCTGCCTCAAGTTCACGAGGAGCTGGAGCAACTCAAAAATGGCCTGAAACCCTGGTATGCCAACCACCTCAACCTACAAAGCTTAACTCACTTTATCGGCCAGCGGGAGGAGGTATCTAAAAAATACCTGGACTGGGTGAAGGAACTGACGGAAGAGAAGAAAGCACTCAGCTCGACCTTAGAAAAACAAGCATTAAGCCTACTTCGGAAGGTAGGAGGCTAAGTCGAGAGAAAACTTATCCGCAATGATCTCAGTAGTTCAAAATGAGAGTGAATCAAGCGGTCAAATTGCCAACAGTCAACCGTCCACCGACGACAGCCGGTTCGTTGCGTGACAGGATTTACAATCTAAAATTCATTACGTTTTTGGTATGCAAACTACAAATAACTGTGGTCCGTGGAC
>CAMBMU010000086.1 GCA_945868725.1 Spirosoma fluviale
TTTACCACATGGTCAGTGAAAAGCACCTCCAGAGTTACTTGAATGAGTTTGCGTATAAGCTCAACCGAAGATATTTTGGCGATAAACTCTTTGATAGATTGTTTATTGCCTCAGTTTATCCGTACGTGCAACATTCCGAATAGTCATATAAAAAATTACAATTTCGGTATCCTCTATCTTTTTTTACTGTTTTTCTTTCCCCTCCAAAATCACCGTTAAAAATAACTTAGCCGTGTTCAATAGACTATTTTTTAAAAGTGGATTTTGAAAAAATTGAAAATTATATAGATCGATTTCACAAAATCTTCTATTAATTTTATTGATTTTTTAAAATTTTCTTTTGTTTATTGAACAGACACGGTAATCCTCCGGTTTTTAGCCTGATTAGCAGGATTGTTATTGGGTACCATCGGCTCTCGGAAACCCTTTCCAACTACTTTTATCCGATCCGACTTTGTTCCTTCTGTTAGCAGATAGCTCTGCACACTTTGGGCTCGTTGTAAACTTAGTTTTAGATTGTAATCATCCGATCCCAAATTATCGGTATGCCCAGTAATCAAGATAGAAACCTTAGGATTGTCTTGTAAAAAGCGATGCAGTCGACGGAGTGAACTCAAGGACTCCTGCTTCAGTTCAAAACTATCAAATTCAAAAAATACGTTTTCAAACACAAACTCTTCTCCCGAAGCAATAGGAACCAACTCCACTTTCAAGTCTTTTACATTTTTGATGGAATCACGACCCACATTGTAGATCTTCGGTAAAAAACCTTTTTTCTCTACATAGAGCCCTGCAGCATCTTGCTCAGGGTACAACATCAAAAAAGACCCATCTTGCCCATTAGATTGAAACTGGTAGCGGGTACTGTCATTCCCTAAAGAAACCAAGGAAAGACTTGCCGAAATGGGTTCCCCTGTTTTTGCATGAACCACTTGCCCACCGGTAACCGTTAAATTCTCTCCAATCTCAATTTCTTTAGGGAACTTAAATCGGTACAAATATGCCCTGTCATTTTGGCCATTACCCATAGTCAATTCTGAATAGTATGCATAATCTTTTTGAGCTGTTATAAATAGGGCTACTTGATCTGAATGATCATTAATAGGAAGTCCTAAGTTTTCCGGCTCCTGAAATTCCCCTTCCGAAATACGAGATAAAAAAATATCCATGCCCCCCAATCCTAAATGTCCATCAGAAGCAAAAAATAAGGTTTCATTGTTAAAAAATAAGAAAGGAGAAATTTCATCTTTTGGGGTATTGATTGGAGCCCCCATATTTTTTGATTCCGACCAGGTGCCATCGGCTTTTCGAACTGCATACCAAATATCGTTGCCTCCAAAACCTCCCCTTCTGTCTGAAGAAAAAAACAACATTCGCCCATCCGCAGAAAGTGAGGGTTGGGAATCCCAAAATGAAGAATTTATTTTTGTTCCCATGTTACTAGGAGATTGCCATTCTCCTTCAACTTTTTCGACACTGTAGAGGTCACAGCTACCTTCGCTGTCTGGTGCATCACAAGATGTAAAAATCAAAAAATTACCATCTGCTGTTACCGAGCAAGTACCTTCGTTGTAGGTTGAATTTATTTTGGGAGAAATTCCCTCTGGGGAAGTCCATTCGCGCAAAGATATATACTGTGAAACAAAAATATCCTCTTTGTCAAAAGCAGATGTGCCCCCTCGCCGCGTAAAAAAAAGTTGCTTCCCATCTGCAGTCAATACTGGAAAATACTGCAAGGCAAAGCCATTTATTGGGTCTGGTAAAATTTCCTTATCAATCTCTTTTTTCTGAGGAAGCTGATTCTCTACAAAATCTATTTTTTTCTTCATCTCAAGAAAATACCCTCCCAGCTTGAAAGCTGCGGTAGCTTCTTGTTCAACCGTTCGGAATTCTACAATTGCTTCCTCAAATCGGCCTTGCTTCAAATAGATATTGGATAAAAGCCAGCCAAAATCAACCACATACATCTTGTTTATAGGGACTAGTCGCAACTTTCCTTGCTTTGCAAGTTTCTCAGCTTCCTGAAATCTCCCTAAGGTGATCAAGACCTGGGTTGCCTTTTGGTAGGCTTCCATAAATTTTTCTTCCCGAGCAAGCGCTCCTTGAAATTTGAGCAAGGCTTCTGGGTAATTTTTGAGTGTAAGTAGCATTTCCCCCTCCTGAAAAAGTTTGATTGCTCTCCCATCTGCTACCGAATACGATTGTGATCTGGCCTGGAAAGCCATCCAAAACAAAAGTAGAAGAAGGAGATACTTACGCATGGATTAGGGTATATTCATAAATTTATGCGTTTGTAGCGATATTTTCCAATTTGGATTGTTTTTTATATAGTCTATTAGCTCTGGAAGGCGCTCGGAGGCTTTGCTCCACTCGGGCTGTAGCCTGAGATCACAGTTTTCCTGTACTTGAGCAGCATGCTCCTCTGCAAATAAAAGGTCACTGGGATGATAGACTACCACCTTCAATTCATCCGCCACTTCGTAAATGGAAGGATGGGGCTTTTTGAATTTTTTGGGAGAAAAACAAACCCAGTCAAATTGACCCGAGAACGGATGTGCACCGGAGGTTTCTAGGTGAATGGCAAAGCCGTTGGACTTCAATAACTGGGTTAAGGGATCCAAGTTGTAAAGTAAGGGTTCTCCACCTGTGATGACCACCAACCTACCTGGATAGGAAAGGGCACTGGCTACCATTTCTTCGATAGATACGATGGGCCACTTTCCAGCCTCCCAACTTTCCTTCACATCACACCAAACACATCCCACATCGCATCCGCCTAAGCGTATGAAATACGCGGCGTGACCCGAAAATCGACCTTCTCCTTGAATGGTGTAAAAGGCTTCCATGAGTGGAAGCTGTAGCCCTGAGGCTACTAGTTCTTGTGTTGTCATTTGAATTTTTGGTAAAGCGGGTGATTCGACCGCTAATGGGAAGGCAAAGGTAAGTGATAAGATTGAAAGAAAAAGTACTAAGTACGAAGTACCAAGTACCTGCCTGCCTACGGTAGGTAGGCCTGCGGCAGGCAGGCGAAGTACGAAATTGCTAAGCACCTCAAGCTTTTTTCACCAGCTGAACAGTTAAAAATAATAGCTGAAGTCCAAAACAGCGTCGAAAATCTGAATTCTAAAAAAAAAGGCCGAGATAAGCTCTCTCAGCCTTTTTTCAATCTTACAACTTCCCAGCTATTTCTGGAACAAGCCCATCCGCGGCGGAAGGCAAGCGCTAAATTGCTCCTTACTTCTTTATTGTCGGGTAGGTTACCCCCAACTGCTCCAAATAGGTGCCGTACTTCGTTTCGTCGTAGTAAAATTTCTCCAATTCAGGACGGAAACGATTCATGATGTCTCTGTTCAAATAAATCGGAGGTGCATCCTCCTTCGTGATCATGGGTTTATAAGTCTCCTCCTTGGTTTGCACATTCTTGAAATAGTCCCAAGCCTGAGTCACCAATTCGGGCTGCAATAGAAAATCCAAAATAGTCATCGCCTCTGCCTTTGCACCAGCGGTCACCCCCTTGTGGGCAATCGGAGTGGCCATGGCAATCGCATTGCTCCAGTGGTGCCCTGGAAGTCCAGGAATGTTGGAAGGAAATCGAAGCGTCACAGTTGGTACCACCCAAGAAACGTCCCCGATGTCGTCAGAACCACCAGATACCGGTTCCTTCAGCGGCACGCCCAGTTCGTCCAAGGTGGTAGCTAGCCCCTCTTCTTTAGAACCTAGCTCACGCTGCACGGCTTTGGCTAAAGAAAGGTCATTTTCGTCCCAAGCAGGCAAGCCTACCTTAACGATATTTTGGTACATTTTTTCTGCAATTACCTTATTGAAGTGCCTTGGCCAAGCGGTACCCAAGACCTTGGAGGTCATCTTGGTTCCGGTCATCAAAGCTGCTCCCTTCGCAATGTCGTTGGCCTGGGCATACATGTCCATGATGCCAGTGTAGTTGACGTCTCGGAAATAATACCAGATGGAGGCCTGTGATGGCACCACGTTGGGCTGATCTCCCCCGTCAGTGATGATGGAATGCGATCGTTTCAAAGGGTGTAAGTGTTCACGCTTGTAATTCCACCCGATATTCATCAGTTCCGTGGCATCGGCAGCACTTTTCCCTCTCCATGGAGCTCCTGCAGAATGCGCTGCATCGCCCGCGAAGGTATATTCTACCGAAATCAAACCTGTACCTGTTGCCTGTCCCCAGCTTACACCAAGGTTATTGGCCACGTGGGTAAAAATACAAAGGTCGACGCCGTCAAACTTGCCATCACGAGTAAACCAGGCTTTGGCGGCCACCAGCTCCTCGGCGATTCCTGGCCAAAGGATCAAGGTGCCTCCTATATTTTCACGCTGCATGAGCTGCTTCACTGCCAAGGCGGCAGTAATATTCAAGGGGATTCCCGCATTATGTCCTTCTCCGTGACCAGGAGCGCCTTCTACCATCGGCTTGTGAAAGGCCACGCCTGGGTATTGAGAGGCTTTGGGGATGTTGTCCACGTCAGAGCCAAGGGCAATAACTGGCCCAGGACCATTGGACCAAGTTGCAAACCAAGCTGTAGGAATGCCCGAAATACCTCTTTCAATCTTAAAACCTTGCTTTTCCAAAATTCCAGTGAGGTACTTGGAAGATTCCACCTCTTGAAAACCCAACTCGGCAAAACTAAACACCTTGTCTACCATCACCTGACTTTGTTTGTGGTTGGCTTCGACGATGCTAGATACCTCGGCTTTTAAGGCCTCGATTTGCTTGGGAGTGAATTTCTTTTGAGATACGGCTGAAAACCAAATACCAGCGAAAAGAACAAGTGTAAGTGAGAGTCTGTGTGTCATGAGTACATTGGATTGGAACCATTAATCTACCAAAAATTAGAGATGGATGTAAAAAAATTGAAGAAAGGCTAAAATAAGGGTTGGACAGAAGATAGAAATTTGACTACCAAAGCCCTTTTATTTTTCTATTTTTGCAAGATTATTGACAGTAAGCAACCGAAAATAAAACCATGGCGGAGTACAACTTTAGGGAAATCGAACAAAAATGGCAAGGCAAGTGGAGTGAACAAGGCACCTATACTGCCGAAATAGACCCCCTTCGTCCCAAGTTTTATTCCTTGGACATGTTTCCCTATCCTTCAGGAGCTGGCCTCCATGTAGGACATCCCCTTGGCTATATCGCCTCCGACATTGTCTCTCGCTTTAAGCTCCTCAAAGGATTCAACGTACTTCACCCCATGGGCTACGACTCCTTTGGTTTGCCTGCGGAGCAGTATGCCATACAAACTGGCCAGCATCCTGCCCTCACCACCGAGCAAAACATCATCCGCTACACCGAGCAACTCAAAAATATTGGTTTCGCTTTCGACTGGAACCGAGAAGTACGAACCTCTGATCCGGCCTACTATAAGTGGACGCAGTGGATTTTTATGCAACTTTTTAATAGCTACTACGACCAGGAGGCTGACAAGGCTCTTTCCATTGCCAGCCTGGTATCCCGCTTTGAAAAAGAGGGTAATTTCAAGGTAAAAGCGGTTTGTGACGAAGACACCCCTTCCTTCACTGCAGCCCAGTGGAAGGCTTTTTCAACGAATGAGCAGCAGCAAAACTTATTGCATTACCGATTGACCTTCCTAGCAGAGACCACTGTCAACTGGTGTCCTGCCCTAGGTACCGTACTTTCAAATGACGAGGTGAAGGAAGGATTTTCCGAAAGGGGTGGATACCCTGTAGAACGAAAAAAAATGATGCAATGGTCCATGCGCATCACTGCCTATGCAGACCGACTTCTTAAAGGATTGGATCAGCTGGAATGGTCTGAACCCATCAAAGAGATGCAGCGCAACTGGATTGGAAAATCGATTGGTGCGGAGGTCGTGTTTGATGTAAAAGACTCGGCTCAGAAAATTCAAGTGTTCACCACCCGCGTAGATACGATCTATGGAGTGACCTTTTTGTCCTTGGCTCCAGAATCAGACTTGGCTGCCGAACTAATCACAGACGAGCAGCGCCAAACAGCAGAAGCCTACATTCAGCAAGCAAAAAATCGCTCCGAGCGCGAGCGAATGAGCGATGTAAAGACCATTTCCGGTGCATTTACCGGTTCCTACGCCATCAATCCTTTCAATGGGGAAGAGGTACCCATCTGGGTGGCAGATTATGTATTGGCAGGCTACGGTACGGGTGCCGTGATGGCAGTACCTGCACACGACGAGCGAGACTACAATTTTGCGAAGCATTTTGGATTAGAAATCCGCCAAGTGATTGAGGGATCTATGGAAAATGGATCTTTCCCCGGTAAAATAGGTACCGTGATTAACTCAGGTATGATCAGCGGGCTTTCTGTGAAAGAAGCCATGACTAAATGCATTGCCTTTTTGGAGGAACGAAAGATCGGTCGTGGCAAGGTACAGTACCGCATGCGGGATGCTATTTTTACGAGGCAACGCTATTGGGGTGAGCCGCTACCGGTTTATTTCAAAGACGGACTTCCTTACCTCATCGAAGAAAAAGATCTGCCGTTGGTACTTCCCGAGGTAGACAAATACCTTCCTACAGAGGATGGAGAGCCACCATTGGGAAGAGCAAAAAATTGGACCTACCAGACTGCGGAAGGAGAATTTCCTTTGGAACTATCTACCATGCCTGGCTGGGCGGGATCGAGCTGGTATTTTTTCCGCTACACAGATCCAAAAAACGAGAAAAGCCTCGCAGACAAAACCAAAACCGACTACTGGGGAGCGGTGGACCTGTACATCGGGGGCTCCGAACATGCCACCGGACACTTGCTCTATTCGCGGTTTTGGACCAAGTTTCTCTACGATATCGGTGCGGTAAGCATCGAAGAGCCATTCCAAAAGATGATCAACCAAGGCATGATCCAGGGTCGATCCAACTTTGTGTACCGCATCAAGGGCACCAATACCTTCGTATCTCATGGACTGCGAGAGCAGCACGATACTTCAGCCATGCACGTCGATGTCAATATTGTAAACAACGACCAGCTTAATCTAGATAAATTTAAATCTTGGAGACCTGACTTGGCCACAGCTGAATTTATCCTCGAGGAGGGCAAGTACTACTGCGGGGCAGAGGTGGAAAAAATGTCCAAGTCCAAGTACAATGTGGTCAATCCAGACGACATCATCGAGCGCTACGGAGCAGATACCTTGCGCTTGTATGAGATGTTTTTGGGACCCTTGGAACAGTTTAAGCCTTGGAATACCAATGGCATCGATGGAGTATACAAATTCCTGCGGAAGCTCTGGAACCTCTACCATCCACAAAACGGAGCCTTTGCGATCAGTGATGCTCCTGCAAGCAAGGAAGAATTTAAGGCACTGCACAAAGCGATTAAAAAGATGGAGGAGGATATGACCAATTATTCCTTCAATACCTCGGTGTCTAGTTTCATGATCTGTGTGAATGAGCTGACCTCTTTGGCTTGTAACAAGCGGGAAGTGTTAGAACCCTTAGCAATTTTGATTTCTCCTTACGCACCACATATCGCTGAAGAACTCTGGGCGCTCATGGGCCATGGGGAATCCATCACCAAAGCTACCTTCCCTGTATTTCAAGAGTCGTATTTGGTCGAAAGCAATTTTGAGTATCCTGTGATGATCAACGGAAAGCTGCGGGCGAAGCTAGACCTTCCACTGACCCTTACCGTGCCGGAGATTGAAAAAATAGCACTTGCGGATGCACAGGTACAAAAATGGCTGGAGGGGAAAGCCCCTAAAAAGGTGATTATCGTACCTGGAAAAATTGTGAATTTGGTCGTTTAAACACCAGTGAACTAGGCAAAGAGCGGGGAATTCCCGCTCTTTTTTTTGTAACTTTCTCCGTCAACAGCCCGCTACCCAATGATTTTGTATTTGTTTCCAGTACGGACCACCTTTATTGAACGTGACTTGGAAATGATACGTCCTGTGGCCAAGATTGTACCGCTGGAGTTTACCCAGACCCCCTGGAAACTCCCTTTGTACTTGGTACTCCAATTTTTTCAATTGCTCTGGCACCTCCCAAAAACCAGCCAATACCTTTGCTTTTTTGGGGGCTACCACACCGTATTGCCGGTGATTTTTGGAACCATTTTTGGTAAAAAATGCACCATCCAAGCTGGTGGAACCGACTGCATCAACATGCCAGAAATTGGCTATGGCAACTTTCGGAAGAATCCGCTTGCCTGGGCTACTGCTTACTCCTTTACCCATTGCAGTTTGATCTTGCCTGTAGCCGAAGCCTTGGTAAGCCAGCACTACAACTATGACCAACGGATCAACCCGAAGCAGGGGCTTTTGCAACTGATACCCAGTCTAAAGACCCCCATCCAGGTCATCCCGAATGGGTTTGATGTGGATTTTTGGAAGGACTTGGGATTGGAGCGGGTGAGGCACAGCTTTATTTCGGTGGCTACAAGCACCTCCACTCCTGCTCGAGCACGGGTCAAGGGGTACGACTTGATTGAGCAATTGGCAGCAAGTAATCCTGAATGGAAGTTCACCTTAGTTGGAGACTCCAACTACAACCCACAATCACCCAATATTCAGGTCTTGGGAAAAGAGACCCCAGCATCCTTGGTGCGGCTCTACAATACCCATGAATATTACTTGCAGCTTTCCAGTTCGGAGGGCTTCCCCAATGCATTGGGTGAGGCCATGGCCTGTGGCTGCGTTCCCATCGGGTCAGCGGTAGGCGCCATTCCAGAGATTATTGGGGATACCGGTTTGCTCCTCAAAAGAAAAGAGTTGGGCACCTTGCAACAGTTGATCCAAGATTGGATGGCTGGGAAAACCCAGCTAACCTCTCCTCGAGCTCGTATCGAACGCTACTTCACCTACGAACACCGCCGGCATTTATTGCTTCAAGCACTTTCGTTGAAGGATTGAGTGGTGGATACCTAAAAAAACAGCGAAGAAGTTCCCTTCTCCGCTGCATTCAGGACATCTCCCTTAATTCAATGTAAACTGAAGCACTGGAGTAAATTCAAAACTCTCGAAGGACTCAGAGTACCCATTCGTGTAGAAGAGACGCGTCCGCAGTCCCACTTGAAAATTTTCGCGAAGGGAATGGTAATATTCTAGCCCCACAAAAGCACCGAAGTCGAAATTAATAGGAGCATCATGAAGTGAAATGTCAGTTCGATTTGAATTTACCTGACTTATCTGGATATATGGATCTCTAAACCGTAGGTTAAATAGCCCTGCCGAACCAATCAACTTATCTTCGATAAAATGCCGTTTGAATACCAAATAATGGAAGTTTTTCACCTTTCGAATTCGGTAATCTTCAAAGAAAACCACAGCAGTTGGGGTTTGTCGGACACCCATATAGTCCTCCGAATTCACTTGCTTGGAAAACCCAAAGCCAAACTCATTTTTTCCAGCAGGTCTATACAGGTACTCAAAGCCAAACGCCTCCCCTCTACCCTTCATCTCGGTATATGTTCCACTAGGTAAGGGATCGTAAGAATGGAAATCATGCGAAAGCCCATAACTAAAGCTGAAGCTAGATCTATACAAAATGGAATCAAGTTTTTGGGCCATCACAGGTGGAAAAGAAAGGAAAAATATGAGAACTAACCAGGTTGCATTTTTCATAGGAATAGAATTTAAGTTTTAAAAAAAAGATTGGACGTACTTAGCCGGGAATGTCCGTAAAGCGGTGTTCGAAATAAAAGCGCAATGGACCCACACTTTTAACATTGTAGTCAATTCCGTTGCGGGTACGAACACCAAAATCAGTAGCTCCAATTATGTGAGCCAATACCGCTGGTCGAGATAACTCTAGATTAGTGCGAAAGACAGATTGTTCCAATTCAGCTTCAACAGTAACCGAAGTAGTGAACTCCGCAGTGGGTTTTTGATTTACAAAATCATAGCCCACCTTAGCGCTGGCAGTCCCCTTAGATTTTCCACTCCTAGTGTAGTGCGAGAAAAGAAGAAGCTGCTGGCTATTTTCTGTCATGTCCCAATCTGGATCAAATTGAATGTTGACTGTTTTCCATCTCTTTAAATCAACATCGTCCTTGGAAAATTTAATTAACTCGTATCGGTAAGTTTCTCCTTCTGCAGTAGCGCTAACTGTTCCATTAAAACTAACCTTAACCTTGCTTGAACCCCTAAAAAGCCGCACTTTAACAAAACGACTAAAGAGATTTTTGTATTCTCTGTGGGCCATTTGAACCTCCGGAATCGTCGTAAATAAAATATCTGCTTGTGAGATGGAGGTATGGTTGACATTGTAATTCAAGATCACCGCATCGGCTGCAGGGGTGGGAAGCTGGGGAACCGGAGGCGTATTTTGCATCTCGTAAAAATCCTCGTCAAGATAGGTCACCACCAGGGTAGCATGATCAAGCGAATATTCATCATCCACAAAAGGCACCAAACTACCTTTGGAGTTACCGCCTGTGAGGCTGTACAAAAACCCTTCGTTCCAGTCTTCCCGAATAAGGGGATCGTAGGTGGTCGTGATTGATCCAGCATAGGTCTCCCAATTGAACCGTTCCTCGTAAGGGAAGTGGATCACCAGGCCTTGGCTTGCAAAAAACGTGATCAAATCCTCTTGGAGGGATACGCGTTGCTGGGCACGCTCTGGCCTGGCACGAAAGGTCTCAAAAGCCCTTTCTAAAAAAGGATAAGCATCAAAACGCCCCAAGGAATGTTGAAGAAGGGTTTCCCGAAAGGTATTTGTCCCTGTTCGCTGGGAAAAAGTGTTCCCTGCACGACTTAAAGTAGCGAGTTCCGAAGGAGGCATGCTTTGCTTATCTCCAAGCAAGGTCGATAGGGAAACTGCATCCCCGAAGTCATCGTACTGCTGAATGTAGGCACTTAATGTGGCCCGCGCTTCTTTGTCTTGCATCACCTCGCCGAGCAGTTGTGAAAATTCCTTGGCTGTTTCCACCTGCTGCCATTCGTCTAGCGGAAGCGTTTGCGTCCATAGCGGATCAGCCTGGGTCAGTTGTAACTCCTCTTTGGGAAGGCAGGCGCTGAAAAGTAAGGGACCGGCCAAGAGAATCGTTGAAAAATGTGATCGATTTCGTTTCATGTGTTTTGAGTTAAAAAGTAAATGATTAGAAAAAATGAGTCATGAATGGAGGAGGCTAGCCTCTGGAATTTGCCTTGCGTGATCGTATATGTTTGAGAAACTTAATGATTTTAATTTAATTAAAAAAAGATTTTTTAAAATTATTATTATTTTTTTTTAAATAATTATCTTTTAAAACCTATAAAATAGCCTAAATAAATTATAGAAAGAGGAAT
>CAMBMU010000087.1 GCA_945868725.1 Spirosoma fluviale
TGCCTACCGCTGGGAAGACCTAGGAATAGAATTTCAAAAAAATCGAGTTTAATCGCCCACCAAACGCTAAATTCACCCAATTACAGCCGCATCTACCCATGGAAATGTACATAGATCCCCATATTCACCTGGTTTCCAGGACTACCGACGACTACGAAGCCATGCGCAAAGCGGGCATTGTAGCCACGATCGAACCTGCATTCTGGCTGGGGCAGCCCCGCACCGAGGTGGGATCCTTCAAGGACTATTTTTCTACGCTTGTAGGTTGGGAGCGATTCCGTGCAAGCCAGTTTGGCATCGTCCACTACTGCACCATGGGCCTCAATTCCAAGGAAGCCAACAATGTGGCTCTGGCGGAACAAGTCATGGAGCTCCTACCGCTCTATGCTGGAAAGGAAGGGGTGGTTGCCATCGGGGAAATTGGCTACGACGACCAAACCGAAGCTGAGGATCGATTTTACCGTCTGCAGCTGGAGCTGGCCAAGGAGGTAGAGCTACCCGTGTTGATTCATACGCCTCATCGAGACAAAAAGAAAGGCACCACTCGCTCCATGGATGTAGCCCTAGAGCACGGCATGGATCCCTATTGGGTGGTGGTAGACCACAACAACGAGGAAACAGTCAAAGAGGTATTGGATCGCGGCTTTTGGGCTGCATTTACCATTTATCCACATACCAAAATGGGATCCGAGCGGATGGTGGAGATTGTCAAGCAGTATGGTCCCGAACGCATCATTGTGAACTCGGCGGCAGATTGGGGGATTTCAGATCCCATTGCCGTTCCAAAAACTGCCGCGCTGATGCGCAAAATGGGAGTTCCGGAGGAGCATGTCCGCTTGACTACCTACCAAAATGCACTCACCGTATTTGGCTTGAGTGGGCAGATGCACGAGGACGATTGGCTCAAGGCAGCGCCAATAGACCAAACCAAAAAATTGGGAGGCAACTCCGTACTTCGTGGTGGGCAGGTACCCCGCGTGGAGGGTCCTGACGACCGAGTAGAAAACTAGACCATGGCCAATTCCAAGATTTTCGCCTACTTCCAACTTACCCGACCTGCCAATGTGGTGACGGCTGTGGCGGATATCTGGGCTGGCTTTGCCATCGCTGGAGCTTGGGATGGTATGGCCACCAATTGGATTTATGGAGATCAAACGTACTGGTGGAATCTGCTTTGGCTTTCGCTGAGCACCATCGGTTTGTATGGAGGAGGAGTGGCGTTTAACGACATCGCCGATGCGGAATTGGATGCAATTGAGCGTCCTGAGCGCCCAATCCCCAGTGGACGAGTTTCCAAAAAAGGGGCGATTGCAATGGCATCTATTCTACTTTTAGCGGGGACGGGCTGTGCTTTTCAAGTCAATCAACTTGCCGGAATACTTGCTATTGGCGTAGCGGGATGTGCCTTGCTTTACGATTACTGGGGCAAGCATCAGCAGGTAGTTGGGCCGATCAATATGGGATTGTGCCGCAGCGGAAATCTCCTGTTGGGGATCTCGGTAGTTCCTGCATTGCTGCATACTAACTGGTACTTGGGCTTGCTTCCCCTTGTCTATGTAGCAGCGATTACGATCATCAGTAGAGGAGAGGTGCATGGAAAAAACAGAAATGCACTGTTCCTCGGAGGAGCCATGTATGGGTCTATATTTCTAGCCCTTTTTCTGCTCGCCTACCAGAAGAGTCCGGGTTACCTGCAGATTATTCCTTTTTTGGCATTTTTGGGTTATCGCCTATTTCCTCCCCTCTTGCGAGCAATTCGCACCCAGGAGCCTCAATACATTGGCAAGTCGGTTAAAGCAGCAGTGCTTTCGCTGATTGTGGTCAACGCTTCCTTGGCTACAGCATTTTCGGGTTGGCCCATCGGGCTGGTAATTTTGCTTTTGCTTCCCATCTCTTTGGGCTTGGCCAAAAAATTTGCAGTGACCTAAGTACTAAATAATTCAAATTCTTTCACATCTTGCCTATCTAGACGAGTAATACCCGCCCATTATGCCCACGATTCTCCAACAATCTTTCTCGGTACCCTTTCGCTACCCGGTTGTATTCACGGAGAACCTGTTTGCGGAAAACCAAAGCCTATTTGTAGATCAATTTCCAGAAGGGCAACTTGCTCGGGTATTTTTTGTGCTGGACTCTGGGGTAGCGGCTCATCATCCTGGGCTGATTTCCCAAATTAAAACCTATGTAGCTGCCTACTCTTCGCGGCTAGCCTTGGTGGCTGAGCCGATGGTGGTAGCTGGGGGAGAAGCCTGTAAAAACGACCCAGAAGCCTACCAACAGGTGGTGGAGGCTACGCACCTGCAGGGCATCGACCGGCATTCCTACATCGCTGCGATAGGCGGTGGAGCCGTGCTCGACATGGTGGGATTTGCTGCGGCCATTGCCCATCGGGGGATCCGACTTATCCGCATTCCCACCACGGTGTTATCGCAAAATGATTCTGCTGTAGGGGTAAAGAATAGCATCAATGCCTTTGGCAAAAAAAATTACTTGGGCACCTTTACCCCTCCTTTTGCGGTGCTCAATGATTTTAACTTTTTGGAAAGCCTAGAAGATCGGGATTGGGCTTCGGGGATCTCGGAGGCCATCAAGGTGGCCTTGATCAAGGACTTGAAGTTTTTTGAGTGGCTAGAAAAAGCCGCACCTGCACTTGCGAGACGAGAGATGGAGCCCATGAAGACGCACATTATCCGCAGCGCACAGCACCATATGGCCCATATTGCAGGAAAAGACCCCTTTGAGTTTGGTTCGAGTAGGCCGCTGGATTTTGGGCATTGGGCAGCACACAAACTGGAAAAATTGAGTGACTTTCGAATTCGCCACGGAGAGGCAGTTGCCATAGGCATTGCCCTAGATTCGGCCTATTCCTTTTTGCAAGGGCGAATCATAGAAGGGGACTTGATTCGTATTTTCAAATTGTTTCATACCTTGGGGCTGTCCCTATATGCCCCAGAACTTCAAGAAGAAGCCTTGCTTCAAGGCTTGAAAGAATTTCAAGAGCACCTAGGAGGCAAGCTGACGATCATGTTACTCGATGCCTTGGGAACAGGCGTGGAGGTGCATGAGATGGATTCTAAATTGATTGTAAAAGCCTTACAGCTCCTCAAGAACTGGGAACACCGGCATGCGCTCCGGTGATGCGCTAATTTTGCCTATGAACATCAAGGACATCCACCTGAGCTATTGCAGCAACATCCATGCTGGGGAAAGTTGGGACGCCACCTTTCGAAACTTAAAAATTTATATTCCAGAAGTGAAAAATCGCTTGGGGTATAAAGGCAAATTTGGGATTGGTCTTCGTCTCTCTCAGGAAGCCTCGGTGGTATTGGAGCGGCCTGAGCACCTTCAAGAATTTCGTGACTGGTTGAAACAGACCAATTCCTATGTGTTTACGCTCAACTGTTTCCCTTACGGAGGCTTTCACCGTACCAAGGTGAAGGAACAGGTACATGCTCCAGATTGGACTACGGAAGCAAGGCTAGCCTATACCCTCCGATGTTTCAGAATTTTGGCTCAGCTGCTTCCCGAAGGGGTAGAAGGTGGAATTTCTACTTCGCCTCTATCGTATAGACATTGGTTTGTCTCCGATTTGGAAAAGAATGAGGCCTTTGAACGCGCAACAACTCATTTGATAGCCGTCGTAGTAGAGCTGGTAAGACTGCAGCAGGAGACTGGAAAATTTCTTCATCTGGATATTGAGCCTGAGCCTGATGGATTGCTGGAGAATTCCGAGGAGCTTATCCGCTATTTCAAAGAATGGCTAATTACTAGGGGAAGAACCAGCCTGGCAAAGCAGCTTGGGATTACAGCAAAAGAGGCAGAAAAATTGATTAAGGCTCACCTTCAGGTATGTTACGATGTGTGTCATTTTGCCATTGGATACGAAAAGCCAAAGGAGGCCTTTAAAAAGTTGAAGCAGGCTGGGATTGGTATTGGAAAGATTCAACTTTCAGCTGCACTCAAACTTTTAATTCCAGAATCTCCTTTTGAGCGTTTTAGCATTGGAAAAAGGCTTGGCGAATTTGCAGATACCACCTACCTCCACCAAGTTGTGGGAAGGACAAAAGAAGAAGGATTGAATTCCTATCCCGATTTGCCGCAGGCCCTTGCCCAACTTGGAAGCACCCAGGATTTGGAGTGGCGCGTACATTTTCATGTTCCTATTTTTTTAGCAAATTATGGAACCTTTCAGGCTACACAGGAGGACATTGTGGAGGTGTTGAAATTAGTCAATGCGAATCCAAACATTACCAACCACTTGGAAGTGGAAACCTACACCTGGGAAGTTCTTCCTGAAGACACACACCTTACCTTGGGGGATGCGATCTCCCGAGAGTTGGCCTGGGCCAAGGAGCAGCTCTAGTGATTGAACGAGGTAATTTTCTGGTCATCCGCTTTGTCACCAGTACTGAATGAAAATAAGGTTTGAGGTTCAAGTAAATGAGCTGTGGACCGTGGACAGTCGTCTGTCGACAATTATCCGCAGTAATTCATACAAATATTAACCCACTAGTAAGATTGCGGATAATTATTTTCCTTTCTAGCCCATGAAAAAAACCGTTGTCCTCGATATTGTCGCCCTATCTCCAAGAGTGATTGGTGAGCATACCCCATTTTTGAAACAATGGATGGCATCGAAACATCGAGCAGTGGTAGAGCCCGTACTTCCTGCGGTGACCTGCTCTGCTCAATCCACCTACCTAACAGGCAAGTGGCCTGCTGAAAATGGAATCGTAGGCAATGGCTGGTACTTTGAAGAGGAGTGTGAAATCAAGTTTTGGCGACAGTCCAACAAGCTCGTACAAGGAGAGAAGGTCTGGGACTTGCTGCGCAAAGCCAATCCTAGTTTTACAGTGGCCAACCTGTTTTGGTGGTACAACATGTACAGTACGGCGGATTTTGCGGTAACTCCAAGGCCACTCTATCCAGCTGATGGGCGAAAGTTGCCGGACTGCCATTCCCAACCCATGGAACTGCGGGACCGCCTGCAAGCGGAACTTGGTCCCTTTCCTCTCTTCAGCTTTTGGGGCCCTGCCACCACGATTGCTTCCAGCCGCTGGATAGCGGAGGCGGCCAAAAAAGTAGACCAATGGCATTCTCCCACGCTCAACTTGATTTACCTGCCCCACCTAGATTATGCCTTGCAGAAGTATGGCATTGACTTTGCCAAAATTGGGAAAGACCTACGGGAAATTGATGACCTGGCAAAGGACCTGATTACCTACTTTGAAAGTCAAGGAACCCAGGTGCTGCTGCTTTCCGAATATGGCATTACTTCCGTGTCTAAGCCGATCCACCTCAACCGAGTTTTCCGGGAGAGGGGATGGATTCAAGTGAAAAATGAACTCGGTCTAGAAACCCTCGATGCAGGTACCTCGACCGTTTTTGCAGTAGCAGACCATCAGGTTGCGCATGTGCATGTGCAGGATCAGTCCCTCCTTGCTGAGGTGCAGTCCCTCCTCGAAGCGCTTCCAGGTGTGGAAAAGGTGTTGGATGCCCAAGGGAAAAAAGAAGCGCACTTGGACCATGCCCGTTCGGGGGATTTGGTTGTAGTCGCGGATGCGGATTCCTGGTTTACCTACTATTTCTGGCTGGACGATGCCAAAGCTCCAGACTACGCCCGCTGTGTGGACATTCACCGCAAGCCAGGATATGATCCTGTGGAACTAATCATGGACCCTGCCATCCCCATTCCTATGCTGAAGGTGGGCAGCAAGCTCTTGAAGAAAAAGCTCGGATTCCGGTATTTGATGGATGTGATTCCTTTGGACGCAAACTTGGTCAAGGGAGCCCATGGGCGTGTCCCAGAATCGGACTTGGACAAGCCCCTGCTTGTTTGTGAGGCCTCCATTACCCAAGCAGAGCGAATTGCTCCTACTGCAGTTTTCGACTTAATTGTGCGGGCGGTACTGGGGGATTAGTATCGAGCAGAAGGAGTTAAAATTTTTTCTCCATCAAAAATACCCCCATCTCCCGTTGCCTGTAGACAAGCACGGTTTTGGGGGCTTCAAGAAATCGGAATCCCAGTCGTTCCAGTTCCTGCAGCCCATCAGGCAACAACACATAGCGCTCGGATCCGTCCGGTAAGGCGTATCTTCCCTCGCCTAGGTCCTGACTTTCTTCCAGGATATTGCCAAGGCCGGTGCACATCCGCATCCAAAAAATTCCACTTGGCTTGAGTACCCGATGGATTTCGGAGATCATCTTCCAAAAATGCGCATGCCCCTCCGCAAAGTGGAGGACGGCCGAACTGATGACTGCATCAAATGCAGCTGCATGAAATGGGATGGAAGCACCGTCTCCCACTTGAAAGCGATGGATGTCTGTTTCAGGATGTATACTTTTGGCCAGGTAGCGGCAATACTGTATCGCGACCTCATTCGGGTCGATTCCAAATATTGGGTAGTTTTTTTGAAGAAAGTAGACTGCATTGCGCCCTTCGCCACAGCCCACATCCAAGATCTTCATCTCCTTGGCAAATCGACCTTTTAGGATTTGATCCAAAAGGTAGTTGTCCACATTGCCAAGAAGGCGATTGAGTTCGTCAATTTCCATTTTCCAACCGATCTAGGGCTTCACAAGCTTTGATTCTCCCCACTTCAATTAGCTCAGCTGCCCGGTGAAATTCCAGCGTTCCTGCCTGATTACTGGAAACCTTGATTTCGACTTCAACAGGATAATTTTCAAGTAATAGTTGACAGTAGCGGTCTTGGAGCAAGTCAAAGGAGCGTGTGACCAGTTCCATAGCGGAATAGCGCTTTTGTTGCACTTTTTTTATCTCCTCCGGAAAATACTGTTTCATCTTATTTTGGTAGTCCATAAGCCATCCTGGGAAGTTCATGGATTGTTTTCGGCTTGATTTTTTGTGCGGAGGGGGAAGGAAATGTTCTGCCAAGCTATTCGTATTGACCACGACAATTAGGGTCTTATGGGGATCAGAAATCAAGGAGATGGGGACTGGATTCAATACGCCGCCATCGATGAAGTTTCGTTTGTCGATTTGGGCGGGTAAAAAAACCGAGGGGATGCTACCTGAGGCTCGGATGGCTTTGTACAAACTACCTTGGGTAAATACATGCTCCTTTCCAGAGTTGACATCTACGGCATTGCAGGAAAATCGAATGGGTAGATCTTCAATAGCTTGGTCAGGAACAACCTTTTTTAAGGCTTTGTAGACTTTTTCCCCTTTGATAAATCCACGACTTGAAAAAGTAAAGTCCATCAAAGAAAACACATCCACGCGGTCAAGATTGCAGATCCAATCTTTGAATTCGGTGAGCTTGCCTGCGGCATACATGCCCCCAACTAGGGCACCTGCGGAGCAACCCGCAATCTCGGAAATGGCATACCCCCTACGCTCCAGCTCTTCGATGACGCCTACATGCGCCAATCCTCTTGCGCCGCCGCTGCTCAAAACCAATGAAACTGTTTTGTTTTTTGCCATATATTTAGGGTACAATTTGCGATCAATCCCTGAACACATCACCAAACGAAACTAAGCATTATGTCTGACTTTAAACCGTTCCACCTCGCTTTTCCAATTCGTGACATCGAAGAAACCCGCCAATTTTATGGAGGCCTCCTGGGCTGTGATATAGGAAGGAGTACCGACAAGTGGATTGACTTCAACTTTTTTGGTCACCAGCTTTCTGCGCACATCAAGCCGGAGGAACTTGCCAACGCCAAATCTAACGAGGTGGATGGAAAAAATGTTCCTGTCCGCCACTTTGGGGCAATACTGGGTTGGGACGAATGGCATGCCCTCGCCGACAAGCTCAAAGCCCATGGTATTGAATTTGTCATTGAGCCCTACATCCGCTTTAAAGGAGAGGTAGGCGAGCAGGCAACCCTATTTTTCTTGGACCCCTGTGGCAATGCCCTGGAGTTTAAGTCCTTCCAAGATCCTTCCCAGATTTTTGCAAAATAACCGTTCTTTTGAAGCCCATATCTCTTGATCAGTCCCTAGGTCCAACGGTCCGTATTGGAAAAAAGGAATATTTTTTTTTCAGTGGAACTTCCTACCTGGGTATGGAGGCGGAGAAGCAGTATGAAGCAGTTCTCCAGGATTGCATCCGACAATATGGGGCAAACCATGGTTTGAGCCGAGTCAATAATGTGCGGCTGAAAGTTTTCGAGGAGTTTGAGGAGTTTTTTGCAAAAAATGCAAAAGCTGAAGCTGCTGCAGTGATGAGCTCTGGGTATTTGGCAGGAATTGCTGCCTCCCAATGGCTTTTCCCGAAGGCGGATACCTTCTGGGCTGCGCCGGACACCCATCCAGCCATTCTTCCTTTGGGGCTACAAGTAGATACCCAAGCGAATTTTTTGACCTGGAAAAAAAAGTGTTTGGAGCAATCGGAGGTACTTTCTCCCAGGAAAATTTTGATTTTGGGTAATGCGGTGGACCCACTTCGTGCTGAGGTACACGAGTACGCTTGGGTAAAGGAACTTGCAAAAAAACATGAAGTGACCTTGCTCCTAGATGAGAGTCATGCTTTTGGGGTATTGGGGAAAACACTATTTGGCACCTATGCGGACCAGCAACATTCTCAGATAAATCTGGTTGTTTCGGGATCTTTAGGCAAAGGATTGGCTATGCCCGCGGGAATTATTTTGGGAAAACGAGAGGTGATTGAGGGGATAAAAAGTCAGTCTATTTTTACTGGAGCATCCCCAGGTTCCCCGGCCAACCTGCAGGCATTTTTGGAGACGCAGGATATTTATAGGGCTCAAAGTCAAACAATCCGGGACTATGCAGGCATTTTCAGTCAAGAAACGAAGGGCTTATCCACGCTAATTGGCTCTCCCAATTTTCCAGTGTTTATCCTCAAGGATCCAAGCTGGTCGAAAAATCTAGAGAAAATGGGGTTCATCACTTCCTCTTTTTCCTATCCCACACCGGAAAGCCCTACCATCAGCCGCATTGTGCTCTCTGCGTTTCATTCGCTTTGGGATTTGGTGGCTTTAAATGAAGCGCTGCACTATCTTTCTAGTAAACCATGAAGAAGTTTCTTTCCATCTTCGCAGCTACTTTTTTGATCTTCTCCTGTCAACCCAAGATTCCTGTACCCTTTGTAGAAGGATTGGAAGAGTTCCCAACCTTGCAAAAGGTGCTTGCGGATACTACCAAGTACCAGGTTCAAATCCTTTACACCCAGATCGACCGCAACGAGCATGGCAATCCGCTATTTACTACGCATTCTTTCAATCTGGATGATTCTCGATATTTCTATCCTGCTTCCACAGTAAAATTGCCGATTGCGCTTCTGGCTTTGGAGTGGTTGGAGGAGCAGCAACTCGAAGGTTTGACTTTGGAGACCACTATGCTGACCGACTCGGTTCGCCCATCGCAGTTGCCTGCTTGGAGCGATTCGAGTGCTCAAAATGGCCTGCCAAGCATTGGTCATTACCTCAAAAAAATCCTACTTGTCTCAGATAACGATGCGTCCAACCGATTGTATGAATTGTTGGGGATGGATTACATCAATACGAAGTTGAGGGAAAAAGGACTAGCGAATACCGTGATTACGCAGCGACTGAGCTTTCCCATTTCTGCCGAAGAAAACCGGCAGTTCAATCCTATCCGATTTGTGGATACCGCCGGGAAGACCCTTTTGGAAATCCCTGCTCGACAGGCCGATAGCGCCTACGTGGTGCCAGGTTATCCCAAGTTGGGCCAGGCTTACTACAAAAATGACAGCTTGATTCAAGGGGGGATGGATTTTTCCTACAAGAATAAGTTTTCTCTTTCGGACTTACACGGCGTGGTGCAGCGGACCATTTTCCCAGAGGCCTTTGTTGGGATCGAACGGTTTAACCTCAATGAGGAGCATCGGAACTTTGTACTCAAGTACATGAGTATGCTGCCTCGAGAAAGTGATTATCCCAGCTACGATACCACTGAATTTTACGACAGTTACTCCAAATTTTTCAAGTTTGGGACTGACAAAGCACCGATTCCAGCCCGCTTCCGGGTGTTCAACAAGACCGGCTGGTCCTATGGGCACCTGATTGATGGAGGGTATTTTGTGGATTTTGAGACTGGGGTGGAGTTTTTTGTGTCCGCTATCGTCTATGTCAATGAAGACCAGATTCTAAACGACGACAAGTACGAAACAGATGAAATTGGATTGCCTTTCTTTGCGGAATTAGGAGAATACCTGTATCAACTGGAATTAAAAAGAAAGAAACAAATCTCACCAGATTTGAGCAGATTTAAATTGAGCTACTAAGAGCGCTATCGTCTTCCTGACGTCAGGAAGATGGCCAGAATTGGCCTAGGGGCAGAAAAAGAGATCTAAGCCATCCTATTCACCCACTATGCTAGTTGCTTGATTGCCAAAAAAGGGAAATTAGTTAAAAGTTTAATAGTTCGATCCGCCTTCGGGGATCGTGAACATCAATCAATTTTTTTTTCCGCCGAGGCGGATGCACCCGCGGCTATGCAAAGTTGGATCCGCATTTGCGGATCATTCCCCCGTGGTGGATTAGTCCGCCGTGGTGGAACCTAGTCAAAAACTACAATCGTTATTGGTAAAAATAGGGACAATCTATGTGCACTAAAATTGTCTTGAGAAGGATCCGCGGCGGCGGATCAAACCTTGCATAGCCCCTGGTTTACCCGCCGAGGCGGGTGAACCAGGGGTAAAATGGTTAGCATATTCGGTACAACCCGCAAAGGCGGGTTGACCTACAGAATGCAGGTTGGCCTACTGCGGTAAGAGATTGACTTTAGGACAAGAATTTTTCTTCAAAGGCAATCCCATAATCTTCCAAAAGCCCTTTGTATTCATCAAAGTATGACATTTTTTCATGGTGCTTCTCTTGATTCTTCACGTATTCGATTAATCGATCTTTGGTATTTATGTTTTCAGTAAAAGCTCCATATCCTTCTTGCCATCCATTAAAATT
>CAMBMU010000088.1 GCA_945868725.1 Spirosoma fluviale
ATCCATGTGGTGTTGGTATCTGACCATGGCATGGCAGCTGTCCAGAAAGATCACTTGATCCCGCTGGATCAATTGACTGAAGGGATCTCCGCTCGCCTGGTCAACAATGGGGCCTTGGCTCATCTTCATTTAGAAGATCCCAAAAAGAAGAAGGCTGTAATCAAGCTGCTTCTTGAAAGAAATCAAAACATCACTGTGGATGACCTGACCACCACTGCCAATTACAGTGACTTGGCCTCCTTCCCTCAGCGTAAGGGAGATTTGCTGATCCTACCCAAGGAGGGGTACTACTTGGCCGATGCTTCGGGCATGATGCGCTATCAAACTAATGCTGCCCGCTTCCAAACCGAAACCTTTGGGGAGCATGGATTTAGCCCATCTTACAGGGATATGTGGGGAATTTTTTATGCCAAAGGGCCCCAAATCAAGGAAGGCTTGAAGGTGGATACTTTCCATAACATCCACATCTATCCTTTGCTCTGCCGCATTTTGGGCCTTCCTATCCCGATGGGTATTGATGGCAAGCTAGAGGTGCTGCTTCCAGTACTGAAGTAAACCTGGGCTGGGAGAGTTCCCAAAGCTTTATTTTCACGATTAGGTACTGGATTTTTTGCCTGGAAATTACTCCCGACTCTTTGGGGGTCCAGGCTATTTTTTGCAGATTTTACTAAAAAGGGGTCTTTTCAAATTTGGTTTAGTAAAATCTACTTATCCTATCCCCTAAAAACCATTTTTTAGCATTTTCTACTAAAACAATTCACTTTCCTTATCCTCCTTTTTTCATCATAGAGGCCATTTAAGGGTATCTTTCCATCACTTACCAAGCAGGAGACGGAGCGACAAAAGGGTGATTTTTTTATCTACTTTTTTAGCTAGTTTTTAAGAGGAACGGGCAAGTCTTCTTAAGGGTGATTTTTTCAACTGATTTTTTTCAACTGCTCCTTCTCCTGGCTTGGTATGTCTAGATGAATTGCTTTCAAAATGATGCCTTGAAAGGGTTTATAAATCAAAGAAAATTAGTGGCAATCGAAGAAGTAAAGAGATATCTCAATAATTCAAAATAATTATGAATCTAAAAATCTAGTTTTTTTACATAAAAACTGGACAAAAAATGTAATTTTATGATTTGATTTAAACCATGAAAACAACTGATTACTTGGAGAGTAAACTTGATAGGCTTCCAAATGGCCATGTATTCACCTATTCTGAAATTTTGAAAGAGGTAAGTCGGAAAGAGGCCGTAATCAAAGCCTTAAATCGAATGGTGGCTTCAGGTAAACTAATTAAGTTGGCCAAAGGTAAATTTTACAAACCTGAAAACACCCCCTTTGGTACCCTCCAGCCGAATCAGGAACAAGTGGTGAAGGATTTACTTAAAGAAAGAGGGAAAATTATAGGTTATTTGACGGGTTACAGCATTTACAACCAGTTAGGACTGAGTACGCAGGTTAGCAATTCTGTCCAAATCGGGAAAAATCAAATTCGGCCTAATTTTAATCGAGAGCGTTATTCCATTGCGATCATCAGGCAATCCAATCCGATTACAAAAGGAAATATTCCTTTTCTACAATTACTTGACGCAATTCGTTACATCAAGAAAATACCAGATTCCACTGTTGAACAATCTTGTAGAAGGCTGCTAGCCATCCTTATAAATTTCTCTGAGAAAGACTTGGTCACGTTGGTTCGCCTGTCCTTAAACTATCCTCCAGCCACCCGCGCACTTTTAGGGGCATTACTTGAGCAGTTAACGTACAAGACAGCTACAGCACCATTAGCTAAATCATTGAATCCGATTACCCGGTATAAACTACCTGGTGTCGCAAAAGTATTATCCACAACCGAAAAATGGAATCTTAAATGAGGTTGCACCTTAACAAAACCTTGTTTAGACAGGCAGTTCAGGGTACAGCTGACCAATTGATGATCCCAGCTATTTATGTTGAAAAGGACTATTGGGTCACCTACGCATTGAGCACCATTTTCAAGCATGAACTAGGAAAAGATGCTGTTTTTAAGGGTGGGACAGCACTATCTAAGTGTTACAATCTGATTGAACGCTTCTCGGAAGATATTGATTTGGTAGTCCTGAGGAAGGAGGGTGAGTCAGATTACAAATTAAAAGCAAAACTAAAATCAATTAGTGCCTTACTAGGGACTGTTTTACCGCAGGTAGACCTAAAAGGGATTACCCACAAAATGGGCAGAAACCGGAAAACTGTTCACACCTTTGAGAAGAAATTCATAGGTGAATTTGGGCAAGTTCGGGATGTCATAATTTTGGAATCTACTTGGCTTGGTTATCACGAACCCTATTCAATCAAATCCATTACTTCAATGGTTGGTCAAATGATGCTTTCGAAAGGGCAATCAAAAATGCTTAATGAATACGACCTTCACGCTTTTGAATTGCCTGTTTTAGAGCCTAGCCGAACCATTTGTGAGAAAATTATGAGCCTAGTTCGTTTTTCGTACCAAAAAAAACCAATCGATGATTTGAAGAAGAAAATTAGACATGTCTACGATCTTCACCAACTTCTAAGGAGAGAGGAATATTTGATTTTTTTTCAATCCAAAGATTTTGATTCCATGCTTTTGAAAGTAGCGAATGATGATGGGTTGAGTTTTAAATCAAACAACCAGTGGTTGGTTCACCATCCCAACGAAGCGCTTATTTTCAAAGACGTAGAACAGGTGTGGGGAGAATTAAAAACAAGTTATCAAAGTGAATTCAAAAACCTAGTATATGGAGAATTTCCCAAAGAGGAAGCTATTTTGGAAACTTTGAAAATGATTCAGAAAAGACTAAAATCAATTTTTTGGACTTTAGCATTACTCACCTAGCTTTGATCCAATGATGCTTGGTGTGCCGTACACCTTAAAGATAATAAGTGCTTGCAAAGAGGCGGAACTACCGGAGCCGGAAATTATTAAAAAAGAGGGTGGGGTGCAGGTAACAATCTTTAAAGCTATCCTACCAGTTGAGTTAATAGCCGGTGGTCCAATGGGTGGTCCAATGGGTGGTCCAATAGAAAAACAAAGTGCTTTCCACTCAGTATCGCTTTCGACGCGTCAAGTAGAAGTTCTAGAAATCATCAAAGCAAATACGAAGATCAGTAGACGGAAACTTGCTGAGCAGCTGAGCATCAACGTTTCAGCAGTTCAGGGGCATTTAGATTTACTCAAAGAAAAAGGAGTACTGAGCAGAAAAGGGGGGACAAGGGGTATTTGGGTAATCCTAGAAAATAACTAATCAAAATCATTCCTAAATCCATATCCCATCTCCCTACCCCTCCGCATTCCAATAGGCCATCCGCTCCATGCGCTGCACCTCCAGGGAGTAGAAGCCAAACTCCACCACCACCTTCCCCTCGATGCAGTAGATCGCTCGTCCCTTGAAAGGATAGTTTTTGACCGTAGGAGGGAAGTGAACCGTATCGATCCAGTTGCCCTCCCGATCGATCAAGGTGCCAAAGTTCATCACCTCCCCCTTGATTGTTCGGGTATACTTGACGGTAACTAGGTAGCCAATTACCTGTACGATTTTACCTAGCTGCTGCGGTAGCTCCTTCGCCTTCACTCCTTGGATGCCTGGATCTTGGAGTAAGTGGAAGGGGGATTCCAGTGGGAATTCCAAAATATCAATCTGATCCAAGATATCCTGACGCACATCCAACTCCTCCAATACCGGCACCTGAGGAGGCAAACTCTCCCAGGAATTGCCTCCTGCCGAATGCACAAATAGTTCCTGTGTAGGCCGTGTCCCCACCTGCTTGTGGTGAAGAAAGTGGGCCTCCCACAGAAGTTGCTGCTTGGGTTTGCCCGTAAATCGAAACGCCTGAATTCGAATCAAAATCAGTAGCTGTTCCAATCCACAAGCTACCCTCCTCACAAAATCCTCCAGCCCCAAAAAAGGGCCATGTGCATACCGCTCCTGCAAGAGGCGCTCGATGGTTCGTTTTTCAAGATGCTTCAGGTGGATCCAACCCAAGTAAACGGTTGTCCCGTTGATTTTGGTCAGGTAATCGCTCTCGTTGAGATGAGTGACTTCTATCGTCGCTCCCTGCATCCGCAACTCGTGTACGTAAAATTCGGTGGAGTAAAACCCTCCAAAATTGTTGATTACCCCCACCATAAACTCCAAGGGGAAGTAGGCCTTCAGGTACAAACTCTGGTAGCTCTCCACCGCAAAGGAAGCGGAGTGCCCCTTGGCAAAGGAATAGCCAGCAAAGCTCTCAATCTGCATCCATATCGCAGCCGCCTCGGCATCCTGCCTCCCCAGTCGCTTGCAGTTGTCAAAGTAGGCAGCCTTCACCCGCTCAAACTCATCCTTGGAGCGGGATTTACCACTCATGCCCCTCCGCAGCACATCGGCCTCGGCCAGGCTCAGTCCTGCAAAATGGTGGGCTACCTTGATCACATCCTCCTGATAGACCATAATGCCGTAGGTTTCGGGCATGATCTCTGCCAGCACAGGATGGGCCTGCTTCCTGCGCTCCGGGTCCCGATGCCGCAAGATGTATTCCCGCATCATGCCCGATCGAGCCACCCCAGGGCGGATGATGGAGCTAGCCGCCACGAGCTCCAAGTAGGTGTCGGCCTGCAGCTTGGCCAGCAGCATGCGCATGGCGGGAGACTCCACATAAAAGGCACCAATGGTATGCCCGCTGCGTAATAGCGCTTTGATTTTTGGGTCTTCCTTAAACTTTTTCACTTCTCGGATATTCACCGTGATCCCCTGGTTCTGCTGAATCAACTCCAAGCTGGACTTGATATGGCCTAGGCCCCGCTGGCTCAGTAGGTCAAACTTGTGTAAGCCAATGTCTTCGGCCACGTGCATGTCGATGTGGGCTACCGAAAAACCCTTGGGGGGCAAACTGGTAGCGGTGTAGTAATGCATCGACTTGTGCGACAGCAGCAGTCCACAGGCATGAATCGTCAGGTGAGACGGCATGTCATGCAGCACCTGCGAATAGCGAAGGATTAGCTTACTCAAGCCATCGGGCCTGTAGCCTTCCTTGTTTGCCTGCTGCAGCAGGGACTCGATCTCTGCCTTGGGTAAGCCAAAGACTTTACCTAGTTCGCGAATCACGGAATTGTACTGAAAGGTACTGTACGAACCGAGTAACGCTACATAGGCCTCTTGACCCACATTGTATTTTTTAAAGAGGTAGTCAAACACCTCATCGCGGTCGGTCCAACTGAAGTCAATGTCAAAGTCGGGGGGATTTTCTCGGTAGAGATTGATGAAGCGCTCAAAGTAGAGATCCAGCTCCATAGGATCCACATCGGTGATTCCCAAGCAGTAGGCTACCACGGAGTTGGCCCCGGAGCCTCGACCCACATGGTAGAAATTGCGGCGATGGGCAAAGCGGATAATGTCGTAATTGATCAGGAAATAAGACACAAAACTCTTTTGTTGGATCAGTTCCAGCTCCTTTTCAATGCGCTTGCTGACGGCTTCGGAGAGCTGTGGGTAGCGCTGCTCTGCTCCTCGGAGGGTTTCCTGGCGGAGAAATTCAAAGTCCTCCCCTCCATTGCCGAGTAGGTCTCGCTTATTTTTGATCGCCTGAAAGTAGAAGGAAAACTGGCACTGCTCCAGGAGCTTTTGCGCATTGAGGAGCAGGTAGCTATGGCTTTCGCAACGGGCAATTAGCTCGGCATAGGAGTACAACTGGTCTGTAGGGTCCGCCTGCTCTTGCAGGGGCAACTTGCTCAGCAGCGTATTCAGATCCATGCTTCGCAGGAGCCGATGTGCGTTAAACTCGAGTTTA
This sequence comes from Spirosoma fluviale, assembly GCA_945868725.1. Classification (GTDB taxonomy): domain Bacteria; phylum Bacteroidota; class Bacteroidia; order Cytophagales; family Cyclobacteriaceae; genus Algoriphagus. The sequence goes on from CAMBMU010000088.1 coordinate 5,775, forward strand.
GACGAAAAACTAACCGGCTGCAGGAGTACCAATTTTTCTCGTTTACGGTACCAGGGCGAGGAATGCAGCTTGTTGAGCTGGCTGGGATGAATACCTACAAATTCATGATCGGCTAAGGGAAAGTACTCCTTCGGAAAAGGGTACACCACAAAGCTATTTGCAAAGGGAGGGGCCTTGTCCGCAAAAGGCCGCTGCTGAATCAGGTGCTCCGAGAGATGCTTGTTGAGTTCGTACATGCCCTCCTGATTTCGTGCGAGGCCAATGTATTGCTGCGCAATGCCGTTTCTGAAATCAATCCCGATCACTGGATGAATGCCTGCTTTTTGTGCCGCACGGATAAAAGGAAATACGGCAGCACTGCTGTTGATGTCTGTGAGGGCTAATGCATCCAGCTTTTTGCTTTTTGCCTCGGCAACGAGCTTGTTCACGGATAGGGTCCCGTATTTGAAACTGAAGTGGGTGTGGCAATTGAGAAACATGGAGTCGGCAAGATTCTTTCCCGAAGACTGTCTTAGGGATGAAGGGGAATAAGTAAAATGGAACTAATGGAGTTAGCCCTTTCCTGAAGATCAGGTAGGAATCAGGGAATTAAAATGTTAATATTATTAACATTTTAATGTGTATAATATAAACAAAATAAAAAATAAAAAAAGCCGACCTCCAGAAAATAAAGAAAATTTTCTGTTCGCTTCCCGCAGATCGAATGAACTAAATCAGCGTGTTTTTCTACCTATCCGCCGCGGCGGACAACAGAAAAATACCGCAGATCAAATGAATTAAATCAGCGGACTTTTTCTCCTAAGATCAGCGTGAAAAAAAAGGCTCACGCAGATTAGCATGGAAAAATAACGCAGATAGATCAGCGATTTTTTTCTTCTTTGATCAGCGTGAAAAAAAGCTCACGCAGATTAAGGCGGAAAAAGCCCGCAGATCTATTGGGTTGAATCCCCTGGTAATTTCTTTCCTTTTTGCTCCGGAGGTGCGCTATTGTTAGTAATGTAAATTTGAATCAGGACTAAACTTAAAAACAACAGTTAAACTGTAAACTTTTTTTAGGACGGGTCAGTAGTTTGATGTCGCTCCTCTGGAGCTTTCCGAAAAACACAAGCTGTGTTTTTCTATTAACATTCAGCCCCTCTGGGGGCAGGCACCACTTGGGCAAAGGACTAGTATCTCAAGTATCTCACCATTGCTCCTGAGGGGCAAAATGATTAATCAGCGTATCCTTTCTGTCTGTCCGCCGCGGCGGAGCGTAAAAAAAAAGCGTGAAAAGAAGGGTTGCTGGTGACTAGGAGTTGCTTAGGCCTTGGCTAGTAGGAGCTGAAACTCCAGTGCACTGCAGGCCTGGAACTCATCGGCTTTAAGATCCTCAAAAATCTCTTCGTCACCTTCGATCCCTGTTTTCTCGATTTTCCCATCGGGATGTACGATCAGTTCTATCCCAGAAAAATCCTGCGGGTTGATCATCACCAAGACTTGGTAATCGTCAAAAATTCGTTTGAAGTACTGCGAAATTACTTTTGCCACGGTGTCAAGGTTATGTATATTCAAAAATAAGTTAAAAAAAACGAAGGGACGCATTGCTTATTCCAAAGCCTTTCTAAATTTGCATCTTATTATGACAACAAACGCAAACATGTATGGTTGGTGGCATCACAACTCTTTCCTCGGGAGAGCTCAGAAAGCCATTGCCAACTAATTGCGCAATACATACCACAAAAGGCTTACTGGTTTCCCCCAGTAAGCCTTTTTTTATGCCCATTTCTATCCTATGACTACCTTTAGCATCCATACACAGTACCGCAAGCGGCTCGCAGACACGATCACCCCGGTGAGCATTTACCTACAGATTCGTGATCGCTTTGCGAATCCTATTCTACTCGAATCCTCCGACTACCGAGGCCAAGACAACAGCTACTCCTACATTTGCTTTAACCCGGTAGCATCTTTCTCTTTTCATGGAGGGAGGGTACTAGAGAAATTGCCCGATGGTACAGAACAGCGCTACGAGGTAAGCCCGGAGCAGCCCCTAATGACTTGCCTGCAACGATTCGGAAATTCCTTTCAATCTCCTCCTGACTCTTTTAAATTTAGCACGAATGGACTTTTTGGCTACACCCAATACGATACGGTAGGCTGGTTTGAGGACATCAAATTGAAAGCCTCCGCTTCGGATGAGGTACCGATGATGTACTATGCCATGTACCAAAACATCATCGTGGTGGACCACTACAAAAACGAACTTCACCTCTTCGAACACCTGATTGACGGCATCAAGTCTGTAGAATACCTCTCAGAAATCGAGACGCTACTCAACAATAAGAACATCCCTGCTTACTCCTTCAAAAAAGTAGGAGAGGAGTGTTCCAACTATAGCGATGCGGAGTTTTTAGAACTTCTTGGCCAGGCTCAAAAGCATTGCCTTCGTGGGGATGTGTTCCAGCTGGTGCTCTCGCGTCGATTTACAACTGCCTTCAAAGGGGACGAATTCAACGTGTACCGAGCACTTCGTTCGGTCAATCCCTCTCCTTACCTATTCTATTTCGACTACGGTTCCTTCAAGGTATTTGGGAGTTCCCCCGAAGCTCAAATCGTGGTTAAAAACCGAAAAGCAACCCTATTTCCGATCGCAGGGACCTTCCGCCGCACAGGCAACGATGCCGAGGATGCTGAGCTGGCAAGAAAGCTCTTCGACGACCCCAAGGAAAATGCAGAGCACGTGATGCTGGTGGATTTGGCACGAAATGACCTCTCCCGAACTTCCGATCTGGTGCAGGTGGAGGTCTTCAAAGAGATTCAGTACTTCTCCCACGTGATTCACCTAGTCTCCAAAGTGACTGGGCAGCTGGCCGAAGGTGTCAATCCCCTACAATTAGTTGCGGACACCTTTCCGGCAGGAACTCTTTCGGGAGCACCGAAATACCGAGCGATGCAACTGATCGATGGATTGGAAACAGTGAGCCGTCAATTCTATGGAGGAGCAATCGGCTACCTGGGATTCAATGGGGATTTCAACCATGCCATTGTCATCCGCTCTTTTGTTTCTGAGAACAACCAGCTTCGCTTTCAGGCCGGTGCTGGCGTAGTCGCCAAAAGTGACATCCACTCTGAATTGCAAGAAGTGGCCAATAAATTGGAAGCGTTACGGGTGGCATTGAAAACCGCAGAACAGATTTAAGTAAAGGATTCATGAAAATTTTAGTACTAGATAATTACGATTCCTTCACCTATAACCTGGTCTACCTGATCCGTCAATTGGGCTATGGGGAGCAATTAGATATCCGTCGAAATGATGCGTTTTCCCTCGATGAGGTGGAGCAGTTTGATAAAATACTCCTTTCCCCAGGACCTGGAATTCCGGAAGAAGCAGGCCTGATGCCTGCAGTATTGAAGCAGTACCGAGCTACCAAATCCATACTTGGGATATGTTTGGGACACCAAGCCATTGCAGAAGCCTTTGGTGGGAAGCTACACAACTTGGCTGAGGTGCAGCATGGAGTTGCTTCCACGCTCACCGTAGTGCCTGACCGACTATTTGAAGGGCTACCCTCCCAGTTTGCCGTGGGAAGATACCATTCTTGGGTGGTCGACGAATCTCATCTTCCCAGTGAATTGGAAGTCATTGGCAGAACGTCAGACCAACAAATTATGGCGATCCGCCACCGACAATTTGACCTCCGAGGGCTTCAATTTCATCCGGAAAGTATCCTCACCGAACATGGGGCCAAGCTGATCCAAAACTGGCTTCATTCCTAAACCGATCTCAACTTAGTGCCATACGATGAAAGACATATTAAATCAGTTGATTGAACACAAAACCCTCTCCCAACAGCAGGCGAAAGAGGTGTTGAAAAACTTAGCAACAGGATCCTATCCTAGCAGTCAGGTAGCCGCATTTATGACGGTTTACCTAATGCGCAGCATTACCGTGGAGGAACTTCGCGGTTTTCGGGAAGCGATGCTTGAGCTATGCGTACCAGTAGACCTCTCCGAATACGATGCCATGGACCTTTGTGGAACAGGCGGAGATGGCAAAGACACCTTCAATATTTCTACCCTTTCCTCCTTTATTGTGGCGGGAGCTGGACAGGCTGTCGCCAAACACGGCAATACGGGTGTATCCTCAATTTGTGGCTCCTCTAACTTACTTGCACATTTTGGATATGAATTTAGCGCTGATCCAGATCAGCTGCGGCGCAATTTGGATCAGGTAGGCCTCTGTTTCTTGCATGCTCCACTTTTTCATCCAGCTATGAAAAGTGTAGCCCCCATCCGAAAGGAACTTGGGGTAAAGACTTTTTTCAATATGCTTGGTCCCATGGTCAACCCAAGCTTTCCGAAAAAGCAGCTGGTAGGGGTATTTAGCTTGGAATTGGCGCGCCTCTACGGGTATTTGTACCAAGAAACGGAGGGACGCTTTGCCATCCTCCACTCCCTAGATGGCTACGATGAGATTTCCCTCACGGGATCATTCAAGATGATCACCAATACCGGTGAGAAACTCTACCACCCCCAAAGCATTGGCTTGGATCAACTTTCTCCAGACAGCATTCTGGGTGGAACCTCCATTGCCGAATCTGCCCAAATCTTTGAAGAAGTGCTTCGAGGCAAAGGTACCTCTGCTCAAAACCAGGTGGTGGTAGCGAATGCCGCTGCTGCCTTGGTTACCGCTCGTGAAGGTCTTGGCTTCGAGGAGGCAATTGCCCTTGCCAATGAGACCCTTCTCAGTGGTAAAGCACTTCGCGTCTTTAATGGATTGATCCAACCACAAACTTCCGTATCCTTTAACTAAGCTGCTTCCGATGAATACGCTAGAAAAAATCATTGCCGATAAGTACTTGGAAGTGGAAGCTCGAAAGCAGCAGCGTCCTGCAGCGGTCTTGGAAAAAAGCAGCGCTTTTTCAAGAAACACCTTATCCTTAAAGTCATTTTTACTCGATCCTTCCAAGTCTGGGATCATCACCGAATTTAAACGAAAATCTCCCTCCAAGGGACTGATTAACGG
>CAMBMU010000089.1 GCA_945868725.1 Spirosoma fluviale
TACAATTTGGAGTTGGCATCCATTTACTTAGATGCCAATGAATTTGATAAGGCCCTCCTGGCTTTGGATCGTGCTGAAGCCTACTATGGCGTCCGAGAAGCATTCACTTTCCAGAAGCAACGCATTTACCTACGAAAAGACCAGCTCCAAAAAGCAGTTGAGGAGGGAGAAAAATTAATTGCTTCCTTCCCAGGCAACCCCAATTACGTGCTTTCACTAGTGGAAATCCTGTACAACAATGCCAAGTTGGACCAAGCAATTCAGTTAGTACGAGCAGAAATCACCAAGTATCCCAACCAACCAGAACTTCAGCTGGCAGCTTATACGCTTTACAAGGAAAAGAGGCAAATCTCACAAGCCAACACCTTTCTTTTTGAGGCTATGGCAAGTACAGACTTAGCTCCTGCCTCCAAAGCAGCTGCTTTTCAAGGGGTATTGCAAGAGATGAAAACAGCAGAACGAGAAATGCTGCTTGACAAACTGGAGCTTCAATTAATGGAGCTGCATCCAGAAGATGCAGCTGTTCTTGAAGCCATTGGAAATCGAAGGAAAGCCGAAAATAAATTGGCAGAAGCGCTCAAGCTGTACAAGAAGTCCATAGCCTTTCAACCCAAAAACGAAAAGTTGTTGGAGGAGGTGATTGTCAACTCTTTTGACGCAGGAGGCAATTACGAGGAGGTAGCTCGGTACACCAGTATCGCCATAGACGAGTTTCCAGAAAGTGCAGAATTTTGGTTTTATGAAGGAGTAATCCTTTCGGGACAGAAGAAAGATTCGTTGGCAGTTCAGGCGCTTGAAACTGCCCTTCGTTTGAACGCAGAAAAAAATCTGCAATTGGCGCAAGTAGCGTACAGCACTTTAGGCAACAGCCAGTACCAATTGGGTGATCAAGCTGCTGCATTCAAAAATTTTGAGAAGGCATTGGCGCTCAATCCAACTGACGAACAGGTATTAAATAATTATGCTTATTTCTTGGCTTTAGCAAACCAAGAATTGGAAAAAGCCTTGGATATGGCTCAGCGTGTGGTGAAAAAACATCCTAAAAACGCCACCTACTTGGACACCTTGGCCTGGGTTTTGTATCAGATGAAGCGGTATTCGGAAGCATCTGTGTACCTAGAAGAAGCACTAGAAATCGAAAAAGAACCGACTGGCGTCTTAATGGAACATTTTGGGGATGTTTTGTATCGATTAGGCAAGGTAGAAGAAGCTGTAGGATGGTGGAAAAAAGCAAAGGAAAGCCCCGAAGGATCCGATTCACTTGTACAAAAAATTAAAGATCAACGAATCCATGACTAAGTTCCAAATCCTTGCGGCCCTAGTGCTTCTTGTAATGAATTGGGGTTGTGCCAAAAAAACTACCCTTTTTGAGGGCAATCAGGCCATGGAGTCCTTTGTCCCGAGTAAAACTCAATTTGGGTACTTGCAAGCCAAAGCAAAGTTAGTCCTCGAAGAAGATTCAGGTAAAATCACGCGTGGAACCTTACAATTGCGGGCAAAGAAAGATAGTTTAATTTGGTTTTCCCTTTCTCCAGGCCTTGGTGTGGAGGCAATTCGAGGTTTGCTTAGCCAGGAAAAAATCCAAATTCAGGATCGCTTGGGCAAGGAAGATGTAAACCTGACTTATCCAGAATTTGAGAAAAGGTTTGGAATCAAATTATCCTTGGAATTATTTCAAAATATTCTTTGGGGGGACATTCCCTATCCGGCTAGTTATGAAGATCGCTTGGTACGTGTTGGCAAAAAGTTTGAGTTAACTCAAGTCCGAGATAATGTTCGCTATTTTAGTAAGGTCGATACCCGCCACGGAAAGGTTACGGAATTAGCAAGTGCTGCTCTTTCAGGTGAAGGTTCTATTCTAGCTAGTTTTCCAAAGTTTCAAAATATCCAAACTCAAATTTTCCCTGCTGAAGCATTGGTAAAAGTGGCGTTAGTTGAGCCTACAGGATCACAAAATTTTAGGATTTACATCAACTGGATTACCTTAGATCCTCAGACGAGTCCCTTAACCTTCCCCTTCCGATTTTAGTTTTATGAAAAGATTGGCCTGTCTATTTTTCTTCTCCTACCTAGTGCTGCTCAGCAACACTATACAGGCCCAAACCAAAAAGTCTAGGGAGCAATTGGAGCGGGATAAAATTGAAATACAGACCCGATTAAAAGAGTTTGATGCGATTCTAAAGCAAACCACAGCTACCAAAAAAACATCACTGGGCCAGCTAAACGCGATTACTAGCCAGTTTCAAAGCCAAAATCGATTGGTCAACACCTTGGATAGAGAAGTCAATTTACTTTCCACCAACATCGTTGAAATTGAAAACGAAATTGCAAGTTTAGAGAGGCAACTAATTGCTTTAAAGGCAGAGTATTCTCGAATGATTTACAATTCCTCCAAACTAAATAGAGGACTTTCGATTGTCGCTTTTGTGTTTAGCTCAAGCAACTTCAATCAGCTCTACATGCGTTTGAAATACCTACGACAGTACACCGCAAGTAGAAAAAAGCAGGCTGAACAAATTGAAAAATTAACCGCAGAGCTAGCCAACCAACGCAGCCAACTAGATGAAAGAAAGTTGGACAAAGAAAAAGTGTTGGTGGAGGAAAAAACGGAGAAAGAAAAATTGGAGGCGATTCGCAAGGAGAAACAAGGCATGGTCAACACCTTAACTAAAAAGGAAAAGGACATTCAAAAACAGATTGCTGCTACCAAAAAACAACAGGAACAGCTGAATCGAATCATTAAAGCTGCCATCGAAGCAGAAATTCGTGCTGCTGAATCTGCTTCCAAAAAAGAAAATAGCACGAGCACCAAAAAAGCAGGAACCAGTATGCCGATGACTCCAGAGGCAGCTGCACTTTCCAGCTCTTTTGCAGGAAATAAAGGAAAGCTTCCATGGCCTGTTGAAACAGGAATAATCTCCCAAGGATACGGGACCTTCCCCCACCCTTCCTTAAAGGGAATAACGCTTGAAAACGATGGCATAGACATTCGTACCCAGCCCAACTCGAATGTTCGGGCAGTATTTGACGGGGTAGTCACCAAAATCACCAGCATCCCAGGCTATGGCAACACCTTGATTATCAAGCATGGAGAGTACTTCACGATGTATAGCCGACTGAAGTCTATTTCCGTGACTACTGGTCAAACCATCAAAGCGAAGGCCGTCATCGGACAAGTAGCAACAAATTCAGAGGGGGAGGCTGTAGTTCATTTCCAAACTTGGAAAGGACTTCAAATAATGGACCCTACAACCTGGATTAGCGCCAAATAGGTTAAATTTTCTTACATTCATAAAAAAGATACGCAACAAAACTTGATCTACTTGGGTAAGCGATCTATACTTGTATATTTGTAATTGTAACTTTAAACGCACAACATTATGACTACTTTAGGTTTTCTTCAAAATATTGGTGGAGGTTCGTTAATCCTCATCATTCTTGTGATCCTCCTTTTGTTTGGTGCAAAAAGAATCCCTGAACTAGCACGTGGATTAGGCCGTGGAATTCGTGAATTCAAAGATGCTACCAAGGATATCCAAAACGACCTTGAAGAAGGTATGAAGGATAAGAAAAAGTAATTCATCCCCATTCTTTTGGAAAAGTATCGTTCCTTCGACGAAATCCAGTTCGCCTTGAAGAAAGGCGAAAGCGATTGTCGATCGATTGTAAAGTATTACTTACACAATATTCAGACGAAGGCGCATCTCAACGCCTTCGTCGAAGTTTATGCCCAATCCGCTCTCGAGCAAGCAGCCCTAGTTGATGAAAAAATTGCTCAGGGTACTGCTGGAAAGCTTGCAGGAATGATTGTTGGCATCAAGGATGTACTCAATTACGAAGGACATCCCGCTACTGCTGGATCCAACATCCTTAAGGGCTACATCTCCCAATACACCGCTACTGCCGTTCAAAGGCTCATCGACGAAGATGCCATTATTATTGGCCGTCTGAATTGCGATGAATTTGGCATGGGCAGCTCGAATGAGCATTCTGCCTATGGGAAAGTGTACCAAGAACTAGACCCCACCCGTGTTCCTGGAGGATCGTCTGGCGGGTCAGCTGTAGCCGTTCAAGCCAACTTATGTACTGTAAGCTTGGGATCAGACACCGGAGGATCGGTTCGTCAGCCTGCTGCATTTACCGGAGTGGTTGGCATGAAGCCCAGCTACTCTCGAGTCTCCCGCTGGGGACTGATCGCATACGCCTCTTCCTTTGACACCATCGGTGTTTTTTCAGCTACTGTTAAAGACAATGCCTTAGTTCTTGAGGTCATCGCAGGCTATGACGATAAAGACAGCACTTCCTCGAAGGAGGAGGTCAAGTCCTACAGCAAGCTTGATTCCCCAAAGCGATCCCTAAAAATTGCTGTTTTGAAAGAGGCATTGCATGCTTCGGCTTTACAACCTGAAATCAAGCGCAATACCTTGGAGGTAATCGAAAAGCTAAAAGCCGAGGGACACGAGGTTCAAGAAGTTGACTTCCCTCAATTGAAATACGTGCTTCCAACCTACTATATCTTGACTACTGCAGAGGCGAGCGCAAATTTAGCTCGATTTGATGGAGTGAAATATGGCTATCGAACACCGCAAGCGCAAAATTTAGAACAGCTTTATAAGAATAGCCGAAGCGAAGGATTTGGTGAAGAGGTCAAACGAAGGATTATGCTTGGAACATTCGTGCTTTCAGCTAGCTATTACGATGCCTATTTCACTAAGGCTCAAAAGGTTCGACGAATAATCCGAGACCTTACTACCAAGTTATTAACAGATTTTGACTATCTTATACTCCCAACAACCCCAACAACAGCTTTTAAATTTGGGGAACATGGGGGTGATCCTGTCGCGATGTACTTGGAGGATTTATTTACAGTGCAGGCTTCTGTCTCGGGTGTTCCTGCCTTATCTATTCCTAATGGAAAAGATGCTTCAGGGATGCCAATAGGACTTCAGGTGATTGCAAACTCCTTTAAAGAAGAAGAACTGTATGCCTTTGGTCACTATTTAAGTACCTTGACATTAAATTAGCAATGTGATGAAGAACATTATTTTAAGAATATTTATAGGGACTGTCGCTAGTTTCCTTTTTTTAAATCCTCAAGCATTTTCTCAAGAAAGTAGGCTCTCGAATTCAGGACAGTTAGAGGTTGTACTACCGAACTATCATTACGAGTATATTCCTGATTTCACCTATGAAGAAGTAGCCGGGCGAATCGAGAAGATGGAGTTAGAGATGGATTTTGAGTTAAATGACCGCGTTTTTTCTTTTATTCAATACTTCACTGTACGAAATCGTGAGTACATGAAAATGGTCTTGGCACGGAAAGAACAGTATTTTCCGATGTATGAAGAAACCATGAAAGACTATGGCATGCCAATAGAAATTCAACACCTCTCCATCATTGAATCCGGCTTAGACCCAAAAATCAAGTCGCGTATGGGTGCAATGGGACTTTGGCAATTTATGCCTGCTACTGGACGAGAGTATGGCATGCAGGTAAACCCAGATATTGATGATCGGATGGATCCGGAAAAATCCACTGAGGCTGCGGCAAAATACCTCAAAGCTCTCTATAAAATGTTTGGAGACTGGGAAGTAGCCCTTGCTGCCTACAACTGTGGTCCAGGCAATGTGCGAAAAGCAATTCGGCAATCTGGGGGGAAAAATACTTTTTGGGGGATTTATGATTACCTACCTAAAGAAACACGCAGTTATGTGCCTCAATTTCAAGCAATGCTATACATTCTCAATCACCTTGAGGAGCACAACTTGCACTTGGAAGAACCAAGCTATCCCATGGAGTATGAACAGCTGAATTTTGATAAATCCTTTCGTCTCAAAACTTTGGCCTCACTTACAGAAGTTTGTTTGAAAGAGTTAGAGAAACTAAATCCTTCCATAAAACAAGGGATGGTCCCAGAATCTCATCGATCCATGTCCATCCGAATTCCAAAATCCAAAGCATTTTTTATCAAGGAAAACTTGGCCTGGATAGGTGATTCCTTATCCAAATCAACACCTGTCCTATTGGCTTCCACAAGCCAGATAGAAACAGCTACTAAAGGGAGCAGTGCTCAGCAGACCTCCTCAAGAATTGCCTATAAAGTAAAGTCTGGCGATGCCCTTGGCACAATTGCTAATCGACATGGAGTGACCCTAACTCAAATAAAGCAATGGAATAATCTTAGCTCAAATTTGATCAAGGAAGGGCAGATTCTCATCATCCACTCCATTTCTAACCGTTCCACTTCCAAAACCATCGCGCTGAATTCAGACAATCCTACCTCCTCAAAAACCTACACCGTACGTCCAGGAGATTCTTTATGGATGATCTCACAAAAGCACTCGCTCAGCATTGAACAAATCAAGCGGTTAAACAACTTGAATACAACCCAAATCAAGCCTGGCCAGCGTTTGATTGTGGGTTAAATAGTACCTGTTTTTGAATAATCTAGAGATAACTTAACTTATAATCCCTTTTTACACTTCCTTTAGAAACAAGCCTTCCTATGAAAGCAATTTACCTGAGCCTCCTTTCCTTGTGTTGCCTATTTATATTCTCCTGCGAAGGAGGTGCTGATTCTAGCAGCTCCAAACCTAAGGCAAGAGGTTCAATAGGTGAAATAGTTCTAGCAATCGATTCTACTAAATGGGCAGGGCCTGTTGGAGATGAGCTACGCGCAATTTTTGAAGCGGATCTACCGGGAATGATTCGCTCTGAATCATTATTCAAAGTGCATCGTGTCGATCCACGTGCAATGACACGGATGTTGAAAATGTATACGAACCTTATTTATGTCACCACGTTCGACGACAAGCGAGGAGGAAGCCAAGTTCTCAATGCCCAATTTACACCTGAATCCAAGGCCAAAGCTGCTGCAGATCCAAGCATCTATTCGCTACGGGTGGAAGATGAGTTTGCACAGGGCCAAGAAGTACTCTACTTATTTGGGAACAATGAAAAAGAGCTAATTGCAAACCTTCGCAAACACAAAGATCAACTTCAAAATCTTTTCGAAATCCGCGAAAGAGACCGGTTAGCCAAGGCTCTTTTGGCGCGGAAAAATGCAACTGCACAAAGTGATGCACGCAAAAACCTAGGCATAGAAATTATGCCCCCTGTCTCCTATCAGATCGCAAAAACGGTCCCTGGATTCCTTTGGTTGAGACAACCTACCCCAAATCAAAATCGGCCAGACATCAGCGTATATTTTCATGTTGAAGACTATAAAAGCGAAGAACAAACCTTCCCGGAAAACATCCTCCAACTGCGCGATTCAATCGCGAAGAGCCATATTTTTGCAGATCCAGAGGACCCCAACTCCTTCATGACAAGTGAAAAACAAATCCCCCCAGTTTTCCGAAACCTAGTGATTAATGGTAATTTTACAGTTGAAATACGGGGCACTTGGAAGACCAACGATCTCAGCATGGGGGGGACTTACCTAGGCTATTTGATGATTGACGAGAAGAAAGGAAAATTGTACTACATGGAAGGCTTTGTATACTTTCCGAACGAACGCCACGCAGACGCGCTTCGAGAAATACAGACCGTTCTCCTCAATACCAACGTGAGTTGGACTGAGTAAAAAGGAATATAGACCCAACTTACACTACACATTTATGGCGATTATAATCAGAAAAGAGGACGCATTAAACTACCATAGCCAAGGATCGCCTGGAAAAATCCAAGTGATTCCTTCCAAGCCAGTCTCCAGCCAATTGGATCTTGCGCTAGCCTATTCCCCAGGAGTAGCAGAGCCTTGCAAGGAAATTGCTGCCGATGTAGAAAATGTATACAAATACACCGCCAAAGGCAATTTGGTAGCCGTCATTTCAAACGGTACCGCAGTTCTTGGATTGGGAGACATCGGGCCGGAAGCCTCAAAGCCTGTCATGGAAGGAAAAGGAGTCCTTTTCAAGAAATTTGCCGGCATTGATGTCTTTGATCTGGAAATAGATGAGAAAGACCCAAAAAAATTAATTCAAATTATTAAGTCCCTAGAGCCCACTTTTGGTGGCATCAATCTAGAGGACATTAAAGCTCCCGAATGCTTTGAGATTGAGCAAACGCTAAAAAGAGAGATGAAAATCCCTGTTATGCACGATGACCAGCACGGGACAGCCATCATCACTGGAGCAGCATTACTCAATGCCCTAGAGCTTGTTGGAAAAAATATCGAAGACATCCGGATTGTCGTTAGCGGTGCGGGCGCTGCGGCCATATCTTGCCTTCGCTTTTATTTAACCTTAGGAGTCAAAAAAGAGCATATTGTGGTGTGTGATACGGATGGTGTCATCCGTACCGATAGGCCAGGATTATCTGGAGAGCGTGTCGAGTTTGCCACCTCCCAAAATTTTAATTCTATCGCCGACGCCATGCCTGGCGCAGATGTATTTCTCGGTCTTTCTGCGGGCAATATCATCTCACCGGAGCTCATTCAATCCATGGCTACCAATCCCATTGTGTTTGCGCTAGCCAACCCAGATCCTGAAATTGCCTACGAAACTGCCCTTTCTTCGCGAGAAGATGTGCTCATGGCTACTGGGCGTTCAGACCACCCCAACCAAGTCAATAATGTCTTGGGATTCCCCTACATTTTTAGAGGTGCACTAGACGTTCGGGCCACGACAATCAACGAAGAGATGAAGCTTGCCGCAGCAAAAGCGATTGCCAAGCTTGCCAAAGAACCTGTTCCCGAAATTGTGACCAAAGCCTATGGAGAGAGCAACCTCAGTTTTGGAAGGTTTTATTTGATTCCTAAACCATTAGACCCACGTCTCATCACCACCATCGCTCCAGCAGTAGCCAAAGCAGCCATTGAATCTGGAGTAGCAAAAAAAATCATTACCGACTGGGACGCCTACGAAGTTGAGCTCCAGAAACGAATAGGTATTGACGAGCGCTTAATGTCTATCGTCATCGGAAGAGCCAAAAAAGATCCAAAGAGAGTGGTTTTCGGTGAGGCTGATAACCTCAAAATTTTGAAAGCAGCGCAACTTATTTTCGATGAAAAAATCGCGATCCCAATCCTCTTGGGCAACCGGGAACGGATTTTGGGATTGATCGATGAAAACTCACTAGACCTCGAAGGTGTGAGTATTATCGATCCCTTTGAGGAGCATAAGCTGAATGAGAAATTTGGTAAAATCCTCGCCAAAAAAAGACAGCGTAAGGGCATGACCCTAACCGATGCGAACAGATTGGTGAAGGAACGCAATTATTTCGGAGCCTTAATGGTCGAAACGGGGGAAGCAGATGCCTTTATTTCAGGGCTTACCCGCGATTACTCAAAAACCATCCTTCCTTCCCTACAAACTATTGGAGTTAAAAAAGGAGTCAATCGAGTAGCAGGCATGTATATCATGAACACGCCACGAGGCCCTTATTTCTTTGCAGATGCCACCGTTAATCTCAACCCTACAGCTGAAGAACTCGTGGAAATCATTGGACTCACCGCTACAGCCGTGAAATTTTTTAATATGGTGCCAAGAATCGCACTGCTCTCTTATTCCAATTTTGGGTCTGCTCAGGGAGATATCCCCTCAAAAATGGCCAAAGCTACCGCACTGGCTAAAGAAAAATATCCAGACTTAATTATCGAAGGGGAAATGCAAGCCAATGTGGCACTGAACCAAGAAATTCAAAAGGAAATCTATCCGTTCTCCGCCCTATCACAAAAAGGGAAGGAAGTCAATACACTTATTTTTCCCGATTTGGCTTCTTCAAACATCGCCTACAAGCTTCTGGCTGAACTTGGAAACGCAGAGGCCATCGGTCCTATCCTGCTGGGCATGAATAAACCCGTTCATATTTTGCAGCTCGGAAGCTCCATCCGCGAAATCGTAAATATGGTAGCCATCGCCGTAGTGGATGCCCAATCCAGTAAAGAAAGATTATGATAGATTACCTGAATGGAAAATTAGTTCACAAAGACCCAACCTATATTCTTATAGACGTAGGGGGTATCGGCTACCATGTCAAAATATCCCTACAAACCTACACGGCCATCAAGGATCAGGAGCAATTGCGAATACTCACCTACCTCCATATCAAGGAAGATGCCCATACCCTGTACGGATTCAAGGAAGAACAAGAAAAAAGACTCTTCCTTTTACTAACCTCTATCAATGGAGTTGGCCCGAGCACAGGACTCATGATCCTCTCTTCCTTGACAAGCTCTGAAATCGAACAGGCTATTCTTTCAGCTGATGTAGCTACTATTCAAGCAGTTAAAGGAATTGGAACTAAAACTGCCCAGCGAATCATCTTGGAACTGAAAGACAAAGTTGGCAAATCAGGAAGTGGAGA
>CAMBMU010000090.1 GCA_945868725.1 Spirosoma fluviale
ACCAAGTCAATCACTTTGTTGGAATAACCCCACTCGTTGTCGTACCAGGACACTACCTTCACAAAGGTGTTGGATAGCTGAATCCCTGCCTCTGCATCGAAGATGGAGGTGCGTGGATCACCGATGAAGTCGTTGGACACTACCGCATCTTCGGTGTAGCCAAGCACGCCCTTCATGGTGGTTTCAGAAGCTTCTTTCATCTTCGCGCAAATCTCTGCATAAGTAGCTGGCTTCTTCAAGCGCACGGTCAAGTCAACCACAGACACGTCTGGAGTAGGCACACGGAAGGCCATACCGGTGAGTTTGCCATTCAATTCAGGGATTACCTTACCAACTGCCTTCGCAGCGCCGGTAGAAGATGGGATGATGTTTTGTCCCGCACCACGTCCACCTCTCCAGTCTTTGGCAGAAGGGCTATCTACGGTCTTTTGCGTAGCGGTAGTTGCGTGTACGGTAGTCATCAAGCCTTCCTCGATACCCCAGTTGTCATTCAATACCTTCGCAATAGGAGCAAGGCAGTTGGTGGTACACGATGCATTGGAGACAAAGGTCATGTCCGTAGTGTAGGTATGCTCGTTGACACCCATCACGAACATTGGCGTGTCGTCCTTGGAAGGAGCAGACATGATTACCTTCTTTGCGCCTGCATCGATGTGGCCTTGAGCAGATTCCTTGGTCAAGAAAATACCGGTAGATTCAATCACGTAATCGGCTCCTACCTCACCCCACTTCAAGGAGGCTGGGTTTTTCTCTGCGGTCACGCGGATGGCATTCCCGTTTACGATTAAGTTGCCGTCTTTCACCTCCACAGTACCCTTGAAGATGCCGTGGGTAGAGTCGTACTTCAACATGTAAGCCATGTAGTCTACATCGATCAAATCGTTGATCGCGACTACCTGCACGTCTGCACGCTCTTGGGCCACGCGGAAGGCGAGGCGACCAATTCTTCCGAATCCATTGATTCCAATTTTAATCTTGCTCATCTGTAAGTAATTTTTATAGTTCTAACTGCTAGTTTCTAATTGCTGCGTGGCCGGATTTAGCATTCAAAACCGGTCAACTGCAGGCGAATTTATTACAAAAATTGGGTATGCCCAAACCATTTTCCCAGCTTTCCAAGGCAAGCTGCAGATCCCAGCTTTTCAATCGATTTCGAAATCAAAAAAAGGAAGGACTTTCTTTCGGTCAAGCGCCTAAACTCAAGTAAATCACCAGACTGCCTCTTCCAAACCAGTGGAAATGAAAAAACCGGGAGAACCCGGTTTTCAGTTTATGCCAAGCCCGCAAGAAGCTGCTTGAAGGTGGCGCTTGGTTGCATGGCCTGTGCGCATTTTGCTTCATCAGGTCTGTAATAGCCACCCAAGTCAATGACTTTGCCCTGGGAACTGTTGTATTCGTCTACAATCTTGGATTCTTGGTCCAAAAGAGCCTTTGCTAGGGCAGTAAACTTGGCTGACAAAGCGGTATCCTTGGTTTGCGAAGCAAGTGCCTGAGCCCAGTACAAGGCCAGGTAGAAGTGTCCACCGCGGTTGTCTAGCTTGCCGACTACACGAGCAGGTGACTTGTCTTCTTCCAGCCATCGACCGGTCGCCTGGTCTAGCGTTTCGCCCAAGAGGAGTGCCGTTGGGTTGCCAAAGGTTTGTCCTAGGTGCTCTAAGGAGACCGCCAAGGCCAAAAACTCACCCAAGGAATCCCAACGCAGGTGTCCTTCTTCGGTAAACTGCTCCACGTGCTTGGGAGCAGATCCTCCCGCACCAGTTTCAAACAAGCCTCCTCCATTCATCAAGGGAACAATGGAAAGCATTTTGGCTGAGGTACCCACTTCTAGGATAGGGAAAAGGTCGGTCAAGTAGTCGCGAAGCACGTTGCCTGTCACAGAAATGGTATCCTTGCCAGCTACGATTCGCTCGCAAGAGAATAGGGTAGCCTCAACTGGGGATAGAATATGAATTTCAAGCCCTTTGGTATCGTGTTGAGGGAGGTATTTATTGACCTTCTGGATCAGCTGTGCATCGTGCGCACGGGCCTTGTCTAACCAAAAGACTGCAGGGGTATCTGACAAGCGTGCACGGCTTACGGCCAACTTTACCCAATCTTGAATCGGTGCATCCTTGGTCTGACACATTCTCCAGAGGTCGCCTTTCTCCACGGGATGTGAGAAAAGGATGGATCCTTCGGCATCTGTTACTTCTACTGTACCTGAAAAAGGGATTTCGTAGGTTTTGTCGTGCGAACCGTATTCTTCCGCTTTCTGAGCCATTAAGCCTACATTCGGTACAGAGCCCATGGTGGCTGGGTTGAAGGCGCCATTTTTCTTGCAAAAATCAAACACTGCCTGGTAGATCCCCGCATAGCAGCGGTCTGGGATGATCGCTTTGGTGTCTTGTAGTTTTCCTGCCTTATTCCACATTTTACCCGAGGTACGGATCATGGCAGGCATGGAAGCATCAATGATCACATCACTTGGCACGTGCAGGTTGGTAATTCCTTTTTCCGAATTCACCATGGCTACCGCTGGGCTTGCTGCATAGCAGGCATCAATATCCTGTAGAATTTCTTCTTTTTTGGCAGCAGGAAGTTTCTCCAAGTTGGCCAAAAGGTCGCCAAATCCATTGTTGACATCTACGCCTAGAGCTGCTAGGGTAGCGCCATGCTTGGTGAATACAGGCTCAAAAAACACAGTCACCGCATGCCCAAACAAGATAGGATCGGAGACTTTCATCATGGTCGCCTTGAGGTGTAAGGAAAATAAGACGCCCTTCGCTTTGGCATCTTCTTTCGCCTTTTTCAAAAAGTCACGGTACTGGGATACGCTCAAGGTGGAGGCATCGATGACCTCTCCTTCTAGTACTTTCAATCCACTCTTTAGCACTTCCTTGGTGCCCGATGCCCCATGAAGTGTGATGGCTAACTGGGTAGCATGGGCTAGCGTGAGCGATAGCTCACTTCCATAAAAATCACCTGCTGCCATGCTGTCTACATGAGTAGTGGAGTCTGCTGACCATGCACCCATGGAATGGGGATGCTTACGCGCATAGTTTTTTACAGCTAATGGAGCGCGTCGGTCTGAGTTGCCTTCACGAAGGACAGGGTTCACTGCCGAACCTTTAATCTTGTCGTATTTTGACTTTGCAGTCGTTTCATCCGCTGTTTTAGGTTCCTCCGGATAGTCAGGCAACGCATATCCTTGGCTTTGCAATTCCTTGATGGCTCCTTTCAACTGCGGTACGGAGGCCGAAATATTTGGAAGTTTGACAATGTTGGCCTCTGGAGTAATTGCTAGCTGACCCAACTCGGCTAGGTCGTCGTTGATGCGTTGTGATTCGTTGATGTATTCTGGAAAATTGGCAAGAATGCGTCCAGAAAGTGAGATATCACGCGTTTCCACTAGAATACCCGCCGTCTTGGTAAATGCCTGTACAATGGGCAATAAGGAATAGGTGGCTAATGCGGGGGCTTCATCGGTGAGCGTGTAGAGAATTTTTGGAGTCTTATTCATGGGATTTGGCCTGTGATAGGCGATACAAAGGTTTAACGAAAAGCTCTTTCAAGTAAGGAGTTCTGATTAGAAGTCGATCTAAAAAGAGAAAAATGGTCTGCTAATTTAATAAAAATGAGGGATGTTTTAGTTCCGTCTATGAAAATACTGAAGGCAGCCAAGGCCGCTATTCTAGGAGGGTAAAGTTATCGGCATCTTTCCAAGCAGGAAATTTGCTTCGGTATTCTTCGAGTGAACTACGGCTTAGGCTGACCACCTGAATCTGATCTTTTTCTCCGAGGTCTACCAATCTCTCCCCTTTGAAGTCGTAGGCAGCAGAATGTCCCGTGTAGGCAATCTGATTCCCATCGATGCCTACCCGGTTGACACCTAGGCAGTAGGAAAGGTTTTCGATGGCACGGGCGGGAAGCAAGGTATCCCAGGCAGAAATCCGAGCAGCGGGCCAGGAAGCCACATAAAAGAGAAGGTCGTAGGCCGCATTTCCACTATTCCAGTGGTTGCGCGCCCATACAGGGAAGCGGAGGTCGTAGCAGATTTGTGGGCAGATCTTCCAGCCTTTTAGCGAGAAAATGGGGAGCTCAGTTCCTGAAGCAAAGCTGGCATCCTCATTTGCCATGCGGAAGAGGTGACGCTTGTCGTAGTGTTGGGTCGTGCCGACTGGTTCTACCCAGAGCAGGCGGTTGTAATAATTCCCGCCTTCGGAAATGATGACTGTGCCTGTGATCACGCTCCCCGTTTGGGCAGCCAGTTGCTTCATCCACTTGTGCACCTGCAGGTTCATGGGCTCAGCAAGTAGGGCGGATTCCATGGAAAATCCAGTAGCAAACATTTCTGGAAGGACAATCAGGTCACAGCTATTTTTTAGGGCCCAGATTTTTTCCTCTAGCATGGCTAGGTTGGCCGTCTTGTCCTGCCAATGCAGGTCTGTTTGCACAAGTGCTACGCGAAGGTCTGGGTTTTGTGCCATCATTTAAGCGGGTAGATCATCCGGTAGTCGGTGGATACCTTGCCTTTGCTGATGTCGATGAGTTTGGACTGAATCAATCGCTTCTTGAGGCCTTTCAAGTAATCTACAAATAGAATTCCTTCCAGGTGGTCGTATTCGTGTTGGATGACGCGAGCGGTCATTCCGCTAAACTCTTCCTCTTTCAGGTTCCAGTTTTCATCGTAGTATTCCAGTGTTAATTTTTCGGGGCGAATGATTTCTGCCCGTATATCGGGGATGCTGAGGCAGCCTTCTTCAAAGGCGAAGCTGTCTCCATACTCGTCCAGGAGGATGGGGTTGATAAATACGCGGCGTATTCCTTTTTCTTCCTCGTCTTCGTCCAGCATCAAGGAGCTATCGATGACAAACAAGCGTACGCCCTGGTTGATCTGTGGAGCTGCAAGTCCTACCCCATACGCATGATCCATGGTGGCATACATGTCTTGGATTAGTTGCGTCAGGTCACTTCCTTCCGGCAGTTCTTCTGCTTCTTTTTTCAATACCGGGTTGCCGTAAGCGACGATAGGGTAAATCATTGTCTTTCTAAATAGGATTGCAAGATAATGGCGGCAGATACCTTGTCCAAGTTACCCGCCTTTTCTCTGCGGTCTTTTTTCTTGCTGCCCATGGCAATCATTGTTTGCATGGCCATTTTGGAAGTATAACGTTCGTCGATGAGAACTACTTTTTGTGCGGGAAATGCCAGTTCAAGCTTCTCTTTCAAGGCAAGTACTAGCGGGGTCATTTCATTGGGCTGCCCATTGAGGCGGGTAGGGTATCCGAGAACTAAGACTTCTACGGCTTCTTTGGCGCAGTAGGCATGGAGATAGGACATCAACTTGGAGGTTTCAATAGTTTCCAGCGGATTGCAGGTGATCTTAAGGGGATCCGTAACTGCCAAGCCGGTGCGTTTGGTACCCAGGTCTATTGCTAGTACTCTGGACATCAGTTGGTTTGAATTTGTTTACGAATTTTCCGTAAGGCTTCCTTCTCCAGTTCTACCGCCTTAGGAAAAAGGAGTTCATCTTCGATTTTTGCATGGATGGACAGCTCTTTTTCGAAAGTTTGAAGTTCGTGATAGAGTACCTTCATGGTCAAAGGGGCATCGGCTGTCAATTGGTAGTTGTTCGTTAGTTTTCGGATCCCTTCCATCTCATCGTCGTGAATTTCGTGGTGCTCCGCAAGGTAGTGGATGGGATCTTGCTCGAGGATGGTTAGCGCATCTCGGGTGCTAAACTCCCCTGCCTCAATGCTTTGCAACAGGTCGATCCGATTGAATAAACGGCTTTCCTCTTCGTGGATGTGGTGGATAAAGTCTTCCACAAAAAGTGGGAATAAGATGCGAAGATCTCCAAGGAGCAGTTCGTAACCTGGCTCTGGAGAGATGCCTGAAATCAAGTTGGACAAAAAAGGAAGCTCCTGTCGTACAAAGTAGTAGTGCTTCTTTTTGAGGTAAGCGACCAGCAGTTCGATGGGATTCAGGTACAGTTCCTCCAGGCTGGGGTCTTTTTGCATGGCCCAACTTTCGAGTTGAGCGATTAGTTGCCGAGGATTAACCTTATGCTTGTGGCAAACTTTTTCTAGCGAGTCACTGGGGTACTGGTAAAAACTGATGCCAAAGTAGTGCAGGACGGCAGCGAAAACGTAGTTTTCGGAGACCAAATCCCCAACCGATGTTTTTTCGAAAGCCTTCTTTGACTGCATAGCACAAAAATAATTTTTTTTGAACTAAAAAAGGGAAATAAATTTATGATTATCCGCATTCTTTCAAGTCTTTAGAAATGGGAATTTATTCCTGCGGATAATCGTCGACGGTTCACAGTCCACGGTTCACAGCCCACTCAATTGAACCTCAAACGTTATTCTTTTCCCTTTAAAGGTAGATACGGCTTAGTATTTAACCCAGGTGGTATTTCTGTGAAGTAGTTTGCCCTAATGGGAACAAAGCCTGAAGTTCGTTTCAATTTGCTGTCGACCGTCGACTGTGGACCGTTGACAAAAATGTCTACAGTCCACAGCTCACCTAATTGAACCTCAAACGTTATTCTTTTCCCTTTAAAGGTAGATACGGCTTATTATTTGACCCAGGGGGTATTTCTGTGAAGTAGTTTGCCCTAATGGGAACAAAGCCTGAAGTTCGTTTCAATTTGCTGTCGACCGTCGACTGTGGACCGTTGACAAAATGACCACAGACCACGGTCCACAGCCCACTCTCTTGAACTTCAACTAGTGTTTCCCTTGTTATCATCAATAAATTGGAAAATCATAAAAAATTAGCATAATTAGGTACTTGCCTAGCAGTTAAGGACGTTAATTTTACCTAAAATTGCACCAGACAAAATACATTTTTTGACCTAGATAGTTTAATTCGAAAAGAAAACCCCTTTTGCTGTGAGCCAACAAAAAAATACCATTAGACAAATCCGTCTTCCTTTGCTTCTAGCCCTTTCCATTGCAGGAGGTATTTGGATTGGCGCCACCTTTGCGGAGCCCAAGGGCAGTCAAAACGACCTAAGAGCGGCGCTCTACAAGTTGCAGGAGATCATGACCTATATCAACCGTGACTACGTGGATAGCGTGGATACCAACGAGCTCGTGGAGTTTGGCATCACCAAGATGTTGGAAAAGCTAGATCCGCACTCCAGCTACATTCCTGCCAAAGATGCCTCGCTAGTCCAGTCTCAATTGGAGGGTGAATTTGATGGAATTGGGGTTGAGTTTGGCATCATTCGCGATACTATTTATGTAGTGGCTCCGCTTACCGGAGGACCTTCCGAGGCCCTTGGGATCCAAACGGGAGACCAGATTATTTCGGTAGATGGCAAGACCGTTGCCGGTATTGGCATCACCAACCGGGATGTATTTGACTACTTGAGAGGTCCCAGTGGATCCAAGGTCGCGGTAGAGATCAAGCGTAAAAATGCCCCAAGTTTGATCAAGTACTCGATCACACGGGCCAAAATCCCGCAATACAGCATCAATGCCACCTACATGGTCGACAAGGAAATTGGCTACATCAAAGTGACCCGATTTGCAGCGACTACCTACGATGAATTTAGAAAATCCATAGCTGACCTGCAGGCTTTGGGCATGAAAAAGCTGATTGTCGACTTGCAAGGCAATCCTGGTGGCTACATGGGAGCAGCGATATACATGGTAGATGAGCTCCTTGGCGGGAGAGACCTAATTGTGTCACAGGTAGGTAAAGTAACTCAGTACAACAGCAAGGCCTATGCGTCCAAGCCGGGGATGTTTGAGGAGGGATCGGTGATTATTTTGATTAACGAAGGCTCTGCATCTGCTTCTGAGATTATGGCAGGAGCGATTCAAGACAATGACCGTGGACTGATTGTAGGCAGAAGATCTTTCGGCAAGGGCTTGGTGCAAATGCCTATTGACTTGTCGGATGGTGCTGAGCTGCGGTTGACGATTGCGCGCTACTTTACGCCATCAGGACGATCCATACAAAAGCCTTACGATAGTGACTATGAGGCTTACGAAACGGACCTCAACAACCGCTACGAGAAGGGCGAGTTTTTCTCTGCAGACAGCATTAGCTTCAACGACAGCCTGAAGTACCAAACCAAAAAAGGAAGAACCGTCTATGGTGGTGGAGGAATCATGCCGGACTATTTTGTGCCGCTAGATACCACGATGAATAGTGCCTATGTGAACAAGCTCTTTTCTACGGACTCCTCCCGAGAATATTTGCTCGACTATGTGAGCAAAAGCAAGAGCAAATTTTCCAAGGTCTCCGTAGAAGATTACTATAAAAATTTCAAGGTCAGCGATGCGATGCTGATGGATTTGGTTGATTTTGGTAAGAAAAATAAGGTGGAATTTGATGCCAAGGATTTTGCTAAGTCGAAGGAGTACCTTCGCATCTTGATCAAGGCGCATTTGGGACGACAGCTCTACGACGATAGCGCCTTCTACAAGGTGATCAACGACATCAACGAGGTGTACCAGCAGGCTGTTAAGCTGTTTGGGGAGGCGGATAAGATCAACCTTTGAGGTCTCCAACCTTTGCGGTCTTTTAGACCGCGAAGGTTTTTTTTTGAAGAGAATCCTTCGAGGTTTGGAAAAAACCTCAAAGGATAGTGGTAAATCCTTCGAGGTTTAGAAAAAACCTCAAAGGATGGGAGAGAAACCTTTGAGGTCTCCAAGACCTCGAAGGTTTTGGTCCAAATGATTCAGAATCAGCGGTTTTTTTCTACCTATCCGCCGCGGCGGAGCGTAAAAAAAGGCTCACGCAGATTAGCACGGAAAAATTCCGCAGATCTATTGGGTTGAATCAGCGTAAATTTTTTTGATCAGTGGAAAAAAAAGATTCCGCAATCAAAGGATGGCATTTAATCCTTCGAGGTTTGGAAAAAACCTCAAAGGATGGGGGAGAAACCTTTACTCAATTTATTCAATCGGGTTTGGTAGTGTTGGAGATAGGTACGCTGGCTACGCTCGTTCAAAAAGGAAGCGGCAATCAATTGCTCAACCTGGTCTGATTTAGACAGCATCTCTGCCAAAATCGCATGGGCTTGCTTTTCTTGAATGCCTGCGCGCATTGCTAGTTGTTGAAATTGCTTCAACACAGTTCCTTGAAAGAGGGTGGGGGATAAAATCCCCTGATCCAAGGCAAAATCCTGATCTTCAATATGTATTCTCGTATTCATCAAGTCGTAGGCAGGACTCAGCCGGTAATCCCCCATGGGAGTTTCCAAAACAGAGAAATTCTTTAAATGTGCATCTCCATTCGAAAACAGGTAATTGAACAGGATGAGTTTAAATAACTTGACCACTTCCACTGGGTAGGCAGGCAACTTTGCGCGCATCACCTCTGCCAACTCCAAATAGCTGCCCTGGTATTTGTAGTTCGTTCCATGACTTTGGGGACTTTTTCCCAAGAGCGATGCCATATCTTCTTGACCCAACTTTTGTCCATCAGCTAGCAAATCAAATCGTTTGGTCAAGTAAGCCATTTCCCCGTTTTCAAAAAAAATAAGTGCATTAGCGGCCGTTTCAATCCCATACACTTGCGTAGCCAATTGCATCGTAAGGTGCTCATTGGCAGGCACTTGGTCTGCCAACTTTACTAAACTGGGGATGGGCTTCAGCAAGTGGGTTCCTTGTTCCGCCGCTTTGGTTAGTCGAAGTTTATTTTTGATCTGAATCAGTGAAAATTTTTCTTGCACCCCCGATATGGAAAGCAGCAGGGCATTTTCTTCAAAGACTTCTTCTTGGTAGCGTGAATCCTTGAAGGAGGCATAGGGAAGGACTGGGGACACCTTTCTCCCTCCAAAAACTCGGTTTAAACTGGCCTGGCTATGGCTGTCAAATCCTGCTGCCAGTGTGCCTGGGCAACGAGTGAATGAAATCCCGCTCATCCTATTTCCTCTTTTACCACCCGTACTGCGCCTACCGTATCGCCCTGTCCAACTTCTAACAAAAGCCCAAAGTAATCGTCCGCATCAATTTTTTTCTTTTTGCAGATCAACTGCTTGGTCACCCCCTCCGGGAGCAAGTTGAAGAAGAAAGGGAAGAGGTGGACAGCTTTGTATTCCACAAGGGATTTGGGTAAGCTCAAACTAATTCCTGGCTTGCTGCTATCGAGAAGCCAATTCGAATGGTAGCAAAATACATATCCTCCTTTATCCTCCTGAATTAGCCTCCCTGCTTCCTCATTTTTGAAATAGACCTTGGCGCTACGCATCTCCTTTAGTTAGTTTTTTTTAGTTG
>CAMBMU010000091.1 GCA_945868725.1 Spirosoma fluviale
GCCTCAATTGACTTCTATCAAAACAAAAAGTTAGTGAAATGGCTGATTTTTTTAATTTCTGTTTTGCTGGGGCTGGGATCGATAGGGTATACGCACCGACTTGTAGAGGAACTGCGAGAGCGGGAGGATAGGCAAATTCGTGTATTGTCAGCGGCCTTAGATTATGCTGCGACTACTTCGGAGAATCTGACCTTTATCAACCAAGAGATTATTCAGCAGAACTATTCATTTCCCATCATCATGGTAGATGGGGAGGGTAATCCCATTGATTTCCGAAATATTTCTTTCAAAAACAGCCAGAATAAAGCTGATTCCACTCAGGTTCTGAATCAGGAGTTGCAAGAAATGCAAGAGGATTACCCGCCTATTGTTTTGCAAGAAGCAGCTATTCGAATTTATTACCGCAATTCAGCCCTTTTGACCAATTTGAAATACTATCCCTACATCCAATTGGCGGTGATTTTACTTTTTGGTCTCCTGGTCTATGTGGTTTTTAATCAAAGCAAGCTTTCAGAGCAAAATCGGGTTTGGGCTGGGTTAACTAAGGAAACTGCCCACCAGCTGGGTACGCCTATTGCCTCGCTGATGGCCTGGATGGATTACCTAAAAAATTCTCCTGTTTGGGATGAAAACCAGGAAATCATTCAGGAAATGGACAAGGATGTGACCAAGCTTCGAGTAGTCACGGAGCGGTTTAGTAGCATTGGGAGTAGACCTGTGATCCAGCCAGAAAATGTTTATGAAATTATAGAAGAGGGGGTCTCCTACCTGAGGCCTCGGATTTCCACCAAAGTAGAATGGGAGATCCAATCCGATTCGAAGGATTTAGTGGCCTTATTAAATAAGCCGCTGTTTGATTGGGTGATTGAAAATGTTTGCAAAAATGCGGTCGATGCGATGAAGGGGAAAGGGGTGATTCGCATTTCGCTTTTCCAAGACAACGATAAATTTGTGGGTATCGATATCAGCGATACAGGGATGGGGATTGAGAAAATGAAGTTCAAAAAAGTGTTTACCCCAGGATTTTCCTCCAGAAAAAGGGGTTGGGGACTAGGCCTTACCTTATCCAAGCGTATCGTGGAGGGCTACCATGGAGGGAAGATTTTTGTCAAACAGTCTGAACTAGGAAAAGGCACCACTTTTCGCATTCTACTCCCTGTACCCTTGGTGGAAGGAACTCCCTTCAAAAGCAAAGGAATGTGGGATGGGGTATGAGGAGAATTAGGGATCCTCACCAGAGTCCTGAAGGCACTTTTAATTGGATAAAGGCTACTGGAGTACAACTTAAAAAATGGGGTTGATTCATTTTTAGCTACCTTTGCTGCCTGAATTTTAGCAGTCATGAGTTTAATCACCGAAATCAATAAACGTAGGACCTTTGCCATCATTGCTCACCCGGATGCTGGGAAGACTACCTTAACCGAAAAATTGCTACTTTTTGGAGGGGCGATACAGACGGCTGGAGCAGTAAAATCAAACAAGATTGATACGGCTACCAAGTCTGACTGGATGGAAATTGAAAAGCAACGGGGAATTTCCGTGGCAACTTCGGTGATGGGCTTTGAGTACAAGGACATCAAAATTAATCTATTAGATACTCCAGGGCACCAGGATTTTGCAGAAGATACCTACCGAACCTTGACTGCTGTGGATTCGGTGATCATGGTGATTGACTGTGTAAAAGGGGTGGAGATCCAAACAGAGAAGTTGATGGAAGTTTGTCTCATGCGGAAAACCCCTGTGATTTGCTTTATCAACAAGCTGGACCGTGAAGGTCGTGATCCCTATGATTTATTAGATGAGGTGGAGGCCAAGTTGAAAATAAAAGTTCGCCCACTCTCCTGGCCTATTGGTATGGGGAAGGGATTTAAAGGGGTTTATAACTTATACGAGAAGAAACTCAACCTATTTACTCCCTCTCAGCGGAAATTGAGTGATGATCGCCAGGTGTTTGAAAACCTAGATGATCCCCAGTTGGATGGACTGATTGGTCCAGGCAATGCCAAGCAGCTTCGAGAAGATGTGGATTTGATAGAAGGAGTGTATCCTGATTTTGAGGTAAATGATTATTTAGAGGGCAAAATTGCCCCGGTATTTTTTGGTTCTGCTGTGAATAATTTTGGGGTAAATGAAATGTTGGACACCTTTATCCAGATAGCTCCGATCCCACAAAGTCGAGAAACGGACATTCGTAAAGTAGCGCCTGAGGAATCCAAGTTTTCTGGCTTTGTGTTTAAGATCCATGCCAACATGGATCCCAACCACCGAAACCGAATTGCCTTTTTGCGCATCTGTTCAGGAAAGTTTGAGCGAAATAAGCCTTACAATCACGTGCATGGACCGAAGCCGCTTCGTTTTTCCAACGTAACTCAGTTTATGGCACAGGACAAAGAAATCATTGACGAAGCTTTTCCGGGAGATATTGTTGGTTTGTACGATACGGGTAACCTCAAGATTGGCGATACGCTCACGGATGGGGAAAATCTAGTATTCACAGGAATTCCTAGTTTCTCGCCCGAGATTTTCCGGGAAGTAGTCAACAAGGATGCGATGAAAACCAAGCAGCTCGAGAAAGGGCTCAAGCAGCTCATGGAGGAAGGGGTGGCCCAGCTATTTACGTTTGAGATGGGTGCCAGAAAAGTGGTAGGTACGGTAGGTCAACTCCAATTTGAAGTGATCCAGTTTCGTTTGAAAAACGAATACAATGCCACGGTAGCGTTTCAACCGATGAACTTGTACAAGGCCTGCTGGATCAGCTGTGGGGACAAGAAGCAATTGGATGAGTTTGTCCGTTCCAAAAACCGCTACATCGCTCGAGACAAGGACGACAAGTTGGTCTTTATGGCGGAGTCTAAATCCTGGCTACAAATGGTGCAGGACAACTACCCAGAAATCGAATTCCACTTTACTTCGGAGTTTTAAATTCATTAACCTGACACATGTTCAGGACCCTCGGACGGTTAATATTTTCTTATTTACTGCTTCTCTTGAAGCAGGACTTTTTAAATCAATAGGGCTAGTGATCCGTATTAAAGCTTAAAAAACTGGAAAAATATGGAATCAGATTCCATATTTTTCCAGTTTTTGATTTAGAATCTTGGAGTCATCCTCCTTTAAAAACACTTGTAAACTCAAATTTTTTCCCATCAAAAAGCCCTTTATCGCTCAGCTTAAGGTCTGGGATCACGAGTAGTGCCATAAAGCTCAGTGTCATAAATGGAGAATTGAGTCGAGAGCCCATTTCCTTGGCAAGCTGATCAATACGGGTATAGGCTGCCGCCACTTCGTAACCGTCCTCGGGAGACATGATACCAGCTACAGGAAGGGGCAGCACTTCCTCTTGGCTGCCATTGACCGCGGATATGCCCCCTTTTACCTCAATGAGCAGATTAACTGCTCGGCATAGGGAATCATCATCTACCCCTACTGCGATGATGTTATGGGAGTCATGGCCTACTGAGGAAGCGATGGCCCCGGTTTTCAATCCAAAATTTTTAATGAAAGCGACTGCGGGAGCGGTATTTTGGTAGCGATTCACCACCGTGATTTTGAGGATGTCTTTTTCCGGATTGGAACTAGCGAAGCCCTCGTGGATCAAGATTTCACCTTGGAGCTCGGGAGTGATCAGCTGCCCATCTAATGCTTCAATGACGCGAACCTGGTTGCCACGAGCTGGCAATTGAAAGTCTGTTTGCTTTTTGGAGGAAGTGTTGAAGTGGTTGATGACCTCATTTTTAACCCGAGGAATTCGTGTTTTTCCATTTTCTGCCACTTTTTCCCCTCGGATATAGGTGGCGAGCACAGCAAATTTTTCCAGGTCTTGGACTACAATAAAATCCGCCCCATCTCCTTCCCGAAGTTGCCCTACAGGAAGGGAATAGTGGAGGATCGGATTGATGCATGCCGCACGCAGCACATCAAACAGGTTTTTGCCCTTTGCGATTGCCCGGATGACCAGTTCGTTGATGTGGCTTAGGGCAAGGTTGTCCGGATGCTTGTCGTCCGAACAAAATAGGAGCATCTCGGGGTACTCGTCAATTAGGTCAATTAAAGCCTCGAAGTTTTTGGCCGCGGAACCTTCCCGAATAGAGATTTTCATGCCTAGTTTTATTTTTCCCAGCGCTTCTGCGTAGGTAAAGCATTCGTGGTCTGTGCTTGGGCCTGCAGCTACATATTTTTTGGCCAATTCACCCATTAAACCGGGTGCGTGCCCGTCGATGGGCTTGCCATAGTGCTGGGAAATGCGGATTTTCTCCATGACCACAGGATCTCGGTTCACCGTTCCGGGCCAGTTCATCATCTCGGCGAGGTAGCGAATTTCCGGACGGCTCATCAAGGTTTCAATATCGGCTACATTGATTTCACCACCGGCAGTTTCAAAGGGAGTGGCAGGCACACAGGAAGGGGCTCCAAAGAAAAAGTGAAAGGGCACCTGTTTTCCATTTTCAATCATGTATTCTATCCCCTGCATGCCACAGACATTTGCGATTTCATGAGGATCGGAGATGGTGGCCACGGTACCGTGAACGACCGCAAGGCGGGCAAATTCCGAAGGAACCAGCATGGAGGATTCTACATGGACGTGGGCATCAATAAAGCCTGGAAGGAGGTAGGGTAATCCAGGTTTGGGATCTATTGGAGTGATTTTCTTTATTTTTTGCGATGCTACCTCTAGGGCAACCGGGTAAATTTGTCGGAGGTGGAGGTCAATGAGCTGCGCTTCTAGGATCATGGAACGAGGATTCAATTAGGAAAAGATAGTTACTTGATTTTACAGCAATGATCTTGATTTTTTGAAGATAGGTAGTCCTAAAACTACTATATTTGCCCAGATTTTAGGCAGTAAAATAAGACAGGTTTTTTGATGAACAAGATTGTCATCGCCATAGATGGGTATTCCGGTTGTGGGAAAAGTTCGACTGCGAAAGAGGTAGCCAAGAAACTAGGCTTTACCTACATCGACTCTGGCGCCATGTACCGTGCAACTGCCTTACATTTTTTAAATGAAAATCTATCTCCACTTCGTGCAGAAGAGGTAGAAAAAGGCTTGAAAAGTCTTCAAATATCATTTCAGCATAATCCTACCACATCCGAACAGGAAACCTACCTCAATGGGGTCAATGTGGAGGATGAGATTCGAACGATGCGAATTTCCGAGCGAGTGAGTGAGGTGGCAACGGTGAAGGCTATTCGTACTGCCCTTGTAGCTCAACAACAGCAGCTAGGTCAAAAGAAGGGGGTAGTCATGGATGGAAGAGACATTGGTTCTGTGGTATTCCCGGAGGCGGAACTAAAACTTTTCATGACCGCAGACGTAGAAACACGCGCACAGCGTCGCCAACTTGAATTGCTAGCGAAGGGGGAACATGTATCCTTAGAAGAGATCAAATTGAACTTAGAAACTAGAGATGAGGTAGACTCCAACAGGATTGAAAGCCCCTTGCTGAAAGTTTCTGACGCCATCGAAATTGACACCAGCTCCTTGACTTTTTCCGAACAAGTGGAACAAATCATCGACTTGGTAAAAAAAGTAACGCTTAATTAAATAACCTATGCAAGTAACCATTGACAAGAATTCAGGGTATTGTTTCGGGGTAGAATTTGCCATCAAGATGGCAGAGGATGAGATGGAAGACAAAGAGCCATTGTATTGTCTTGGAGATATTGTCCACAACGACATGGAGGTCAAGCGATTGACTGATAAGGGCTTGGTGGTAATTGATCGTGAAAAGCTTCAAGGCTTGAGCAATTGTAAGGTATTGATTCGTGCGCATGGCGAGCCACCAGAAACCTACCGATTGGCGATTGAAAATAACATCGAATTGATTGATGCTTCCTGCCCAGTTGTACTCAAGCTCCAGCATCGGGTAAAAAATGCCTTTGATAAGATGGAGCGTGAAAATGGTCAGATTGTCATTTACGGGAAAAAGGGGCATGCTGAAGTCATTGGACTTACTGGACAGACCTTAGAAAAAGCAATTGTGGTGATGGGGGATGCTGATTTGGAAAAGATAGATTACACTCGACCGATCACTTTGTTTAGTCAGACGACCAAGAGCACCAAAGGCTTTTACGCCCTATCCGAAAAAATTGAAGAAAAAATCAAATCTACCAAAGGGGAATTGACCGAGATTGATTTCAATTCCAACGATTCGATCTGCAGGCAAGTATCCAATCGGGAGCCTCAGCTCCAGCGCTTTTCTCAAGAAAACGAGGTCATCCTTTTTGTTTCAGGAAAGAAAAGTTCCAATGGGATGGCCTTGTATCAGGTCTGCCTTTCTGAAAACCCAAGGAGCTATTTCATTGAGAGTGAAGAAGAAATTGAGCTCGCTTGGTTTCAAAATGCTGAGCGTGTAGGAATTTGCGGTGCCACATCCACACCGATGTGGTTGATGGAGCAGGTTAAGACCTATGTGGATGGTATTGAGGAGCATTTGCTACAAGATTAAGGCTAGCTATCCACTTCAATTACCATTAATAAAAGTTCCAACAATTAATGTGCATTGCGCTCCATCTCAAAAGGTTTTTTCTTAGATTTGCAGCGTTTTTAAAGGCTTATAGTTCCATACAGATATGTCAAAAATAGTGAAGCTTAAAAAAGGATTTGATCTGAAGCTAGTAGGAAAGGCTCCCTTAGAGTTTTTGCAAGTAGCAGCAGCGACGACCTTTGCCATTAAACCATCGGATTTTCCGGGTATTCAGCGTCCAAAAGTGCTTGTTAATGAGGGAGATACTGTAAAAGCAGGCACTCCAATTCTCATGGACAAGGCCATGGACCAGGTAATCTATGCTTCTCCGGTCTCTGGAGAAATAGTGGAGATCAAAAGGGGAGATAAGAGAAAGCTTTTGGAAATCAAGATTCTTGCCGACGCCACAGTTACACACGAAAAATCAGGTGCTTTGGACCTCGGACAAGATCGAGCGACGCTAGCGGGCAAACTTGCTGCTTCTGGGGTTTGGCCAAACGTGATTCAGCGACCTTTTGGGATTGTTGCCAATCCTGCTGACAACCCGAAAGCCATTTTTGTTTCTGGGTTTGACACACATCCACTTGCTCCCGAAGTTCCATTCTTGCTACAAGGTGAGGAGCGCTATTTTCAGGCGGGTATTGATGCCCTTGCTAAATTGACTACTGGGAAAGTTCACCTCAATGTAGACGGTTCCAAGTCTGTTCCCGCAATTTTTTCAGGCATTAAAAATGCACAAATCAACCAGTTTTCTGGCCCACACCCTGCAGGAAATGTGGGTACGCAAATTCATCACTTAGATCCGATCAATAAAGGAGATGTTGCATGGACAGTTTCTCCATTTGGGGTAGCTCAAATCGGAAAATTTGTTCTGGAAGGTATTTATGATGCTTCTAAAGTTGTTGTATTGACAGGATCTGAGTTGACTCAAAAAGGATATGTAAAGACCTATACTGGAGCCAATGTCAGCACTTTTATAGGAGACAGCGGCCAGGCAGAAAATCTACGGATTATTGCTGGCAATATTTTGACAGGCGAAAAGATAGAGAGTCAAGGATATTTGGGATTTTACCATAACCAAGTAACCGTGATTCCTGAAGGAAAATACGAGGAGTTTTTGGGCTGGTTAAAGCCAAGTGCTACCAAGCTTAGCTTTCACAAAGCGATTGGCATGTTCTCGTTTCTAAAAAGTGGAGAATTCAAAGTAGATACCAATACCCACGGAGAAGAACGTCCTTTTGTGGTGACCGGTGTTTTTGAAAAGGTAATGCCGATGGATATTTTACCTACCTACTTATTCAAGGCGATCGTGACAGAGGACTTTGATGAAATGGAAGAGCTCGGTTTGTATGAAGTGATTGAGGAAGATGTGGCGCTCTGCGAATTTGTAGATCCATCCAAAAATGAGTTACAAGAGCTTGTTCGTCACGGGATTGAATTGTTAATGTATAATTAAGCTATGAAGTTATTACAAAATCTCTTCGATGGAATGAAGCCAAACTTTGAGAAGGGTGGCAAGTGGGAAAAATTCCATACGCTGTATGAAGGGCATAGAACCATTGCCTTTGCCCCTGACTTGGTCACCAAGTCCAAAGGCGCCCAAATCAAAGATGCTACAGATTTAAAGCGGGTGATGATCACAGTAGTGATTGCCATGATTCCAGCTTTACTTTTCGGCATTTTAAATATTGGCCACCAGCACTTTATTGCGACGGGCGGCGAAGGAACATTCCTCGACAAGGCAATTTTTGGTGCGCTTACCGTGCTCCCTACCTTGATTGTATCCTATGCGGTTGGTTTGGCTACCGAATTTACATTCTGTGTCATTCGTAACCATCCGATTTCGGAAGGGTACCTCGTAACAGGGATGTTGATTGCCTTGGTGATGCCTCCCTTTATTCCGCTCTGGCAGGTGGCTTTAGCTACTGTCTTTGCTGTAGTCATCGGAAAAGAAGTTTTTGGAGGCACAGGGATGAACATCCTTAACGTGGCCATGACAGCACGAGCGTTCCTTTATTTTGCTTACCCAGCTCAAATTTCCGGAGATTTAGTATGGACTTATCTTGGTGATAAGACTGCAGTGGATGGATTTTCTGGAGCAACAGCCTTGGCTGTAGCATACAATTCAAGCATCGATGGCACTCCTGTGGTGGAGGCCTTGTCTACCCACAATGCTGCTTTGGGAGCTGATTTTAGTTTTATGAGCATGTTTATGGGTTGGATTCCTGGTTCTATAGGAGAGACTTCCACCTTGATGGCATTGATTGGTGCCGTGATCCTAGTGGCTACAGGTGTAGCAAGCTGGAAAATCATTGTTGGGGGATTTAGTGGAGCCTATGCGATGGGCCTAGTCATGAATGCCCTGCAAGTAAACGAATTTATGGCCATGCCTGCACACTACCATTTGGTAATGGGAGGTTTGGCTTTTGGAGTAGTATTTATGGCTACTGACCCTGTATCTGCTGCGCAGACAGAGTTAGGAAAATGGATTTACGGAATCTTGATTGGGGTGTTGACAGTCATCATTCGAGTCACCAACCCGGCTTACCCAGAAGGGATCATGTTGGCGGTACTCTTTATGAATGTGGTTGCGCCATTGATCGATCACTATGTAGTTAAGGCAAATAAAACAAGGAGGTTACAACGTGCAACAGTCTAATACTTACATCATCGTTTATTCGGCAGTATTGACCATCATCCTGGGACTTTTACTTTCAGGATCGGCTCAAGTACTGGGACCATGGCAGCAAGAAGCTATTGCTTTGGACAAGAAAAAGCAAATTTTGGGCGCTGTGATTTCTGCTGAAGAAATAGCAGCAATGACCCCAGAACAAGTTAATGCCTTTTATTCCTCAAGAATCTCATCTACAGTAGTCGATGTCACTGGAAAGGAAATCACTAAGGAAGGGGTAAGTGCAGAGAAGGTTGAAATCGCGAAGGATTACAAGAAGCCAGCGGAAGAGCGTTCCTATCCGGTATTTATTTTTCATGCAGAAGGTAAGCCCGACCAAGTAGAATCCTATATCTTCCCGATGTATGGAGCAGGTCTATGGGATGCCATTTGGGGTTACCTTGCCCTTGACACAGACATGAACACTATTGGAGGGATTACACTTGCTCACGCTGCAGAGACTCCGGGTCTAGGTGCCCGAATCACGGAAGCAAAAGTACAAGACCGGTATGTAGGAAAGAAAATTTTTGATGAATCCGGTGCCTTGGTTACTGTGATGATGCAAAAGGGAGAGGGCAAAGAGTACGGAGATGATGCGCATAAGGTAGATGGCATGTCAGGTGCTACGATCACAGGTAATGGCGTCAACAACATGTTGAAAGCTTACATGGGCAATTACGAAGCTTACATCAAAGCGAAGTCAACCCCAAAGGCAGTTGTTGCTGCACTTTAACATTAACTCATTCAAACAACTTACTTATATGAGTACTGAAACATTAGAAAAGGAATTGGTAGTTAAGGCAGCTGAGCC
>CAMBMU010000092.1 GCA_945868725.1 Spirosoma fluviale
CCTCGCGCATCGTTCCGCTACTCCTTCAATAAGGCCAGTTCAGTGAAGTTGGGCTACAACAAAATGTACCAGTTTATCCACCTCATCTCCAATACAGCGACCATCGCTCCTTCGGATGTCTGGAAACTCAGTGATGGATTTTTGAAACCACAAATTGCCGACCAGTTCTCCTTGGGCTATTACAACAACTTCAAGGGAAACATCTTTGAAACCTCCATAGAAGTGTACTACAAAGACCTTCAAAATGTGGTAGAATACAAGGACGGTGCCAACCTGATTTTACAAAACCACCTAGAAACCGAGCTAATTCCTGCGCAAGGGCAATCTTATGGGCTAGAATTGTATGTCAAGAAAAACTTGGGCACCTTGACCGGCTGGATTTCCTATACCTATTCCCGATCCTTGCGACGCGTGATTACCCCCTTTGAAGAGGAAAATATCAACAATGGCGCCTGGTATGCCTCAAACTTTGACAAGCCCCATGACTTGACATTGATCGGTAACTATAAAGTAAGTACCAATGCTTCCATTTCGGCCACCTTTGCTTACAGTACCGGCAGACCCATCACCTTCCCAGAAGCAAAATTTGATTATTCAGGCAACAATCTGGCCTACTTTAACAGCCGAAATCAACAACGACTTCCTGACTTTCATCGACTTGATTTTTCTGTCAATTTCAAGTTAAATGGTGAAGGAAAGTTTTTTGATGGCGACTGGACCTTCTCCGTATTGAATGTCTATGGACGCAAAAATCCATTTTCCATCTTCTTTGACGATGCCGCCAGCCAACCTCCACAAGCCTTTCGACTGGCCTTGTTGGGCATCCCTCTTCCAAGTTTAAGTTACGCCATTAGCTTCTAAAGCCATGTTGAAAAGACTAATCTATTTAATCCTAGTACTTCCAATGGCCTGCGTCGAACCCTATGAGGTGAAGGTGCCGGAAGGCGCACAGCTACTAACCGTAGAAGGAATCATTTCCACGGGACCAGGACCCCATGCCATTACCCTCACCCGCAGCGCGACCTACGGCAGTATTTTTGAAGGGCTGATACGACCCGTTTCCTTGGCTACAGTGGTCGTCCGAGACAACGAGGGCAATGTCACCTTCCTCACTGAAGGAACGGATGCCAAAGGAAGCTATTTTACTCCTGCTAACTTTTCAGCTCGAGTAGGCAGGTCCTATACTTTGCAAATACAGACCATCGAAGGGAAGGTATATACCTCCACCCCCGAACGCGTGGCGGCTGTACCGGCTATCCAATCCTTAAACATTCGGACCGTAACAGTTCCCACCGAAGGAAGCGATGTGCCTAAATCTGGAATCCAACTCCTCGTAGAACTAAAGGACCCAGCTGATGAAAATAATTTTTACTACTGGAAAAATGGCCCTGCAGTCTATATCTTTGAAACACGACCAGATCTATATACACCTCGGCCTTCACCTGCAAATCCAAATCGAACCCCTCAGCCTAAAGACTGCTGTGTACAGTGCTTCCGCTACGAAGCGGGCAACAATCAAAGCCTCTTTGTGGTCAATGACGACAACTTCAATGGCCTAAGCACCCGCATCCCTGCTGCCTTTATCGCAGACGATGGCATTCGATTTGTCAACAAGTTCCGAATGGACCTCAAACAGTACAGCATCTCCCAAGAAGCCTATCGATTCCTTCGCTTGGTCAAGCAGCAAGCAGAAATCTCTGGATCTATTTTTGACCCTCCTCCGGCTAACTTGCGCGGCAACATGATCAGTTTGGACAATCCTGACGAGGTGGTTTTAGGCTACTTTATGGCAGGTGGAGAAACCTCCCGTCGAATCTATATAGATAAAAATGACTTGACCTACAAGCAAAATCGAGCGATCATTCCAGACGATTGCAGAGTAATCTCTGGTGCATTTATTGATCCCCCAGCAGATTGGAGGCCCTAAATAAAAAAAGACCAACTAGCCAGTTGGTCTTTTTCGTTTTACATGCTGCCGAATTAATCTTCTACCCGCTCCTCAAAGCGGATTCCTCCTTTTTCCAAGGCCTTCAAAATCGGGAGATACAATTCCGGAACCACAGGCAGTTGCAGCCCACGAAGGGAAATTTCACCTTTCAAAAAGAGATCTACTGCAATGGCCAAGGGAAGTCCCACGGTTTTGGCCATGGCAGTATGCACCGCATCTTGACCGATATCCACCAAACTAGAAATGATTTTTTTAATTCCAGTTTCAGTCTGAATCTCTACTTGATGCTGCATCACAATCAGGTCCCGATCGGCTGGCTGAAGGGACCAATGTACTTCCAAAATCGCCTGCAGCAGTTGCGCTGGGCTACCTTCGGTAATTGGGAGTGGAATGGACTCAAATAGCCCTAGCCACTGCAATTTTTCAAAGGTGGGAAAATCTAAGTCAGGGATTAATTCCGTTAACTTTTCCTCCACAGAAAAACTATCTGACCAAGGAAGGAAGGTGTTCAAAAACTGCCGGTAGGTACTACCCGCCGGTAGCTGCAACTGGCTGGAGTCATCCGTGAGACCCAACTGAACCAAGACATCCCATGCCTTGCAAAAACCTGCCCGCCGGAGAGTCCCCCGAAGCAAGGTAGCAATCCCTTCAAGCCCATAAATGTGCTGGTAACTTAGCGAATCCCGATTGGGATAGCCGTCAAACTCACCTAAACCGGGAAAATTAACTGGTTCTACCCGTTTGAAAAGTTGGTGATACGGAACAATCTTGACCTCTCCATGCTCGAGATATTTGGAGGTTCCTTGGCCTGCCAACACCACATTCCTGGGGTTCCAAGTAAACTTGTATTTCCAGGGATTGTCTTCACTTTGGGGGGCCAGCAGTCCTCCACAATAGGAGGTAAAGGAACGAATCACTTCCCCCTTTGCTTTTGCCTCGTGGATGATTTTCAGGGCAGACATGTGGTCAATTCCTGGATCTAGCCCACATTCGTTGAGAAAAAGAAGTCCCTTGGCTTCAATCTCGGACCGCATGGCGCGCAAGGCCTCGCTCTCGTAAGAGGCAGTAAAAAAATGTTTGCCCAGCTCCAAGCAATCCGCTGCCACTACCGGATGGAGGCCTGCTGGGAGCATGGAAATGACTACATCCGCTTGTTCAATAAGCTCCCGCCGCGAATCCTGATCATCCAATTTTACCCCCACAGCCCTCGTGTTACTTCGATTTCTGAGTTTGGAAATGGCAAGGGCGACATCCAAATCCGCTACTAGGAGCTGGCGATCTCCCCCAGCACAAGAGTCGGCTAGGTAATCAATCAAGTAGATGGCAGATTTTCCTGCTCCAAAAATCAAGATGGTGGGCATGGGCTTGGTAATAATAAGTTAAAGTTGCCCCTTTTTTTTGGGCCGAAAAAAGGAAGGGTAAAGAAT
Source organism: Spirosoma fluviale (assembly GCA_945868725.1). Classification (GTDB taxonomy): domain Bacteria; phylum Bacteroidota; class Bacteroidia; order Cytophagales; family Cyclobacteriaceae; genus Algoriphagus. The sequence continues at coordinate 3,376 of CAMBMU010000092.1, forward strand.
TAAGGAACATTTATGTACTTTAATAGTTGGTTCTTATCCAAACCAATACCCTTGTGAAAAAAATTACCGATACGATTGAGTTGGAAGAACTCACTTTTTCAGAATTGGATCCCCGAGAAGCCGCCTTAGTCCAGCGGGCACAAGAAATTTCCACGAAGGCCTATGCCCCCTATTCCAAATTTCAGGTAGGCGCAGCGGTATTGCTCGCCAATGGTGAAATCTACCAATCCTCGAATCAAGAGAATGTAAGTTTCCCAGTAGGCACCTGTGCAGAACGGTTACTTCTAGGATATGTAGGAGCCAACTTTCCTGAACAGGCTCCACAAATGCTTGCCATTGTAGCTCGGCGCGAGGGAGACATCGATTGGGCTGGAGTTTCTCCTTGTGGCATGTGTCGGCAGGCAATCAATGAAACTGAAAATCGCTACCAAAGCCCAATCACCATCCTATTAGTGCAGCCCAAAGGGATTGTACTTCGATTTCAGGGGATACGCCACTTGCTCCCCCTCAAGTTTGACGATCTCCACAGTTAGGCGTGAAAAAGTCCATTCAGTTTACCTATGAAACCCCCTATTTCCTATCACATGAACCGACAGGAAAGGAACAAGAAGTATGGATTGTCCTCCATGGCTATGGGCAATTGGCAGAATTTTTTATTCAAAAATTTCTTCCCCATGCTTCAGAAAACAGGCTTTTTATCGCTCCTGAAGGCACCAATCATTCCTACCTCAAGGACTTCCAGGGACGGGTAGGGGCCAATTGGATGACGAGCTACCAGCGGGAAACTGCCATTGCCAACAACCATAGGTACCTAAATCGGATGATGGAGGAGGTCCTCTCCGCATTTGAAAAGGTACCACGCGTTCACCTCCTTGGATTTTCGCAAGGGGCAGCGACCGGCACCCGATGGGCTAGCCAATGGAAAGGCACTCTTGATTCACTTATTCTTTGGGGCGGAGGGTTTGCCCATGACCTTGTGCTAGAAGTGGCGAAAGAAAAATTCACTGCTACAGCGGTGATTTTGGTTCACGGACTTGAAGATGAGTTGGTAACTGAGGAAAGTAAGAAACGACAAGAGGAGCTACTTTTGGAGCTAGGCAAGCCGCTAAAACACATGTCCTTCTCAGGAGGGCATGAATTAGACGCCTTAACGCTAGAAAAAATTATAAATCTGGGTTTTTAGGCTTATTTTTTTGTCATGAATTTGAATTGTTTGAAACAATTTGTTGAACTTTCGCTAAGGACAATTTTTAAAATCATCTTGAACTCCATCCATGCTCTCGCTTACTGAAAAAGAGGTAGACCTTATTGCTACTCAACTACTAAAAGGCAACGTATGCTTTTATCAGGTAGACAAGAAGAAAATCCATCACTTGCCTGACGATGAAGATCACTTCAACTACGACCTAACCCCAGAGGAGGAAGATATTCTCGACGAAATCGAAGATGAACCAGACAATTTTGCAGAATTTACTCGACTAGAGCCCTCCCAAGAACACCAACTTATGCAAGACTTTGTAGACCGCAGAGTAAAGGAGCGGACGCTAGCAGAGGACCTAGTAAGCACACTTAGCAATCCCAAAGCAACAACCGCTTTCAGATTTCTGCTGGATGGTTCCAAATACAAGGAGGACTGGGCGGAATTCCTCCGTAGCAAATACCAGGACTGGATCAAGGAACAAGTAGATGCCTTCAACTACGCAGAAGACTAAACATCAGCCGCTCCAAGAGATACCCTCTAGAGCGGTTTTTTTTGTCCAGGTACCTATTTTCAATACCTCATCCTTTTTTTCTCTTTCCATGAAAAAACTACTCTTTTTACTTCCCCTTCTTTTTGTAGTTCAGCTAATTCATGCCCAAACTTGGGACTGGGGAGGACCACTAGATCCCCTGCAAGCCAAATTTCAAATTCAGCAGTACCGACTCGAGATTGAAATTTTTCCAGAAACGCAGTCCATTGCTGGACAATCTACCATCACCTTTTTGGCCAGTGAAAAGCTCGATACGTTACGGTTTCAATTGATAGACCAATACCAAGTAAGCAAAGTGCTCATGGATGGGAAAGCCGTTGCATTTTCCCATCAAAACGACCTTTTAGATATCCTTCCCATAGACTGCACCTGCAACCAGGTTCAGATCTTCTACGAGGGCCCAACTCCCATCGCCCAGAATCCTCCCTGGACCGGGGGATTTACTTGGGAGAAAGATCATTTGGGTAAACATTGGATGGGATTGTCCTCCCAAGGTGAGGGTGCAAAGCTTTTTATGCCCGCCTTAGACCATCCCTCAAGTGAGCCACAGCAAGGTGTGGAATTACTCTTCACGGTGCCTAAACCCTATTTCGTCGCTTCCAACGGACGCTTGCTCCAAACCCAAGATCAGGGTCAAAAACTGCGCTACCACTGGAAAACGGACTATCCGATCAATAATTACGGCATCAACTTCACGCTTGGTGTTTTTGAAAAAGCGGAAACCGAGTTTCGCTCCAGCTCTGGAGCAGTAATTCCGATGGCAGTGTGGGTACTCCAGGAAAACAAACCTAAGGCTAAGGAACTGCTAGAAGTCCTTCGGGTAAGTGCCCAAACGCATGAGAAATATTTTGGTCCTTTTCCTTTTCCGGAGGACAAAATCGCGGTCGTTGAAACTCCTTACCTAGGAATGGAACACCAAACCATCAATGCCTATGGAAACAATTTCCAATTTGTCCCCATGGGCAAAGTCCAATACGACTGGCTCCTCCACCACGAGCTGGGCCACGAATGGTTTGGCAACAAGGTTTCTGTGGGCGACTGGGCTGACATGTGGATTCACGAAGGCCTTACAGCTTATGGGGATTGGTTGTTCTATTGGGAACATGGGGGACCGGAGGCCTATTTCAAAAAAGCGAGGTCCGAGGCCCGGGGGATTTCTCATTCCCGACCTGTGGTCAGCCCTCCCAACTCCACCGAAAAAATGGCCTACCATCCAGAAATCTATACCAAAGGAGCCATGGTCATCCATTCCCTACGAGGGGTATTGGGAGATGAACTCTTTTTCCCCGCCCTAAAAGCCTTTGCCAGTGACGAGAAATTTACCTACTTAAACCGGGTGACTACCAAAGATTTTACCGACTTTATCCAGCAGTACACTAGACAAAATCTAGAAGGCTTTTTTGAACTTTACCTTGAGACCACAGCCTTGCCCAAGGTAACGGTAAGCAAACAAGGAAAGTCGGGGTATCGAATTGCCTTGGAAGGCATTGACTTTGAACTCCCGGTAGAAATCACAACCTCGGAGGGCAGTCAAAAACTCTCGATTGGAAAAAAGGGAGTTTTAGTGACCAGTAGCAGCCTTCCCATAGTGGATCCGAGGGGCTGGCTGATGCTTCGGCGGTAAGGAAATTAATCTGTTTTGCTTTAAACTTTTATTCAAAAAGACAGTCTAATGTAAAATCAATATGTTGTTGGTTTTATAGATTGGATGATGAAAAAAATGATTAATAAATTTTGCATTCTCGTTGCAATTTTCTGGTTTCCAAGCATTTCATTGGCTCAGGAATTAAATCTTATTGAAAGTTTAAAAAGAAATAAACTGACCATTTTTGAGATCAATACTAAAAACCAAGCAAATGTTGATTCAAAAGATTATTATTTGAAGGCTGGTTTTCGCATTTATGATTTTAAGAACAACACCTACACGCTAATCAATGATTCAACCGAAATCAAAGGGCGTGGAAATTCTACCTGGGAAAATCCAAAAAAACCATATCGTTTAAAGTTATTCAAGAGTGCCTCTTTAGGAGGAATGCCTTCTAATCGGCATTGGGTGCTATTAGCAAATTTTGAGGATAAATCCGCTTCAAGGACAAAACTTGCCTCCGACCTTGGTAACTATTTAGGAATAAATTATACCCCTAGAAGTATTCCTGTGGAGCTAGTTCTCAATGGGGAACATCTTGGTTCCTACCAATTAATTGAAGCGGTAAAAATCGGTTCTTCTCGAATCGATATTACTCAGGTAAAAACTACAAATGGGGTGATATCAGGAGGAGTAATTTTCGAATTAAATGCTCGCCTTGATGAACAATACAATTTTTACTCAAATGCCGGTTTGCCCATTACAATCAAAGACCCAGATGATCTCAATACAAGTTCTCCTGAAACAGCAGCTAAGCATTTTGATTATTTAGTTGGAATTTTTAACAAAGCCGAAGATGCCTTATTCTCAAGCGAATTTACAGATCCGCTAAAAGGTTATTCGAATTTTTTTAATGTTACTTCTGCAGTGAATTGGTATCTCACTGAGGAGATACTAAAGAATTTTGACATCGGTGAGTATTCTGTATACAAATACATTGACACAAAAAATAACAACAAAATTACTTACGGTCCTATTTGGGATTTTGACTTGTCTGCGGGCAATCGAGAAGGACCCATTGGATTCAAAGCAAAAGTTGAAAATGCCTGGATGAGAAGATTTTTTGAAGATCCAAATTTTGAAAGTTTAGTAAAATTAAAATGGATGACAATTAGAGAAAATCTATTGTCTACAATGACAAACTCAATCAACCAAAATTCTAGACAAATTTTTAACTCTCAACTAAAAAATGAGCTGATCTGGAGTTCAAGCATAAGGTATGGAGATAAAAGCTTTTATGAGGACGTCTTTTTCTTGAAAAACTGGCTGTATGAACGAGTTCAATGGCTAGATGAGCAGTTTTCTTCTCATCCTATAAAATTTAGCCCAATAGTTCAGGACGCCTACTTTACAATAGATGAGGATGCTCAATTATTCAAAAAACTCAATGCATCAGCATCCACTGACAGCACAAACTATTTTTACCTAGTTAAAAATCCAAAAAAAGGGGAGGTCGAATTTTTAAATAAACAAGGCGAATTTATTTACACTCCTGATCTTAATGCTAATGGTGTGGATAGTCTTTATTTTAGTTTTGGGGATAGTATAAATAGTAAAATTGATTCAGGATTGGTTGTGATTGAGATCAGTTCAATTAATGACGCTCCGGTAACGAATAATGCCTCCGAGGTAATTCTAGAAGATTTTAAACTTTCAAAATCAACTTCTGAAGGGCTTAAAACCATTAGTCTTGATGTTGATGGTGACCCATTAACTTATGAATTAATCGAGGTCACTAAAAATGGAGTTCTTGAGTTCAATAAAGATGGTTCATTTATTTATTCACCCAATCCAAATTTCTTTGGAACAGACTCATTTACCTTCTTTGCAGCAGATTTCGAATTAAAAAGCAATGTTTCCAAGTATACAATTAATGTCTTATCTGTTAACGACAAGCCAATCCTTAAAAGTGATACTTTATTTTATCAACTCTTTCGAAATGAAAAGATTCTACTAAAAACACAAGAGGTTTTGCTCAATGGGGTTACTGATATTGACAATACCTTAGCTGATTTTTCCGTAGTTTTTGATACAAATACTACGAAAGGAAGTATCGAAAAAAATGGGGCTGATTTCGTTTACAAGCCTAATCCAAACTTCATTGGTTTGGACTCTTTCTCCTTTAAAGTTTCAGATAATATTGATTTCACTGATGTATCAACTATTAAAGTCAGAGTTTTGCCAGAAGGTAATTTTAATTCCTTCGAGGAAATAATTCTTTACCCCAATCCTTCTGCTGGAGAATTATTCATTGATAATTTGTTTGCCGACAAAGTTTATATTTTTGATATGAATGGAAATAAAATAACTAATTTTTCAACTATCCTTCTTGAAAACAACATTCAAATAGATGCTCAATTGTTGATTAATGGAGAGTACATTTTGTATCTGCTGTACCAAAATAAAGTAATTGGTATTAAAAAATTGATCTTGAATAAAAATTAAATGATCAAACTTCGACGAATAAATTGAATCCTAAGTAACCTATTACAATGAAAAAATAATCGGGTCTTTTCCGTGGTAATCTGCGTAAAAAAAATATTTGTTCCGAAGGCTATAGATTGAACTGCTTCCCGCGCGATAGGTGAACCCGCCTCGGCGGAAAGACCCGCTATCGCGGGTCGAACCTTGAATAGCCCTAGGTGAATCTGCCGAAGGCAGGTAAACCTGGGGAATACAAATTGCCTCAAGGATGCCACACAACCCGCCCAAGCGGGTTGAACTTATTTTAACTTTAGAAAAAAAAATAGTCTCGCGGAGACGCGCAAGGCGCAAAGAATTGGATATGGTAGTACAAACCTTGCTCTAGGATAAAATATCTTAATCTACTAGCAGAATTTCCTAGCTCTGGAGGAGCGAAACAATTATAACCCCGGGTGAAGCCCGGGGGATTAGGAGCAAAAGGGTCGTAACGAGCCCCAGCGGGGCGATACAAAAAATTAAAAGAATTAAAAATTCAAGGATAAATGCTCGCGATTGCAAATCACGAGCAGCACCAACTCGCCAAAAACCAAAAAAACGGTGCAAGTTCTCGCCTACACCGTTTTTTTATGGATTGACCCTAGGACTTATATTCCGAACTCCTTCTTTACCG
>CAMBMU010000093.1 GCA_945868725.1 Spirosoma fluviale
AACCAGCGTTTTTTATTTTTCCCCATTGATTCTTTATTTGTTTAAAATTGAGTAATCATGGCCATCCCTTTTTCTTCGAAGGAATCCATGCGCATCAAGACCTCTGCTGCTGCCTCCAGCGAAATTCTTCTTCCAATCAATTGCTCAGGAGCAATTTTATGATCTAAAATCATTTGCATCATTTCTGAATAGGCATGGGCCTGCATGCCATGGCTACCAATGATTTCCAGTTCCTTGGCGATAACCAAATGCATGGGAACAGGTGGATTGGCTTCGCTTCCTGCCAAAAGCCCAACTTGGATGTGTTTTCCGCGTTTCCTGAGACAGGATATCGAGTTGTAGCAAGTTACTTTACTTCCCAAGGCGTCAATGGATACATGGACACCTCCCTTGCTGAGTTCCATGATACCGGTTGAAACATCGGGTTGGTTCCTTGCATTCACCAAATAGGCAGCTCCCGCAGCCTTGGCAAGTGCTAATTTCTCTGGATCGATATCCACCGCAATGACCGTAGCGCCTAGCGCAGCAGCGATCATAATGGCAGATAAGCCCACTCCTCCACATCCATGTACGGCCACCCATTGACCCCCAAATACCTTGCCTTGCGCCACTACCGCACGAAAGGAGGTGGCAAACCTACAGCCCAAACTTGCAGCAGCTTCGAAACTAACCGAATCGGGTAATTTTACCAGGTTGGTATCTGCGCGATGCACAGCTACAAATTGAGCAAAGGAGCCCCAATGCGTAAACCCAGGTTGAAACTGATCGTCACAGATCTGCTGGTTACCACTTTGACAGGTGGGACAGGTCCCACAGGCACAGACAAAAGGGACTGTTACGCGATCCCCGATTTTCCAATTTTTGACTCCCTTTCCTACTTCGGTGATTATACCTGCAAATTCATGCCCTGGAACATGTGGAAGAATGATATCGGGATCATGTCCCATCCATCCGTGCCAATCACTACGGCAAATCCCAGAGGCTTTTACTTCAAGGAGAATTCCTTGCTCGGGCGTATCTGGGTCGGATACCTGGGTAACTTTTGGGGCTTGCCCAAAGGATTCAAAGACTAAGGCTTTCATGGAGAGGAATTAATAAATCAAATTTAAAGATAGGTCATAAAAAAACCGTGAGGGCTAGCCTCACGGTTGGATTGAATCAATTCATGTTATACCTCAAATCCTGCTCTGTAGGTTCTGCCGACAAACTGGTTGGCTTCCTCCAAGTTGGTGATCCGCATGTTTTCACCGTCCCATAGCAACTTTCTACGGCCAAAGAATTCTTGCTGCCCCTTGCTGTTTGGTTTGCGAAGCATGAAACTTCGGATAGCAAGGTTGCCCATCAATACCGTTTCGGTCATAGGTCCTGCATAGTCAAAGGAAGATGTGAGGCCCTTGTGTTCGCTGGAGTTAAAACCTGCCTTACACGCATCTACCCACTTCCGTTGGTGTCCATATTCAGGCTCTGTTCCCTCAATACGGTCAGGACCAAATTCCTTGGTGCCATCGTAGAGGTAAAGCTTCGGCATAAGTGGTGAACTGTCGTTGATGTTGTGGGTAATGATTCCTTTTTCACCAATCATCATGACTCCATTGGCGGAGTTGGCTCCTCCAAGATCGTGGTCTGCAGGAATAATGTCTGGGTGGGAAGGTCGAATTCCACCATCCATCCAGGTCATTTCCAGAGGAACCCCATTTTTGCCAGTTGGGCCATAATGTAAGGTAATGAACGAAGAAGCTGGGCAGCCTGCTGGATTGTAGTCGGGAGTCCACATTTGGGAATAGACCGAACCTACTGAACATTCAGCATCAAGCGGGTACTGCAGGCCAAGCATTCGGAAAGGAATATCCATCAGGTGGCATCCTACGTCTCCAAGTGCGCCTGTTCCATAATCCCACCAGCCTCTCCAGTTGAAGGGATGCAAGTTGGGAGTAAATGGAATTTCAGGGGCAGGGCCTAGCCAAAGGTCCCATTCCATATCTGAGGGTTTATTGCTGGGGTCTGCTTTTGGAAAGGCGCCTCCTTGAGGCCAAACGGGACGGTTGGTCCAGATTTGCACCTTGGCTACTTTTCCTATTTTGTCGGAATCCATCCAGCCTTTGATCATGTCCATGAGCGGGTTGGAAGCTCCTTGATTTCCCATCTGGGTGACCACCTTTTTATCTCTTGCCATCTGGGTCAGCATTCGGGCTTCCCGGATGTTATGGGTCATTGGTTTTTGGACATAAACGTGTTTGCCACGTTCCATACAAAACTTCGCTGCCGGACCATGGACATGGTCTGGAGTGGAAATGGTGACTGCATCGATATCCTTCATCTCCTCGAGCATTTTGCGGTAATCTGCAAACAGCTTTGCTTTTGGAAATTGGGCTACCGAATCTTTGGCTGAGCCAGAAAAATCAACGTCACACAAGGCCACTACGCGCTCTCTGCCATTGACAGAGGCATTGAAAATATCGCTTTTTCCCTTGCCTCCAGCACCAATAGCTGCCAAGTTGAGCTGGTCAGAGGGGGAGGTGAAACCAACACCGCCAAGCACATGTCTAGGAACGATGAAAAAAGAAGAGGCAATGGCTGCATTTTTGATAAAATTTCTCCTGGATTGACCGGAGGTTTGAGTTTCAGGTTTTTTCATGGGTTACGTTATTGACACACTAAATAGGTATCGGCTAGATTAAGAGGAGGTTCTAAGAGTTGTGAGGTCCTTAAAACAAGGTTTTGACTTAGGCTATTCCATTATTCCCCAAGTTGCTGTTGATTTTTGGGAAAGGCAAAGAAAAAATCAAAAATTCCGCGATTAACTTGAATTTAAACTTTTAGGTAGGGTTGTGGTTAGAGCAACAGAAGAAAAAGATTTCAACTATTTTTAAAAATACGCGAATGAATTTTATTCTATTCTAAAGTTTTCGTTCATTCGAAGCGCATTCCACATAAGGTTTAGTAAATCTATTTACCACTAGTGCAGGTAAACAGCTTCAAATTAAACTTGATCAGTGCCCTAACAACCTAAAGATTAATTCAAATCCATGATCATCGGCGTAATTAAAGAAACCAAGGAATATGAAAACCGAGTAGCCTTGAGCCCAGAAGTGGTGAAGCTTGTTCGAAAAAAGGGATTTGAGGTAATCGTAGAGTCAGGGGCTGGAGAAAAATCTTTTTTTTCGGACCAGGATTATTTAAATTCAGGAGCCACACTAGGTACTTGCAAAGAGGCATCGGGGGCTGATTTAGTGCTAAAGGTCAACTTGGCAACGGTAGCAGAGATCTCGCAGATGAAAGAGAATGCGGCGTATATTTCCTACATGTATGCCTATCAACACCCGGAGGTCTTGGAGGCTTTCAATAAGAAGCGCATCACTACTTTTTCTATGGATGCCGTACCTCGGATTTCTAGGGCCCAAAAAATGGATGCGCTTTCTTCGCAGGCCAACCTTGCAGGTTATAAAGCGGTGCTGCTCGGGGCAAATTATCTAGGAAAAATATTTCCCTTGCTCATGACTGCTTCGGGAACAATTACACCTGCTCGGGTTTTGATTTTTGGGGCTGGAGTGGCAGGTTTGCAGGCCATTGCTACCGCCAAAAGGTTAGGAGCGGTGGTGGAATGTACCGATGTGCGCCCTGAAACGAAGGAACAAGTAGAGTCTCTCGGAGGAAGGTACCTAAGTGTAGAAGGGGTAGAAGGTGTGAAAACCGAAGGAGGCTATGCGCGGGAAGTGTCAGCGGAATACTTGGAAAAGCAGCAACAGCTTATTCGTGAGAAAATCAAGGAAGCGGATTTGGTGATTACCACTGCCTTAGTGATGGGTAAAAAATCCCCTATTCTCGTGACTGAGGATATGGTAAAGAGCATGAAGGCAGGATCGGTGATTGTAGATATGGCGGTAGAGTCTGGAGGCAATTGTGCAATCTCTGAGAAAAACGCCACTGTAGTCAAGTATGGAGTCACCCTAGTTGGGGAATCCAATCTTCCTTCCTTGCTACCTGTCAATGCGAGTCAGCTTTATGCAACGAACATTAGTACTTTAGCCTTCCATCTGGCAGGTGAATCCGGAATCACTCTTGACTTGGAGGATGAAATCACCAAGGGTGTATTGATCACGCATCAGGGGGAACTCGTGCATGCGTTTACCAAACAAATTCTTTCTCAATAAATACCATCAACTATGTCTATATCAGCGCTAATTGTTCTGATTTATGTTCTTGTCTTGGCGAGTTACCTCGGGTTTGAACTTATTTCCAAAGTACCACCCACCTTGCATACACCCCTTATGTCCGGATCAAATGCCATCTCTGGAATTACCATTGTGGGGGCATTAATTGCCAGCAATGAGATGGGCTACAGTACCCTCAGCAAATGGTTGGGATTGGTGGCGCTAGTTCTAGCAACTATCAATGTGGTAGGTGGCTATGTGGTGACAGATCGAATGCTTAAAATGTTTAAGAAAAAATGACAATAGGAATTGAAATTGCCTATCTGATAGCCTCTGTGCTATTTATTATAGGGATCAAATATTTAGGAAAAACCAAAGATGCTCGCAAAGGAAATGTAATTTCTGCAGTGGGCATGGTGATTGCCATTGCGGCTACTTTATTCACCTTGGAGGTGCTTACCTTGTTGGAAATAGGAATAGCGATTTTGGTTGGTTCGGCGATCGGATTGTATTACGCCCAGAAAGTAGCGATGACAAAAATCCCAGAGATGGTAGCGCTATTCAATGGTTTTGGAGGACTTGCTTCCTTTGCAGTGGCCCTGTCGGATTACTATTTCAAACGAGATACAGATCTAGCTTCATTAGATGCAATCAATCTGACCAGTATTATCGTTTCCGTATTAATTGGAGCAGTGACTTTCACGGGTTCCATGGTGGCCTACCTCAAGCTTGATGGAAAAGTTTCAGGTCAACCCATCACTTTCAAAGGTCAGCATTTATTGAATCTTCTTTTGCTCATCGCGTTTTTTGCCGCTTCCGTACTCGTATTCCTAGACCCAAGTCAAGTGAATTACATCGTGATTTTGATTGTCATTTCCTTGCTACTCGGGATATTGACCGTGATTCCGATTGGAGGGGCAGACATGCCTGTGGTGATTTCCTTGCTCAACTCCTACTCTGGTATGGCAGCTTGTGCTACAGGATTTATTTTAAGTAACAATGTGTTAATCGTGGCAGGGTCGCTTGTAGGAGCCTCTGGAATTATCTTGACACAGATCATGTGCAAGGCCATGAACCGTTCTTTGGTCAATGTGTTGCTGGGTGGCTTTGGGCAAACGGTGGCTTCAGGTGGAGAAGATGGTCCTGCGGTAGTGGTCAAAGAAATTGGTGTGGAGGAAACAGCCATGTTATTTGATTCTGCCTCTTCTGTGATTGTGGTTCCTGGCTATGGTATGGCTGTGGCACAAGCGCAGCACGTGATCCGTGAATTGATGGAGCAGTGTGAAAAGCGGAACATCAATTTTCGATTTGCAATACACCCAGTGGCAGGCCGTATGCCTGGGCACATGAATGTGCTACTTGCTGAAGCGAATATCTCTTATGACAAGTTGATCGAGATGGACGATATCAACGAGGACTTCTCGAATACAGATCTGGTATTTGTGGTAGGAGCCAATGATGTGGTCAACCCAGCGGCTAGAACGAACCCGCAAAGTCCAATTTTTGGCATGCCGATTCTCAATGCTGACAAAGCTCGCACGGTGATTGTGTCCAAGCGAAGCATGGGTAAAGGCTATGCAGGCGTTGAAAATGAATTGTTTGGATACCCCAATTGCCTCATGCTCTTTGGCGATGCCAAGCAGACTATCACCAAGGTGGTCAGTGAAATGAAAGATATGGCCTAAGCGTCTTATTTTTATTCCAATCCTAGTGATAGCTGTAATGGAAGAAGCTGAAAGCTTTTTCGGTGCCAAATGCAGCTTCCATGGGATTGGATTCCTTCTCGATGCTTTTTGGTAGGGTAGCCTGCATTTTGTTCCCAACCGTAGTGGGGAAACTCATGGGCTAGTTTTTCCATCAGCTCATCTCGGTATACTTTTGCTAGGATGGATGCTGCGGCAATGGAAGCAAATTTTCCATCCCCTTTGATCACACAGGTGTAGGAGTAGGGAAGTGTGGATTTCCATCGATTGCCATCAATCAGCAGGTGTTCAGGTGTCTTTGGAAGTTGCTGAATCGCTCGCTCCATGGCCAAGAAGGAGGCCTGAAGAATGTTGATTCGGTCTATTTCTATTGCGCTAGCCTCAGCGATCGCCCATCCAATTGCCCGATCTTTGATTTCGTGGATTAGATCTTCTCGAATTTGTTTACTTAATTTTTTGGAGTCTTGGATCCAGGGGTTGTGGTAGGTAGTGGGTAAAATTACAGCTGCTGCGACCACAGGGCCGGCTAGGCAGCCTCTGCCTACTTCATCGCAACCTGCTTCGATCCGATTAGCTTCTAAAAAGGGGAGAAGTGTCATCCTTGTGGCTAGCTGTGGGTTGGTAATAGGAGTGGATCATTTCTGCTACTAAGGCTGTCCAACCCGTTTGATGGGATGCCCCTAGGCCTTTGCCGCTATCACCATGGAAGTATTCGAAGAAAAGTAGGTGGTCTTTGAAGTGGGGATCTTCTTGAAACTTGGTTTGGTTGCCGTACATGGGCCGTTTTCCGTCTTTGTCTCGGGTAAAGATGGAGATGCAGCGAAGGGATAGTTCCTTGGCAACGATGTCCATGCTCAAGAATTTTCCTGACCCCGTTGGGTATTCGATGGAAAGGTCATCCCCGTAGTAACTATCAAATTTCTTCAAGGACTCCATAATCAGAAAATTGATTGGAAACCAAATTGGTCCTCGCCAATTGGAGTTTCCGCCAAACATTTGGGTGTCTGCCTCTCCCGGTGTGTAGCGAATGGAAAGGGTGTCCCCATTAATTTTCATGGTATAGGGGTTGTTTTCGTGGTATTTGGAGAGTGAGCGGATGCCAAATTCGCTTAGAAATTCGGTTTCATCGAGCATGCGTTGAAGTACACTTTTCATACGATGACCCCGAAGGAGGGAGAAAAGTCTTCGTTTTCCGTAACCGGGCTGAACCCAACTCGAAACCAATGCGGCTAGTTTGGGTTTTTCTTTAAGAATAAAGTCAAGTCGTTTCTTGAATTCGGGTAGGGAATCAAAAAGTTCTTCTCGGATGGGCTCCACTGCAAAAAGAGGGATCAAACCTACAATGGATCGTACTTTCAGTTTTTTAGGCTCCTTGCCTTGGTAGTGAAACACATCGTAAAAAAAATTGTCCTCGTCATCCCAGAGGGATATTTGTTCCGAAGAGATGGTATTCATTGCGCCGGCAATGTACAGGAAGTGTTCTAAGAATTTGGTTGCGCTAAACTGGTAGACCGTATTGTGTTCGCAGAGGTCAAGGGCAATTCGTAGCATATTCAGCGAGAACATCGCCATCCAGGAGGTGCCATCCGCCTGTTCTAGTTTGCCCTGGTAGTATTGGGCATGATTGCGGTCAAATAAGGAGATGTTGTCTAGGCCAAGGAATCCGCCTTCAAAGATGTTGTTGCCTTCTGAATCCTTACGATTGACCCACCAGGTGAAGTTGAGCATGAGTTTGTGCATGGCTCGCTCCAGAAATTGCTGATCGCCTTTCCCTCCATTTAATTTTTTATCTATTTGATATACCCGCTGAACCGCATAAGCATGTACTGGTGGATTTACATCTGAAAAATTCCATTCATAGGCCGGAATCTGCCCGTTGGGATGCATGTACCACTCATTGAGGAGGAGGAGCAATTGGTTTTTCGCAAATTCAGAATCGATTCGTGCGAGAGGGATGCAATGAAAGGCCAAATCCCAAGCCGCATACCAGGGATATTCCCACTTGTCCGGCATCGAGATGATGTCAAAGTTCTGCAGGTGTGTCCAACTGTGATTTCTTCCTTTTTTTCGTTCTTGTGGGGGTTGGTAGCGTCCCATGTCGCCTTCCAACCAGCGGCTGACATCGTAATAGTAAAACTGTTTGGACCAGAGCAATCCCGCGTAAGCCTGTCGCTGGATGGACTTGTGTTCCACCTCGGTGATGGCCTGCTGCATGCTTTGGTAGAATTCCTCCGCTTCCGTTTTGCGTAGCGTCATGATCTCCTCAATGGAAGCGATGGACTTTTCTTCGGGCTGGTGCTGCATGCGCAGTTGAATCTGGGCTTGCCCGCCGGCAGGGATGGTCAATTCGTAGATCGCTGCGGCTTTGGTGCCGGTCTGGTTGTCGTTTAATCTAGAAGCATCACCACTGACAATATAATCGTTGATGGCGTCTTTGGTGGATTTTTTCTCGTTGGGAATGCCATAGATTCGCTCTCTGTTGGTTTCATTATCGCAAAAGACCAGTTCCTGGTGATCGACAAAGTTAAAGGTATAGTTCCCAGATTTAGGGTTAAAGGCTTTGAAGGCGTTATCACTTACCTTGGTGATCTTGGGCATGAAAGGTTCGTGCCCAGTAAACCAAAATTTCCGAAACCAGACCGTAGGCGTCACCCATAGTTTGGCTGCTTCTGGTCCACGATTGTGAATGGTAGCTGTGGCAGCGATGTCATCAGCGTCATTTTTGGCGTATTCGATGAAAATGTCAAAGTAGCGGTCTTCGTCAAATATGCCCGTATCGATGAGTTCGTACTCCGGCTGGAGCTTGCCCGCCTTTTTGTTTTCGTCAACGAGTTTTTGGTATGGAAATTCAGCCTGAGGATACTTGTACAACATCTTCATGTAGCTGTGTGTGGGGGTGGAGTCCAGGTAGTAATAGATCTCCTTGACGTCTTCGCCATGATTCCCCTGGTTGCCGGTCAACCCAAAAAATCGTTCCTTCAGAAAGGGGTCTTTGCCATTCCAAAAGCCCCAAGCTATGCATAGATGCTGTCTGTGGTCTGAGATACCGGCAATGCCTTCTTCTCCCCAGCGGTAGGCTTTGCTACGCGCATGTTCATGCGTCACATTTTCCCAAGCTGCCCCATCCGAACTGTAATCTTCACGCACCGTGCCCCATTGGCGATCCGTGAGGTAGGGTCCCCATTTCTTCCAATGTTTCTTTTTTTCTTTATCTTCTTGTAGTCGTGTATGTTCGGCAGACATGAACTTGTTGTTCGTTGGGCGAGGGGCGAAATTATCATTTTCAACTCAGAAAGCAGCAAAAGAATTTGCTTTACCTGAGAAAAAATCCTTGCTGAAATAAACTTAAATAGGGTTTAACTCGCCAAATTCCTGCTTTGCCTCAAAAATCAACCGATTGAATTCGCTTTTCCCAATTCGTCATTACTAAATTTTAACTAGCTGATAAATTAAAAAAGATTACCTTAATTTTAAATCTTAGCTATTCTTAACCCTTGCTGGTACGGCCATGAAAAACGCTCCTCCTTTTCAAATGAAGTCCAAACTCATTTTCTGGATTTCCCTCGTGTTGCTAATTACGGGCCTCTATTTTGGGGGCAACCAGATTTTGACAGATGATCAGGAGGTTAATGAGACTAATTCAACAACTGCAACCCTCTCTGAGAATGAACCTGTAGATTTTGTGAGTCAGGTAGATGAATCCTCCTCTAGCGGTACGGATTTGATAGCTGCTTACGGCTACTTGTATGGGAAATATCAGACGAAAGTTTTTTCCCACCGAAAATTTTCAATGCCAACCAATCAAGAAATTGAGCTGCTACGATTGGATGCTATAGCACTGGATGAATTATACTACAAAATGACTTTGGAAGAGAGTAAAAAAGTCAAAAGAGTGTCCTTTCCTTATGCCAAGCTGGAGGTAGATGGCAAGATCAGCTACAAAAAATTTGAAGACCTAACTCCAACCGAAAGAGAAAGCCTCAACTGCTAGCATAAACTAGTTC
>CAMBMU010000094.1 GCA_945868725.1 Spirosoma fluviale
AGACCTCAAAGGTTAGACGTTAATCAACGACTCTCGTCTACGCATTTTGCCTGCAGGCACCCCATACATCATTTTGAAGCGGCGGCAGAAATAGGCCGTGTCCTTGTAGCCCACTTCCTTGCCAATGGTCCGTATCGATTTTTTAGTGGTGCGAAGTAAATCTACCGCTGCCTCCAATCGCTGGTATTCGATGTAGTCCTGGGGATTGATCCCGGTGAGCATTTTGAAGTACTGGCCTACATAATCCTCAGAAACATTGGCGATTTTTGCGAGTACCTTATTGGATAAGTCACCGCTAATGTTGCTTTTAATGTAGGTAAACAGGTCGATCAAGCGTGGATCCTTGAAGTAGGTGGAGTTGGTGGACAGCTCCTCGGTGAAGAGGCGATTTTTGAGAATGTGGCGCAATAGCTCGATGACCAATACTTCAGTTAGGGATTTTAAACTACGCTCCTTGCCCACCCCAGCGCTTTCAATTTCTTTCATCAAGTCCTCCACCAAAGTGGTGATCCGGTCATTGAATCGGATGATAAAGGGAGGGATGTCTAGTGAGTTGAAAAAGTTGACTACATCAAACACCTTCGATTCAAACTGGAAAATTGAAATGCAGTCTTCTTCGGCCGATTTAATGTCTTTGTAGCTGATACTCTGCAAGTGCTTTCTTCTAATCTCAGCAAATTGCTCCCCAGTCACTTCTTGCTTGGAGGTTTTT
The DNA here is from genome assembly GCA_945868725.1 of Spirosoma fluviale. GTDB lineage: Bacteria > Bacteroidota > Bacteroidia > Cytophagales > Cyclobacteriaceae > Algoriphagus. The sequence goes on from CAMBMU010000094.1 coordinate 713, forward strand.
GTCCCTAAAGTGAGGGTTGTCTTGCGGTCCTTGGGTAGGAAAACTACCTCGCCCTCGTTGACTAACTCCTGGTCTTCGCCAAATTTTATGGCTCCATGGTGGAGCAATACCAGCGTATTCTCGTTTTCTTGGTAATTTAAAACGGTAATTGGCTTTTCAATTTTGTAGTTGCTGCCTTTCAAAAAGCGAACTTGTACGGATTCGATGACTTTATTGTAATACTCCATAGAAGAATAAAAATTTATTTCTAAAAATATGATTTTTCCAATTACAAAACTGCATTTTAGAATTAAAAAATTAGAATCTCTAAAAAAAAGAGAATAATTTTTGTTTTTTTACTCCCTTGATAAAATCACCTTGTGGATTATTTCAAGACCCCTCTAGATATTACAATGCGCTGTATTTCCGAGGTACCTTCATAGATCTGCGTAATTTTAGCATCGCGCATCAGGCGTTCTACATGGTATTCTTTCACATAACCATAGCCGCCATGTACCTGAACAGCCTCAATGGTCACGCTCATGGCAACTTCAGAGGCGTACAATTTGGCCATCGCCGAAGCCTGGGCATAGTCCTTACCTTCGTCCTTGAGCCAGGCAGCTTTGTATACCAAAAGCCGAGCAGCTTCAATCTGCGTAGCCATATCGGCCAACTTGAACTGAATGGCCTGGTGCTGGCTGATGGGCTTGCCAAAAGTTTTTCGTTCCTTGGAATAGGCCAATGCCAGTTCGTAAGCCCCTGAGGCGATGCCTAGCGCCTGGGCAGCGATTCCTATTCGGCCTCCATTGAGGGATTCCATGGCGAAGGTGAACCCAAATCCTTCAGCGCCAATGCGGTTTTGGACTGGGACCTTGACATCTGTGAACATCAACGAGTGGGTATCCGAACCCCGGATACCGAGCTTATCCTCTTTCTTGCCCACAACAAAGCCTTCCCAGCCTCTTTCTACAATAAATACCGAGATGCCCTTGTGCCCTTTGCTGGCATCTGTTTGGGCGATGACGAGGTAGATGGAGGCGGAGGAACCGTTGGTGATCCAGTTTTTGGTTCCATTCAAAAGGTAGAAGTCGCCCTCTAGCGTCGCGGTAGTTTGCTGGGAGGTGGCATCCGAACCTGCTTCGGGTTCGGAGAGGCAAAAGGCACCAAGCTGTGCTCCCGTAGCTAGCTTGGTGAGGTAGGTTTGTTTTTGTTCTTCGGTCCCGTATTTTTCCAAACCCCAGCATACCAAGGAGTTGTTGACTGACATGGATACGGATGCGGAGGCATCAATTTTGGAAAGCTCCTCCATCGCAATCACATAGGAAATGGTGTCCATTCCTCCACCCCCGTAGGCGGGATCCACCATCATGCCCATAAAGCCAAGGGCTCCCATCTTTTGGATTTGCTCCTTGGGGAATCGTGCTTCGGTGTCTCGTTCGATTACTTCCGGGAGCAATTCACTTTGGGCAAAATCACGAGCGGCTTCTTGCACGGCGAGCTGCTCTTCGGTCAATTGAAAATTCATCATTGCAAATTGGGTTTATAGCTGTTCAAACGTAGGGAAAAAAGAAAAGGGACATCAGTCCCTTTTCGAAGTAGTGTATGGACTATTAATCTCTGTTTCCAAAGAAAACAAATATGTAATAGGCTAGCGTTACCAAAGAGGCCATTGCGGCAACAAGGTAGGTTCTTGCAGCCCAGTTGAGCGCATCCTTGGACATGGCATACTCGGAAGGAGTTACCACATTTCGAGTTTGTACCCAAGCCAAAGCTCGGTTGGAGGCGTCAAATTCTACTGGAAGCGTCACCAAAGTAAAGAGCGTCATGATCGAATAGGAGCCTACTACCAAATAGCCAATGAATTCGTAAGGTAGTCCCAATGCAAATCCACCAAACAAGGAGGCAATCAGAATGAAATTCAAGACTTTGCTCGAAATATTCTGGATGGGCACCATGGCAGAGCGCATGGTCAACCAGGAATAGGCGGTGGCATGCTGTACCGCGTGACCGCATTCGTGTGCAGATACAGCAGTGGCTGCGGCATTTCTTCCATAGAATACATCTGGAGAAAGGTTGACGCTCTTGTCTGCTGGATTGTAGTGGTCCGTGAGCTGTCCCTCTACACAAGTAACGCGCACATCATGAATGTTGTGATCGGCGAGCATGAGTTTGGCGATTTCCTCTCCAGAAAGGTTGGCCTGAAGCGGCGTTTGGGAGTACAATTTAAATTTGCTTTTCAATTTTCTGCTTACCACAAAACCGAGGATAGCAAATACAATGACGATAAGGATAATCATGTCTATTTTGTTTTAACTGGGTGTAACTACGAATTTAAGAAACGAAAGGTTTTTTCCAAGCGGGAATTTTCAGCATGAGGATCCAGCTGATCAGTCCTACTCCGATTACCAAAAGCATTTGGGTGCCGTGAATGATCGCAGCAAATATTTTGCCATCGGCTTCAGGAACTCCAAACACCACTAAAATATAGGCAACCAAGGCATGGAAAGTGCCAATACCTCCTTGAACAGGGGCAATCATGCCAATAGTTCCCATGACCATCACCAGAAGTACTTGACCTCCAGACAAATTGGCAGCCGACTCAATCCCTTGAGAAACAGTGTATAGGGTTAGGAAATAAATGATCCAGATGATTACAGAGCTGATCCAAAAACCCATGGGATTTTTGAGGTGGCCGATGGCACGAACCCCAGAAAGTAGCTGCCTGAAGAATAGCTGAAATTTATTGACTAGGCCGTGGTTGCGGAATTTTCTACCCAAGAGGTATAGGAAAAGGAGGAATACAGCAGCCCCACCTAGCAGGAGAGGAAGCTTATCCAGCAGGGAGGAAGTGAGTGAATTGAGATTGACGAGTTGCCCTGCTAAGGAAATAAATAATTCATTTTCGAGGAGAAAGGCAATAAAGATCGTTCCTGCCAAAAACAGGAGATCGACGCTCCGTTCGACGAGTACGGTGCCGATGGCTTGACCGAGAGGGATGCCATTGTTGCGTGTCAAAACAGTGCATCGAGCTACTTCGCCTGCTCTTGGGATGAGTAAATTGACCAAGTACCCCACCATTACGGCATGGTAGGCTCGATTGGAACTGACGGGAAGTTGGTCTGTTTCCTGACGGAAAAGTAAGGCCCAGCGCCAACCCCGAAGCCAGTATCCAGCCCAGGCGATGAATAGGGAGAGCAGGATCCAAAACCAGTTGCTCGAAGCGAGCTGTGCTTGCAGTTGATCAAACTCGATGTCACGGTACAAAAACCAAAAAATCCACAGGGCAATACCTAGCGATAGTGCTACTTGCAGGACTTGTTTGATTTTTGGATGCATGATCAAATGACTTGGTTTTTGTCGTCTGGAAATACCAGGATCGGCTGGTGAATTTTCGCTTCTTCAGGACTCATGCCTGCGTAGGCGATGATGATGACTACATCGCCAACGGCTGCTTTTCTGGCGGCAGGGCCATTGAGGCATACCGTCCCTGATCCCCGCTGTCCTTTGATGACATAGGTTTCGAGGCGCTCCCCATTGTTGACATTGACTACTTGTACTTTTTCATTTTCGAACAGCTGGGCTGCATCCATCAGGTTCTCATCTAGGGTGATGGATCCGACATAATGCAATTCAGCCTGGGTGATTTTTACGCGGTGGATTTTTGATTTTAAGAGTTGGACTTGCATGTGGTTTAGTTTTCGCCTGCCAAATTAGGCAATAATGGGCAAGTTATCGATCAGTCTCACTTGGCCGACAAAGGCAGCGATGCAGATGGATTGAGGTCCGTCCATTCTAAACGTATCAAAAATTTCAAATGTTTCGGGATGCAGCAGGGCGAAGTATTCCAGTTTACTGTTTGCAGCACTGGAAAAAGCAGCAGCAGTGTCGGTCTGTATCTGTTTCCAAGTCTCTCCGGCCAGCAGCCTTTCCTTGGCTAGACTGAGTTGCTGATACAAAAGCAGCGCTTGCTGACGCTCTTCTGGATTGAGACGTATATTTCGTGAGGACATGGCTAGGCCATCTTTTTCTCGTCGAGTAGGCACCACTTCGATGCTGAGCCCAAAGGACAGGTCCTGGACTAGGCGCTTGATGACGGCAACCTGCTGGAGATCTTTTTGTCCAAAGAATGCGCAGGTAGGTTGGATGAGATGAAATAGTTTGGCCACCACAAGCCCTACCCCATTGAAATGTCCTGGGCGAAACTCCCCTTCGAGTACGCGTTCTAGGTCCCCAAAATCAAATGCCAAGCGAGTAGGTTGTGGATAAAGGGTAGTCACCGAAGGGACAAAAACATAATCCGCCCCAGCGGCGTCAAGCTGGGCTAGGTCTGCTTCAAGAGTTTGGGGGTACTTTTGAAAATCTTCACTTGAGTTGAACTGGGTTGGATTTACAAAAATGGAGACCACCGTAAAGTCCATGGAAGCGGTACTTTTTGCTACCAGATCTAGGTGCCCTTGGTGCAGTGCTCCCATGGTAGGAACAAAGCCCAGTTGTTTGCCTTCCTTAAAAATCGCAGCCCAAATGGGTTTCCATTCGGCTTCGGTACGGATTACCTTCATGACTAGGAAATTTTTCGGCTAAATAGGGCCAAAACTAGATTAATATCCACAAATCCAATGCTTTTAGGCTTTTTTTATTTACCTTTGTGCCCGTTGTTGATCACGATACTAAAATCCCCATAGCATGTCCAAACTACGTATTCTCTACGTTGCTAGTGAAATCAACCCCTTCTTAGAAACTTCCAAAGTAGCAAGCTTCTTACGATCCCTTCCGCAAGCCATGCAGGAGCGTGGAATGGAGATTCGTATTTTGGTACCTCGGTTTGGGTTGATCAACGAGCGAAAGAACAGGCTACACGAGGTGGTGAGGCTTTCGGGCATCAACATCACGGTAGGGGAAGAAGAAAAGCCCTTGATCATCAAGGTTGCTTCGATTCCTAATGCCAAATTACAGGTATACTTTATTGACAACGAGGATTATTTTCAGCGCAAGTACGTCTTTCACGACAAGCAGCAGCGCTTTTATGACGACAACGACGAGCGCGCCATCTTCTTTTGCAAGGGTGTGATTGAAACCGTAAAAAAATTGGGCTGGGCGCCAGACATTGTGCATTGCAACGATTGGATGACCTCGCTCATCCCGATGTATTTAAAGACCACCTACAAAAACGAGCCTTTATTTAAGGAGACTAAGTCGGTATTTGGTATCTATACAGAAGGATTTTCGCATACTTTTGGAGACGATTTGTTAAACAAGGTTAAGATGGTAGATATCGATGATACTATTTTATCACCTTTGAGGAGCAAAGATTTTTCAGGCTTCATCAAAATAGGCATGGAATATGCCGATCAAGTGGTGCAAGAATCTGAAATTTCTGCTGAGTTGAACCAACTTATCCAGGATTTTTCAAAAAATAAGAAATTTGAAATCAGTTTTGAAGAAGAGCAGCAAGCTCATGAAGAGTTGTATGGAATGTACACCAGCCTTGCGGGCTAAATTTTCCGTTTTCGCGTTTTTTTTAGTTTTGGTCTTGGGAGGATGTAGTGATCCTGCCACGCTAGGCCTTGAACTTGCTCCTGAAAACAATCAGATTGGAGTATTCTACAAAGAAATTCCCCTGAATGCTCAGGTAGTGCTCCTTGATTCCCTCAATACCACCAACGCGGGTATTCTAATCGTCGGAGATGAGGAGGATACGTACTTTGGGAAGACCAGAAGTACGGCTTTCACTCGTTTGTACATTGAGCAGGGAACGACAAGACCTACTGCAGTAGCTGTGTTGGACTCTGTTTTTTTCAACTTTTCCACAGTAAGTGTCAATGGAACCGACCTAGACAAGAAGAAGAAATATGCGGTTCACCTGCTAGCAAAGCCCTTGGAAGACACCTTGTATTACAATTTTAGCAAGTTGCCTTATCAGCCTAATCCAATTGCTGAGCTAGAAGTAACGTTTAAAGAAACCAAAGACACCCTCCTCAAAGCGCGTCTGAATCCGGTGTTGGCATCGGAAATTTTTACCAAACTTAAAAAAGGGAACGAGTTTGACAACTTATTTAACTTTAGAAAATACCTGCCAGGTGTGGCGATTGTACCTCGAGCGGGAGACAATACTACAGCGGGATTCTCCCTTGGAGGCAATACTGGAATAACCTTTCATTACCACAATACAGGGGATACGACAAAATTAACCTACAAAATTACCACCTTTTCTTCCCGTAGCTTCAATGGCGTCGAGTCCGATCGTAGCGGCACGCCTACAGCCGTGGTGCGAGACTATCAGAAGTCTTACTCCACTGGTGCTATTGTTGGGATGAAATCAGGTCTTGGCCTTGCGATCCGTTTGGATACAAGTCCATTGGACGCTTTCCTAGACACGATTAAAGGTGTGGTTTTCAATCAGGTTACCCTTCAAATGGGACCAATTGAAGATCAGTATGCGGGCCAAAAACCAATCTCTGGAATGGTCATGAAGTTTATCGATTCCAAAAACCAAGTGCTCTTGAGTTCCATCAACCAAGCAGAGCTACACGTGCAGGCGGATGGTCAAGTTCAAGTCATTGAAGATGAAAAGGGTACTAAAGTGCCCAACAATTTCTTTCCTTCTTCTGCCATAATTGGCTATGAGACTACATCAAAATTGCAGCGAGCAGGTATCAGTTCCTACATGAACTCCTTGTACAAAAAGGAATTGCAACGCAAAGACTGGTTGCTATATGCCATTACGCCCAATACAGGGGATGATTTCAAGCGCTCCCTTCGACAGTTTAAAGTCAATAAAGACAAGGTTGTGATCACTGTGATCTATTCCAAAACCAAATAGGGTAAATTTTAAGGAACTGCCCTTCAATCCCCTTTTGATTTTTTAAAAGGGGATTGTTTTTTTTGGCACAATTCCTGTTTCTTTGTTTCACCAAAACCAACTTTTATAAATTTTTAGTTATGTGCGGAATTGTCGCTTACGTAGGGCAGCAGGAAGCCCTTCCCATTATTATTAAGGGCCTTAAAAGATTAGAATACAGAGGATATGACTCGGCAGGCGTAGCCCTGCTCGATCAACGAGGACTAAGTATTTACAAAAAGAAAGGAAAGGTAGCCGAACTAGAGAAGTTCCTCGAAGAAACGGGAGAGGTCCACGCCAAGGTAGGCATCGGTCACACGCGTTGGGCCACCCACGGGGAGCCCAATGATGTGAATGCCCACCCGCATTATTCCTCTTCCGAGCGGTTTGCGATGATCCACAACGGCATCATTGAAAACTACGAGGTGCTCAAAAAAGACCTGCTTAAGAAAGGCTATATCTTCCAGAGCGAGACGGATACCGAGGTCTTCGTGAAGTTTATCGAAGACATCTACCAGCACAACGGCTGTTCCTTAGAAGAAGCCCTTCGCTTGGCGCTACACAAGGTGGTAGGAGCCTATGCGATTGTGTTGATTAACCTAGAGGAGCCGAACACGCTGATTGCGGCACGAAAAGGATCTCCATTGGTGATTGGTGTGGGGGAAGGGGAATATTTCTTTGCTTCCGATGCTACGCCGATTATTGAGTACACCAATAAGGTGGTGTACCTGGATGATTACGAAATCGCGGTAGTGCGGAATGGGGAACTTCAGATCAAAACCATTGAAAACGTCGAGACCAACCCCTACATCAACCAGTTGGAGATGGAGTTGGAGGCAATTGAAAAAGGAGGCTATGAGCATTTTATGCTCAAGGAAATCTTTGAACAGCCGAAGTCCATTGCCGATTGCTTGCGAGGAAGATTGGATGCCAAGTCGGGTAGACTGGTGCTTGGAGGTTTGCGAGAGTACATGAACAAGTTTCAGAATGCCGAGCGCATCATCATCACTGCCTGCGGTACCTCTTGGCATGCCGGCTTGGTAGCGGAGTACTTGTTTGAGGAGTTTGCGCGTATCCCGGTGGAGGTGGAATATGCCTCTGAGTTTCGATACCGTAATCCGGTCATCAACGAAAAAGATTTTGTGATTGCGATCTCCCAATCTGGGGAGACAGCCGATACGCTTGCTGCCATTGAATTGGCCAAGTCTAGAGGAGCCACCATTTTTGGGGTGTGTAACGTGGTGGGTTCTTCCATTCCGCGTACCACCCATGCGGGATCTTATACGCATGCTGGACCAGAGATCGGGGTGGCCTCTACGAAGGCCTTCACGGCTCAAATTTCTGTATTGGCCATGATGGCCCTGAAGTTGGGTTACCAGCGGGGAACGCTTCCTGAAAGCACCTACATTCAATTGCTCCACGAGCTTGCCGCTATCCCTGCCAAGGTAGAAAAGGCGCTGCAGACCAATGCTCTCGTAGAGAAAATTGCGGCCGAATACAAGGACGCGCGCAACATGCTGTATTTGGGCAGAGGATACAATTTCCCAGTAGCCTTGGAAGGAGCCTTGAAGTTGAAGGAGATCTCCTACATCCATGCCGAAGGTTACCCAGCAGCAGAAATGAAGCACGGACCGATCGCCTTGATTGACGAGGAGATGCCGGTGATTTTTATCGCTACTCAGGACAGTTCCTACGAAAAGGTAGTGAGCAATATCCAAGAAGTGAAAGCCCGCAAAGGCAAGATTGTGGCGGTGGTCACCGAAGGAGATACCCAGGTGAAGGCGCTTGCCGATCACGTGATTGAAGTGCCCCTTACGCACGAGGCTTTTACGCCTTTGCTTTCTGTGGTGCCACTTCAGCTGTTCTCCTACCACATCGCGGTAATGCGCGGTTGCAATGTGGACCAGCCAAGAAACCTTGCCAAGTCGGTGACGGTGGAGTAATAAATTTCCGAGTTTGATCGACTATATCTAGATGCGCGCTGCTCCATTTGAAGAGTAGCGCGCTTTTTTTTGAAAAAATTGGCAAAGGGCTTGGCTAGGGAGAAGCCTAAAGCTTTACTTTTAGACTTTAATTCCTT
>CAMBMU010000095.1 GCA_945868725.1 Spirosoma fluviale
CTCTCTTCCTTGACAAGCTCTGAAATCGAACAGGCTATTCTTTCAGCTGATGTAGCTACTATTCAAGCAGTTAAAGGAATTGGAACTAAAACTGCCCAGCGAATCATCTTGGAACTGAAAGACAAAGTTGGCAAATCAGGAAGTGGAGAAATTACCGCTCCTTTAGGATTTCTAAATGGAGGCAATAAAATCAGAGAAGAAGCGTTACAAGCTCTAGTCACTTTAGGATTTCCAAAAGCAGTGGCAGAAAAAAATATTGCCCTGGTACTCAAAAAGAGTAGTGGAACTATTTCCCTAGAAGAGCTCATCAAGGCATCGTTAAAAACTTCTTAATTTCCACTGAATTGAAGGTTCAGAACTTCCATTTCTTTTTGAAAAATCCAATTGGGGGGATTACCATCTTCCTCGGATTGCTCCTTGCCTTCCTTCCCATCAGTACACTGCAAGCCCAACAAAAAACTAGTCCCAAGTCACGGATTGATTCGTTAAATGAGCGGAGATTGGCCCCCTCTTTTTTACTTTGGCAAACACGGAGAACCTCCCCCCTCTACCCCTACCGGAATCCTTTTTTAACACAGAAATCTCCTTTTTTTCCTGCTTCACCGGTAAACAGAGACGTTCAGGTCTTGATGGACTCTACACTCAAATATCAGGTAGTGGACCAATTGGATAGCACGCGACTAGGCAACCAACAGGAATACGAGTTTGATAAATTCGCACAACTGCAAGAATTCCAAGTTCGGCAAGACTACTGGAAAACTCGCTCTCGAGGAATAGATGGTGAAAGCGCCGTAGAAGGCAGACGACTTATTCCTCCCATTACCATGAGCCCTACCTTTGACCGTCTCTTTGGGGGAGATTCGATTAATATCATTCCAACTGGCTATGTCAACCTTGATTTTGGAGCCATTTTCCGAAGGATAGACAACCCCACTATTCCTATCCGCCAGCAGAAAAATGGGAATTTCAATTTTCAGCAACAAATCCAAATGGCTGTCAATGGAAATCTAGGACAGAAGCTAAAGATTGGAGCTAATTTTGACTCCAACAACTCCTTTGATTTTCAAAATCAACTCAAACTTGAATACGATGGATTTGATGAAGACATCATCCAGTCCATTGAACTTGGAAATGTGAGTTTGCCCATCCAAAATCGACTCATTCAAGGTGCCCAAAACCTCTTTGGCGTCAAAACAGAAATGAAATTTGGCAAGCTCAATGTCACTGCCGTAGCCTCCACCCAACGGGGAAGACGGGACAACTTGGTGATTGATGCAAATGGGCAGGGCCGAGCATTTGATATCCAAGGTTCCAAATACGATGAAAACCGTCACTTCTTTCTCAGTCACTTCTTTCGGGAAAATTACGAACGCTGGCTGAAAGGGCTTCCTCAGGTGACCTCTGGAGTCAACATCACTCGCGTAGAAGTGTATGTAATGAACCGGGCAACGAATACCGAAACACTTCGGAATTTTGCTGCTTTTATGGATCTTGGCGAAGGAAAAGTACTTCTCAACCGAGGAAATCCTGCCATTGGGCCAGGAATCCTTACTAGTCCTGCCAGCAATGGAGCCAACCGACTGTATGCAAGTATCAATGGTAGTCCTGCATTTAGGCCCTTCGATTCTGGAGCTCGTGCCTTGGAGGGAGACCTAGGAATAAAAAAAGGCGTAGACTTTGAACAGATCAATGGGGCTCGAAAGCTCGACCAAACCGAATTCTTTTTTAACGGACAGCTGGGATTCATTTCCCTCTATCGAAGGTTGCAAAATGACGAAGTAATTGCAGTTTCCTACGAATACACCTACAACGGGCAAGTATTCAAAGTGGGTGAACTGACCGAAGACTACCAATCCCGTAGAGAAGATGAGTTGATTTACCTAAAACTCCTCCGTCCTGCACGCATCAATACCCGGGTACCTACTTGGGATTTGATGATGAAAAACGTCTACAGCCTGAATGCAAGCCAAGTAGCACGAGATGGATTTCAATTGCAAGTGATCTACCGAGACGACCGCACCGGATTAGACAATCCCTCGCTCCTTGAAGGTGCCAAGGTTAAGGACATCCCCTTGATTCGCCTGACAGGCTTGGACAACTTAAACCCCCAAAACGATCCTGCCCCGGATGGGAACTTTGATTTTGTGGAAGGGATTACGATGCTTTCCGACCGAGGGCTACTCATCTTTCCGGTGCTGGAACCTTTTGGATCGAACCTTGCACGAAAATTCAACCCCGATGAACGCGTACTTCTAGAAAAATACGTCTATGACACGCTTTACCAAACTACGCAAGCAGATGCTGAGCTAGTCACTCGGCTCAATAAATTCTTCATCAAAGGTAGGCTTACAGCTGGTTCAGCTAGCGAAATCCAGCTTCCTGGCTTAAATATCTCACCAGGATCCGTGACCGTGCAAGCAGGGAATATTCCACTCACTGAGGGGGTAGACTTCACCATAGATTACAACATTGGCCGACTTGTAATCATCAACGACGCCATCCTCCAATCTGGCAAACAAATCAATGTCAGCTTTGAAAAAGCAGACCTGGTTTCGTTTCAAACCAGAAGTTTACTCGGTACACGATTGGATTATATCGCCAACAAAAAATTGACCCTTGGAGGTACCTTCCTATTCCTAAATGAGCGCCCCAACATCTCCCGAATTGCCACAGGAAATGAAACACTCCGAAATAGCTTATGGGGATTAGATGTCAACTACAACAGTGAGTCCCGTTTTCTAACCAAGTTGGCCGATGCGCTGCCATTTACCGATACAAAGGAAAAATCGCTGGTGCAATTTAATGCAGAGTTTGCCCATCTCATTCCGGGAACTTCCAATACCGTAAATGGAGATGCAGCCTCCTACATAGATGACTTTGAAGCAGCCGTCACTCCCTTCTATCTGGGAGCTCAAGCAAATCAAAATTGGAAGTTAGCTTCCACCCCCAAAACCACTGACAACCGATTTGATCTGAGTAACCAAACCGAGGACAATCTCGGAAGTGGCTACCGCCGCGCACGTTTGGCTTGGTATAACATTGATAATATTTTTTACCGAGATGGGGGACCAGGCGTGCCCACCAACATCACTGCTCAAGATCGTCGAAACCACTATGTGAGGCGGGTAATCCCTCAGGAAATTTTCAAAAATCAAGACCGGGAGGTGATCCTTGTTCCACAACCGCTATTTGAACTGGCCTTTTTCCCTCAGGAGCGAGGCATGTACAATTACAACCCAGGGCTGACTACAGCAGGATTATTGCCTAATCCAAGGCAAAACTACGGAGGGGTGACACGAGCAATCACTACCGAAGTGGATTTTGACCGAACCAATATTGAATATCTGGAATTTTGGATGATGGACCCCTTTCTGCCTGGGGAAAATGGAAAAGTGCTGGATGGAATTTTCAATCAGAATAACACCACCGGAGGAAAACTATTCTTAAACCTTGGAGATATTTCTGAAGATGTCATCAAAGATGGAAGCCATGCATTTGAAAATGGGCTCCCAGCAGATGGAGATCCTGCAGAAACAGCTGCCAACGAATGGGGTAGAATTACGCGTCAGCAGTTTTTGCTACCTGCATTTGACAACTCGGCCACTGCACGGGTCAATCAAGATGTAGGGTTCGACGGACTCAAGAATGAAGACGAATCCAGCTATTTCAAAGGACGATTTTTGGATCGACTCAGCGTCTCAGCTGCTGCAAAAAATGCACTGACACAAGATGTTTCTGCCGATGGATTTCAGTACTACTTGGATTCTAAATTTGATCAGGCCAACACCAAAATTCTGGAGCGCTACAAAAAATTCAATGGAAATGAGGGAAACACCCCTATTGCCGCAGACCAAAATCTCCCTTACACCCCATCGGGAACTAATGTGCCCGACAACGAAGACCTGAATACCGACAATACCATCAACGAGCTCGAAAATTACTACGAGTACGAAATCGATCTTCGTCCCGGACAACTTAAGGTAGGCAACAACTACATCGTGGATAAAGTGACCCATACTGAAGGTGGAGAGCAAGTCAACTGGTACTTATTCCGTATCCCAGTGCGCCAGCCAGATCGGGTTCAAGGCGATATCTCCGGATTCAAATCCATCCGATGGATGCGAACTTATCTCACCGACTTTCAACAACCGGTAGTGCTGCGAATGGCTGAATTTAGAATGGTTGGTAGCCAATGGAGATCCTTCCAGGAGTCGCTCTTTGAACGCGGATTTTTTGAAATGCCCGAGCCTGACAACTCCAATCTGACAGTAGACGTGGTGAATATCGAGCAAAATGGACAGGGCAGTGCTACCTCAAGCCCTTACGTATTACCTCCAGGTATTCAACGGGATCGAGACAATACCTCCGTAATTGAGCGTAGACTCAATGAACAATCCCTTCGTCTTTGTGTGGAAGATTTGGCACCAAAAGATGCCAGAGCCGTATTCAAAAATATCAACATTGACTTGGTTCAGTACGAGCGAATCAAGCTGTTTTTCCATGCGAATAGTGAAGAGGCACGGGATGGAGAAGTGTCCGCTTTCTTGAGATTGGGAACAGATTACACCGACAACTACTACGAGATTGAGGTTCCATTAAAAATATCCTCCTTAGGAAGCAATGACCCACGAATCGTTTGGCCTGAGCAAAACGAAATCGATATTGCCATTCAGGAAATTGTGGGCCTCAAGGCAGAGCGGGATAATACCCAGTCTCCATTGACCCTTCCCTTCAGTAAGATGATTCGCCAATACAAAGTAACGGTGATGGGCAGACCAGAGCTCAATCAGGTTCAAGGGATGATGATCGGTGTCCGAAATCCTGGTAAAGGCATCGGGTCCTCCAAGAGCATTTGCCTTTGGGCCAATGAACTCCGGGTGACCGGATTTACCAAAACGAATGGCTGGGCAGCCAATGCCTACTTGAACACCAAGATTGCCGATGTAGCTGTAGTATCCGCGTCCATTCGCCACAATTCCATTGGATTTGGGGGCTTGGAAACCAAACTTTCGCAGCGCAGCCGCCAAGCGACCACCAATTACGACATCTCTACCAATGTGGAAGTAGACAAGCTTCTTCCCAAGGGGCTTGGAGTAAGTATTCCACTTTATTTTTCAGTTGAAAACTCATCTACCAGACCTGAATATGATCCGCTCAACCCGGACGTACCCTTTGAAGTAGCTTTAGAAAAGTTTGCAAACACTGCCGATAAAGACGCCTATCGAGACATCGCTTTGGATCAATTGTCTCGGAAGAATATCAGTTTGAATAACGTGCGAAAACTGAAGAAAAATCAGGAAGCACCGAGCCGCATTTACGATCTATCCAATTTGGCTTTTTCCTATGCCACGGGTACGGTTACACAAACCAATGCACAACTGCAGAACTACAACTTCAAAACAAACAAAGGAAATGTGACCTACAGCTACCAACCTAAGGAGCTAAAAATCGCCCCCTTTGAGAAGTCTGAAGGCATGACTAGCCCCTACCTCAAGCTCATCAAGGACATAAGCCTCAACCTTTCGCCTACCCTACTTTTGGCACGAATGGATGTAGATAGAAGATTTACAAGGTCTCAATACCGCAATGACAAACTCAGCACAGCAGGAGTTGATCCCTTATTTCAGAAATCTTTCTTCATGAATCGCTCTTTCAATATCAATTGGGATCTTTCCTCGAGTCTGCGGGCTGAACTAGCAGCCAGTGCAGCAGCTGTCGTGGATGAGCCCGAGGGCGATCTCGACACACAAGCAAAGATTGATTCCGTTAAAGCCAACTTCCTTCGCTTTGGCCGTGCAACCAATTACAATCATTCAGCCACCGTCAATTACACCTTACCCTTTGCCAAACTTCCGATCACCGACTGGATTCAAACCGACTATAGACACCTGAGCACCTACACCTGGCAAACAGGTGCCATCGGGCAGCGAGACACCTTGGGTAACGTGATCCAAAACACGAGGGAGCAAACCCTATCGGGCAAGTTGGATTTGATCAAGCTGTACAACAAAAGCAAGTCACTCGCTGCGATCAACGCTCCTAGTCGACCGAGTATCCCTGGTAGAGCAAGCACAAATGCCAGCGATACGATCGGTACACCTTTGACGCGACGTATCCTTAAGTTAGCCATGATGCTGAAGGAAGTTACCTTCAACTATGGTATCATAGAGGGAACATTCCTGCCTGGATACATGCCCAATACTGGGCTACTAGGTATGGATAGGGCTTGGGAAAACCCCGGTTGGGCCTTTGTTTTTGGAAGCCAAAACCCAAACCTCCGCTACCAACTCGGGCAAAATGGAAACATGGCTCCTAGCCCTGAATTGACCCAGAGTTTTCGACAAAATAAGGCCATAAATCTCTCCATTAAGGGGTTGGCAGAACCTATTCGTGACTTTAGAATAACCTTAGAGGCCAACAAACGAGAAATTGGAGATTACAGTGAAATCTTTAGAAACAGTGTCGCAAGTCCGGGTAACTTCGAATCGCTGAGTCCAAGTCGCATGGGATCTTACAGCATCTCCACCGTCTTAATTGGAACCACATTTGCAAAAAATAACGACCGAAACGAATCTGCTTTATTTACCGACTTTGAGAATTTCAGGGCCATCTTCAAACAACGCTTAGATCAACAAACTACTACAGCTGGAGAATTTCCAATTAATGGACAGGATGTCTTGATCCCTTCCTTCTTGGCAGCCTATCGCGGCCAAGACCCTTCTACTGCGAATCTGAATCCATTCCCAAAAACACCTTTGCCAAACTGGCGCGTGGATTACCGAGGACTATCTCGATTAAAAGGGCTTAGCGATCTTTTCAGTAGCATCAACCTTACCCATGCTTATAGCTCGACCTACGATGTGAGCAACTTCTCCAATTCCCTTCAATACCAAAAAGGCTTGGAATTATTTAATACGCTACAACGGATTCAACGCCCTAACCTCACCAATCTAGAAGGGCAGTTCATCCCAATCTACATTTTGAATCAAGTAGTGTTGACCGAACGATTTGCTCCCCTAATTGGCGTGGATATCTTGACCAAACAGCGAATGAATATTGCTGTGAACTACAACAGAGAGCGCAATTTAGGATTGAATTTTTCTAATTCACAGATTACCGAGCAGTCCAGCAGTGATTTTGGATTGACACTATCCTACACCAAAGCGGGAATAAAAATTCCTTTTAAAATCAATGGAAGGCAAAATATTTTAAAGAATGACCTCCAATTGCGTCTGGATACAAAGGTTGGCAATACCCAACAGGTGCAACGGAAAATAGAAGAAAAAGCGACCGTCACGAATGGAAATTTCAACTTCCAATTTAGGCCCACGCTCAGTTATGTAATCAATCGAAGCTTGAATTTGACGCTATACTTTGAGCGAACAGTAAATGATCCACGCGTAACTACCGCCTACAGAAGATCAAATACTGCTTTTGGAGGGCAATTAAGATTTAATTTATCCCAATAGATTTCAATGTCTCCCGAATACTTTTAATTTTGAGAGAATTAAAAAAATCATCATGAATTTTCCAGTAGAACTTAAGTACACCAAAGACCACGAGTGGGTCAAAATCGACGGAGATATTGCCACCATTGGCGTCACTGACTTTGCACAAAAAGAGTTGGGAGACATCGTATATGTGGAAGTAGAAACCCTAGGAGAAACCCTTGAAGCCGGAGAAGTATTTGGGACTGTAGAAGCGGTTAAAACTGTTTCTGACCTATTCATGCCAATTACTGGCGAGATACTTGAACTCAATAGTGAGTTGGAATCTTCCCCAGAGCTTGTCAACGACGCTCCCTATACCGAAGGTTGGATGGTAAAAGTAAAAATTACTGGAGCTCTTCCAGCAGATCTTTTGGATGCAGCATCCTACAAAGATCTTATTGGAGAATAAATTAGCATGAATCGTAAAGTCTGGTATGGAGCATGGTTGAGCGCCTGTTGCCTTGCCATGCTTACTCCAGGAACTGCCTTCCCTGATGTATCAATAGTTAGCTTTCAGGATAAAATCATCCATTTCATTATCTTTTTTGTACTCGCTTACCTAGGTACGGGTGTGGGCATCCACAAAAAAGTAGAAGTCTGGAGAAAAAAGCGGATTTGGCTCAACTTCATGCTTTTGGCTTTCATCCCAAGCATTAGTTTAGAAACCGCTCAACACCTAATTCCCAATAGAAGCTTTGATTTAAATGATCTAGCTATCAATATCTTAGGTGTTATTTCAGGATTATTTGGATATTTATATCGTCCTTCTTGTAAATTCATTTTGGATTAATCTTCAATAATTCTTACACTTGCTATAGAAATAAAACCGATTAACCTTTAATAAACAAAATTCATCATGGAAGTAAAAAAGACTCCTAAAGCTGACTTGAACAAAAGTGTGGGTATGTTTACCAACTTGGGTCTTGCAGTAGCAGTTGGTCTCACTCTGGCTGCCTTCGAATACAAGTCTTACGATGATAGCGCTCTAAAAAATTTAGGAGACGCTAAAGATAATTTCGAAGACATCTTAGATGTACCCATTACGCAGCAGCCACCACCACCACCTCCACCACCACCGATGGAGCAGCCTGTGATCCAAGAGATTCCAGATGAGGTGAAAATCGAAGAAAAAATTGATGTAAACTTTGACGTTGACGTGAAAGAAACCACGGTAATCAAAGAAGTGGCCATCAAAGAAGTGGTAATCGATGAAGAAAAAGCCGATGTCATCTTTGACGTAGTAGAAACACAGCCTAACCCTCCTGGGGGAATGTCTGGCTGGAACAAATATCTTTCTGACAACCTCAAATACCCAACTCAAGCTAGAAGAATGGGTGTTGAAGGTACAGTAATTGTTGTCTTCGTTATTAACACCGATGGATCCATTCAAGACGTTGAAGTTTTGAGAGGTATCGGCGGAGGTTGCGATGAGGAAGCATTAAAAATCGTTAGAGCAGCTCCTAAGTGGGAACCTGGTAAGCAAAGAGGTAAGCCTGTTCGTACGCGAATGAGACTTCCGATCCGATTCAAACTTGGATAATAGAAAAGACCCGATTTGCATCGGGTCTTTTTTTTGTCTTTACTTCATCAACGCTTCTCTAAAAAGAAACCGAGATATGTACTAAAAAGGCCCCGCAAATGAGCGAGGCCTTTTTAGTTTTTGTTTGACGTTAGCTGAATATCTGCAATTCAACCCTAACCAGGGGAAATTAGGTATGAGAATCATTTAAGTGAACCGTTGACAGTGGTCTGTGGACGATTATCACAGTACATTCAAGGATTGCTCTTTGATCTTTTCTAACTCATCCTTCATTTGGATGACTACCTTTTGAATCCCTGCATCGTTGGCCTTTGAGCCAATGGTATTGATCTCTCGGCC
>CAMBMU010000096.1 GCA_945868725.1 Spirosoma fluviale
TGAAAAAATCGGCTGTCCGAAGAAATGTGTATTTTTCATCCGCTGTAATTTGAAGTTGTGGTAAACCTAAAATACAGCAAAAGGGTAAGCTTCACATCAGAAGCTTACCCTAAATTTAAAAACCGTTTCTCGGACACTAGTGATTTTAAGTAGAAAAACTTGCATTTCAAAAATGGTCTTTATTGCCAAAATCCTTCTTCTCTTTTTACATTTACCAATAAAAGCCTTGTAAATGTGGCTCGCAATGAATGAATATTAGCCCAGGAAATGCATTCATCCTCCCCTTCCACTTCGCTTCTTAGTAATCCTAAAGTGCTAGGAATGGAATTACAGTTCAAGGTAATAAAGAGCCCACAAATCCCAAAATGGATTAGGTGAATCAGCCCATATCCACCGCCATTGCCGAGAAACTAGGAGGTGGTTTTTTGCCTTAACACGCTTAGAAAATGGCAAACCCTTTTTTTCTATCTATAATTTCGTAATATTGAAACCCTTTATTTTCAATTTAGATGTTCAAATCCAAATAAAGGCAAAACGATATTCTGTCAATTCAAGGATCTTCAATGAATAGATTTGTTTAAGTCTAGATCAAAAGTTGAATTCTCGTAATCTGCAGCTTTTGAAGTTTCCGCTATGAAAAAAATCCTTGATTTCTTTACAAAGCTTTCGCTGAGAAAAGGCCTTACCCTTGTACGGAAAACTACGGTAATTTTCATCAATACTGATCCACGGTTTAAAAAACCTATTCTAATTCCTACCTTTTTTTTGGAATACTGGAAATTTATTTCTGTAAGCGCGCTACTATTTTTGGGCTTGGGAGTCTATTCATTTATTCTGATCACCAAAATGTATTTCATGGAACAGCAGAACGAAATCCATGCTCAAAATGAACGGAATAAAACTTTTTCCCAGGAGTTATCGAGGCAATATGACTTTATCACCCGACAAATCAGCGAGGTGAATAAGTTATTGGTTAGCAAAGGGATTCAGAAACCGAATCAAAAAAATGTGGAGTTAGTCCCAAAAATAAGCTCACCATTAGACCTGGCCGATAATAGTCAGTTCGAAAATTATATTGAAGAATTCAAACAAGAAATCGCTAACACGCCCGTTGGTTCTCCCATTGATGGGCAGATAACCTCAAGCTTCGGCTTCAGGTCCAATCCATTTGGAGCAAGCGGAAGAGAAAGCCATAAAGGCTTAGACATTAGTGCACCCCATGGAAGACCCGTGAAATGTACTGCTGAAGGTAAAGTGGTTTTTGCTGGTTACAGAGGAGACTATGGAAACTTGGTTGTAATCAGTCATGGGGATGAATATCAAACCTATTACGGACACCTTTCTGAAATTTTAGTAAAAGAGGGGCAGGAAGTAAAAGCGAGTACTTTTATTGGTAAGGTAGGTTCGACCGGCCGCTCCACGGGGCCCCACCTCCACTATGAGATACTCAGAAATAACAAAAAAATAAATCCAAAAACATTTATTAATCTCAATTAGCATGTTCAAGAAAAGCCCAAAGTCGCCAATTACTATCTTAAATCAGGAAGAAATTCTCACCATTTTGGGTGAAGATTTTGAGTGTGAAGGAAATATCAAAAGCAAAAGCACTGCAAGAATCGAAGGCAAAATCACGGGAGATATCGCTATCAAAAAAGGGGTAATTCTAGGAGAGAAAGGAATTATAAAGGGAAATATTGAGACCGAAACAGCTATTATTTTTGGTACTGTAAATGGGAATATAAAAGTGAAGCATCTAGAAATTAAAGCAACAGGCAATATCAACGGGGATGTGAAAACTGAAAATCTCATAATCGAAATGGGAGGCAAATACAATGGAAAGCTGGACATGAAAATCGGACTAGAAAAGCAGCCTGAAACTGAATATAAAAAAGAACCAAGTTTTGAAGTTTTCAAAAAAACAGAGAAGGCTAGTTGAGCGAAATGCTCTAGGAGGATTTTTTGAATAGTCAGCCCTCAGTTCTTGCGTTAATTATAGCAGGCAGGACTGCTCAATAACTTTAATCCTACCGGATTATATTTTTTAGGCTATCTCCTAATCATAAGCCGCTAGCTTGTGTATTTTTACCCCTTTGACGAATTCGCTTTTCTCTAATCTTTTCGCTTCTATAGTAATCCAAAGGATCAACTTCACCACCACTTTGAATTCTAGCTTCTCTGACCAAGGATCTCACGTCAGTTAAAAACGCATCTTGAAGTATTTCTTGTGCCCCAACCACGTCTCCTTCCAGCTGACATTGATTTAGTTTTTTACGATCTACTAAAAGCGATTTAGCGTAAGCCTGAGAAATGGACTCCAAGGCCTGGATTAAGTCTTCCAAGGGGTCTTTGGTATTATGGCTGGCATCGATCATCCAAGAAATACTTTCCCAAGTCTGCGCATTTTCTTCAGCGCCATTGGTCAGTTCACAGAAAATCAAAAACAACTGGTAGGGTTTGATGCTTCCGGTGCTCAAATCATCGTCTCCGTATTTACTGTCATTGAAGTGAAATCCTGCCAACATGTTCTGATGCATCAGCGTCGCCACAATCTGTTCGATATTGGTATTGGGGAGGTGATGACCTAAATCCACCAAAACCTTCGCCTGCTCTCCAAGCTGCCGGCAAATCAGCGCTGATGTCCCCCAATCCGGAATCACGGTATGGTAGAAATTAGGTTCGTAGGGCTTGTACTCCAATAAAAGCTTCCAATCCGCCGGTAAGCCGGCATATATTTCCTGAAGTGATTCGGTAGTCCATTGAAGTGCCTTTCTGATATGGGCCTGACCAGGAAAGTTACTTCCATCTGCCAACCATACCGTCAGCCCTTTGCTACCCAATTCCTTCCCGACTTCGATCACCAAAAGATTATGCTCCACAGCCTGCTTTCGAATGTCTAAATCTGCATTGCTTAGCGACCCCATTTTATAAGTCAAGGGCTGTCCATAATCTTGAAAAGTATTTGAATTCATGGCATCAAATCTGATATGGAGATCAGCTGCCTTTTGTTTGATCAACTGAACGTCTTGAGGGATATCCCAGGGAATATGGAGTGAGACGGCATCCGTCCGCTTGGTCAACTTGGCCAAAAGCCCAATATCCTCCAGTTTTTCTTCGAGATTTCTTGGTTCACCCCCTATCAAAAATCGCCCAAATCTCGTTCCTCCAGCACCCAAAGCCCAAGAAGGAACTGCAATCTGAAACGAGGCGATTTTTTGAATTAAAAAGTTGGTATCCAATCCCTTTGCACTTAACTGCTCCGATAGCAGGGAAAGGGATTTTTGGTGGAAGTCTGTTGGCATCTTTGGCGTTATCGTTACAGGTTATTGTTGGATGTAAACGGTAAATACTTAGCTAGGGTCAAGTTTTTCAAAAACTGGAGATTGAATTTATTGATCCTGAAAATTACACTTGCTCACTTTTTGAGGATTTATTTATCCAAAACGGGGCCGTCACAAACCAAAGCACCATACCGGTACCCATATACCATTTCATTTGACTCAATTCTAAATCCCCAACAAAAAAGAGAATCGATGGCACAATGGTTAGCACCAAGCTAAAGAAAGACCCTATTTTCATTAGAATTTTCATAGCGTTATCAATTGATTTTTATAAGAATATAGCACCACAGCATTTCTACTCATCCCAATTTGGACTTTTTTTATCGTATTCAATATCATAGAGGAAGTGATTTAGAAAGGGGATATTTTATTTTTGAAAGCACAATGAAAATTGCAATCGCCACAAACCATCCTGGTAGTCCCAGAAAGAAAATTTCTACCCCATAAAAGAAATTCAACCCCAAGCAGAATACCAAGGTTAACACCCAGCTCAGCAAGGCCGGAATACTGAAATCAGACTTGGAATTCAGCGCAGCTTCAGATTGGAAGCCCATTTTCTTGGAAAAGTAGAAATCCGCAAAAATTACTGCCCCCATCGGCATCAGCAGTAGCCCATACAATGCCACAAAATCCAATAATTTCATGACCAAAGCAGGAAAACAAGCAGCCAAACTAGTAATTCCTCCTACAATTGCTGTGATTTTCCAAGTTGAAACTTTTGGGAAAATCGCCTGCAGGGCTAATCCAGCTCTATAAATTGTAGGATTGGCTGTAGTCCAACCCGCGACCACCACACAAACTGCCCCAGCAATGCCCAAGGTCTCATATGCAATAGCTCCTGGAGCAAATTCCTGAGAAGCGGAATCGGCCTGAAGAAATACCGAATAGAGAATCCCGGATGCAATCCAGGCCACAAAATGTCCTAGAAAAACTCCCGCAAAGGAATGAAATCCGTAGGTCCAAGACTTTGCATAGCGAAGAATCGTCAAGTCAGACATCCCAATGTGCATAGCCATATTGCAAAACCAGGCGAAAAAGATAATATGCCAAATTGTAAATTTGGACATGCCGGCAAGTGGAACTCCATTCCAAATCACTTCTTGAGCAATGCTGATCAAACTTTCGAATGAACCCACACCTAGTTGAGCCAAGCCCACAATGGCTGCTGCAAAGAATACCAATATCATCCAAGGAGACATCACATTTGCAAATTTGGATACCTGGGAGTATCCCTGAATAGCCACGAGCGTAATCACTGCTCCCATCAATAGAACTGTCAGAATCCAGCCAGGCGTCCTTGGCAACCAGTCCGATAGTGTAGGCATTTCGAGGTCAAAAGGAATACCAACAGCAGTAGCTGAAACTGCAATCATTGATCCGGCAAGAAAACAGAACATTAAGGAATTGACCAGATTGTACCAGCGTACCACATTTTTTCCAGCAATTCGCTCCAATTGATAATACAAGGTGAGCCGCTTGGAGGCTGCAATCGGTCCTGTAATCAATCCCCAACTCAGCACCGCCAATAGATTACCGATCAATAATCCAAAAATCAAATCTCCTGCCGAGACGCCATGTGCCACGAATAAGGGGCCAATAACAAACTCTGTCCCAGCAGTATGCTCGCCTGCATACATTCCCAAAAAGCTTTTACCTCCTTTCAGACTTTCACTTGGAATCGGGGTACGCTCATATTCATTAGTCGTACCAACTACCTTTTTTAAAAATGAGTTGCTCATTGAAAATTAGTTTGTTTGAATCTCCGCAATTTTGCCAGTTGATTATCAATGTAGGATGAAAGTGGAGGATAATCCTAAACTGAATTTAAACAGTTTGATTATCCGCAATCTTACTAAAAGCTTTAGATTTCTTTGAATTACTGCGGATAATCGTCGACAGATGACGGTCCACGGTCCACAGCTCACTTAGTTAAACCTCAAAACTCAATTTCTTTCGATACTGGTTAAAAAGCAAACAATAAGATAAACTTTTAACTGATTGATCCCTATGGTTTATTTTTTCTTGGGCATTCTGGCATCTGTTTCTATCCACCAGGCTTTGAGTAAAGATTTAAGTTGAATTACCAGGTCGGGAAATTGAACTGCCAGGTTAGTCGTTTCCCTAGGATCATTCGCTAAGGAAAAGAGTTCATCCGGCTGCTCTTCAAAGTAGTGGATCAGCTTGTACTCCCCAGACCGAATGATGGAATAGGGGACAACATCCGCTCCCCTGTAGTGGGGAAAATGCCAAAATAAGTCTCGTGATTCTAGCGTACCCCCTCCCAAAACCTCGACCAAGCTTTGCCCATCCAAGCCTTGATCTTGAGGATTTAATCCCATGTAATCCAAAATAGTAGGAACCCAGTCTAGCGTCACAATGGGAAGATTAGATTGGACCCCAGCAGGAACCTTGCCTGGCCACTTCACCACCGTCGGCACCCGAATTCCCCCTTCGTAGGGGTATCCTTTTTGGGAGCGCAAGGGTTCGTTATTCGTGATGGGATTTGCTGGATTTCCCATCAATCCCCCATTGTCTGAGGTGAAAATCACTAAAGTCTTTTCGGTCAAGTTCAAGCGATCCAAGGCAGCAAGTACTTTGCCTACGTTTTGATCTAAATTCTCAACCATAGCTGCATAAATGGGGTTTTTCTGTTTTCCCCCAGCTTTACGTTTGTATTTTTCGACTAACGCTTGCGGAGCCATAATAGGCGTATGCACCGCATAGGGAGCCCAATGGATGAAAAATTTCTGAGTTTGAGCTTGGAGAAAACTCACGATCTCATCCCCTTCTCGGTCTGTTAAATACTCGCCAGAATCCCTCGGTGTCACCCTGTCAAATGCATAAAAAGGCGTGGGGGTAGCCGGCTCGTAGGGATCAAAGTAGCTTGGGGGCTGACCCAGGTCATTGCCACCAAAGTTGCGATCAAATCCCTGGTCTTCAGGATACTTTCCCTCCCCTCCAAGATGCCATTTGCCCACATGAAGGGTGGCGTATCCCTGTACCTTCATGCGCTCCGCTAGGGTAAGCTCTTCCAAGGGTAGAAAGCCTTGATTCTTAGGTGTTCGCAGGGGTTGATCCGGGTTTTCAGCATATTCTCCGGGAAGACCCGTTGTACCTACTCCTTGGAATCGCGCATAGATCCAATCGGTAATTCCCATTCGCGCAGGGTATTTGCCTGTCATCAAGGCAGCCCGGGAGGGGGAGCAAATCGCTGCCGCAGCATAGGAATGCGTAAATAGCATCCCCTCAGCGGCCAATCGATCAATAAAGGGCGTTTCATAAAAATCACTTCCCAGAACGCCAATGTCCGCCCATCCCAAATCATCTACATGGATTAGCAGCACATTGAATTCTTCCTTGGCCTGTCCAAAGGACCCCGAATACAGCCCGAATGAAAGAAGAAAAATAAGGATGTGCTTTTTCATCAAATTGGAAAGAATGAGCAATCAATCCACTGCTTTAGCGCATACTAAATGGCCAGGACTGAATCTTTTTGCAATTCAAATTAGAAAATTGAAACCTCTTTCACAAATAAAGTTGGCCCACTGGAAAGCTGTTCTCCTTGCTCCTTTCCTAAATCCTGCTTGGCTAAATTTTCAGGTGATCAGCAATGGTCAAAAAATAAGGTTTGAAGGTGATTCGAATCTGCTATGGCCCGCGGGCTTTGGCTACGGCCAGAAAAACCAACTTTTATCCACTTTTTTTCCTACCTTTTTGATTCAAGATCCCCAAGCCATGAAAAATCTGTTCCTCCTTCTACTTTCTTTCCTATGTTTCAGGGCCCAAGGACAGGGGAATTTATCCCATCCAAACCTCCCCAATGTCGTACTGATCTTCATGGATGACATGGGCTATGGTGACTTAGAAGTCTATGGAGGCTACCCTCAGCAGACCCCTCACCTCAACGCGCTTGCTGCTTCAGGCATTCGCTTTACCAATTTCTACGCAGCACAGGCTGTCTGCAGCGCCTCTAGAGCAGCCCTACTGACAGGCTGCTATCCCAACCGGCTCAATATCTCTGGTGCGCTGATGCCCTGGTCCACCACGGCCCTTAATCCCGAGGAAGAGACACTCGCCACCTTGGCAAAAAAGAAAGGCTACCAAACAGGCATGATTGGCAAATGGCACCTCGGTGCTAAAGCTCCTTACCTCCCCACCTCCTATGGCTTTGACTCCTATTTTGGCCTTCCCTACTCCAATGACATGTGGCCTATGGGCTTCGATGGCAAGCCGGTTACCGACACCGCAGACCGCAAATTCAAGTACCCTCCACTCTTCCTACTCGAAGGCAATGAACCCGTGAAGCCCATCCGAACGCTAGAGGACCAGGCTCAACTTACGCAGCTATACACCCAGCGTGCGGTGCAGTTTATCGAGCAGCACAAGAAGAGCCCCTTTTTTCTGTACCTCGCCCACTCCATGCCTCACGTGCCAATCGCGGTGTCGGAACCCTACAAAAACAAAAGTGGTGCTGGACTATTTGGAGATCTGATGCTTGAATTGGACGATTCGATTGGAGAGGTGATGGCGGCACTGGAGAAAAATGGGCTTACCCAAAATACGCTGGTCATCTTTACGAGTGACAATGGCCCCTGGCTGACCTTTGGCAACCATGCCGGCAGTAGCGGAGGCCTTCGGGAAGGCAAGGGTTCGGCTTGGGAGGGAGGCGTACGCGTTCCTTGCATCATGAGTTTTCCAGGGCTGATCCCTGCAGGATCGGTTTCCAACAACCTGGCCGCTACGATGGACATTCTCCCCACGCTAGCTGCACTCCTAGACGCCCCATTGCCTAATCAGAAAATCGATGGGGTGAATATCTTGCCCTTGTTAAAGCAGGTGACAGATGCCAATCCTCGGGACCACTTTGTCTATTATTACGATGCAAATAGCCTCAAAGCCATCCGGCAGGGAAAGTGGAAATTGGTTTTCCCTCACCTCTCCCAAAGCTACCTGAATACGCAGCGAGGCAATGCCGGTTTTCCGGGTGTCTACAAATCCGTGGAGGTGCCGCTCGCCCTTTACGACCTGTCTACGGACCCTGGGGAAACGTTTGACTTAGCTCCCCAAAATCCTGCGGTGGTAGCCGCGCTGAGCGCATTGGCAGAGCAGTACCGAAAGACACTAGGCGATGACCTCACCAAGCAGCCTGGCACCGAAAAGCGGCCGGCAGCCAAAATGGATTGAGGTAACGAGCTGAAATCCGAGCCTTGCTGAATCTCCCCAAACCTGTCCCGCAGAAATGCGGGAACCTGTCCGCGGCGGCAGATGCGGGGGCCTGCCCCGTAGAATTACGGGTCCGCCGCGGCGGATTTTTTCTCTCTCGCAAAGAAGCAAAGCCGCAAAGGAAGGCAATCTCGTCTTTTGACTGCCTACCGCAATCATGATTTTGAAAGTACTTGGTATTTCGTGCCCTGATCTTGGTACATTGCCTGCCTGGCGGCAGACAGGTACTTGGTACTTCGTACAATCTTGATACTTGATACTCCCTCTCGCCTCTTGTCTCTTTTTTCTTTCTCGCGCAAAGGCGCCAAGCCGCAAAGGAAGGCAATCTCGTCTTTTGACTGCCTACCGCAATCATGATTTTGAAAGTACTTGGTATTTCGTTCCCTGATCTTGGTACATTGTACTTGGTACTTCGTACAATCTTGCTACTTGATACTTACTACTTGATACTTGATACTCCCTCTCGCTTCTTGCGTCTTGCTACTAGCTACTTGCTTCTTCTTAATTTCGAATGCCCAACGCTGAGTGAAGAATGAAGATTGGGGAAAACTAGCCTACCTACCCGCCACGGCGGACAGGCTCTTTGCGCCTTCGCGTCTTCGCAGCCTGCCCCGCAGAATTGCGGGGCGCAATTCTTTTTTTCTTTCTCAAGCAGA
>CAMBMU010000097.1 GCA_945868725.1 Spirosoma fluviale
CACCTGCCTTCCAGTGCAGCCACACTTCGCCGACCTGCCAATGCCTTTTATGCACGCAAGTTTATGGGCAAGCTGAAGAAGAAAATGGAGGCGAAAGGGAAGCAATTCCCTGGTTTGGTGGATCTGGATCGTTTGCCCCATGTACAAGATTTTTATGACTTTGACACGCATTACACTGCCAAATTGCATGGATTTAAAGATGCTGCTGACTTTTATGAACAGGCCAGTCCACATACTCGAATCCAGGACATTGGGATACCCACTTTAATTTTAAATGCCAAAAATGATCCCTTGCTAGGAGAGGAATGTTACCCTACTGAATTTGCAAAAAAAAGCACAGTAATTTTCCTAGAAGAACCCAAAAGGGGAGGGCATACGGGTTTTACCATCCCTGGCTCGGAATTCACCTATGCGGAACAACGGGTTTTTGAATTCCTAACACAACAGCGCTAGGCTTGATTTGGAGTCTGTTTGTTGGGGTTAAAATCGCTCTAAGACCCTATTGCTAAAATTTGAACTTTTTATCAAAAATACCAATCTTGAATGGCCATCCTTTTTGTTTGATTCAAAAAAGAGCAGGTCAAAAATATCTCCTAACTTTGCGCCCTCAATGGAACGATCTGCTTCCCTACTTATGCTTCGACTTTTATTTCTAGGTTTCTTCTTTCTTTGGACTTCGGTTTCATTCGGTCAATATATCTTCAAAGGAAAGGTGACGGATGCGGAAACAGGCGATCCGATTGCATTTGCAAGCGTTTTTCAAAAAGGAAAAACATCCGGAATTACCACAGATTTTGAAGGAAATTACTTTTTGCAAGTTTCAAGTTTAGCGGACAGCCTGACAGTCAGTTACCTGGGATATTCCCCACAATCAAAGGTCTTGACCAAGGAGGCCAACCAAACGATCAATTTTCAACTTCGACCTGTGGCTTTTGAGTTGGGAACTTTCGTGTTTGAGGCGGGAGAAAACCCTGCCTTTGAGGTAATCCGTAAGGCAGTAGAAAAGCGTAAGGTGTATGACAAACGAAGTTTGGATGCCTATCAAACAAAAAACTACACCAAAATCGAAATTGACATCGATAACTTATCCGAAGATTTCAATCAACGGAAATCGGTACGTTCTGTGACTGCAGTGTTGGATAGCATTCGGCAACTCACCAATGAGGAGGGTGAGAAGATATTGCCGGTATTTTTCTCAGAGACGGTTTCTTCTTTTTATTACCGCAATAATCCGGAACTGCGAAAAGAGATCATTGAGAAAACCAAGGTGACGGGTGTAGGAATTACAGATGGGTCAACGACCTCACAGATCACCGGATCGGTATTTCAGGAGTATAACTTTTACAAAAATTGGTTGGCCATCCTCAACAAGGATTTTATTTCCCCCATTGCGGATGGCTGGAAGACGTATTATGACTACGACTTATTGGAAGATGTACTGGTAGGGCAGGATAGCTGCTACAAACTACAGGTGTATCCACGTCGAGAGCAGGACTTGGCCTTTACCGGTACGATATGGATCAAAAAGTCCGATTATTCCCTCAAGCAGGTAGACTTAACGATTCCCAAGGCAGCAAATCTGAATTTTGTGGATCGCATTAAGATCCAGCAAGAACTGGTAACTACGACTTCAGGAGCCTTGATGCCTTCCAAAACACGAGTATTGCTTAAAATTGGGCAGTTGACGGATAATTCGGCGGGCTTATTGGCTAAGTTTTACACTGCTACCGATAGCATTGTGGTCAACCAGCCCCTAGAAACCTCCTTTTTTGATCAGGCAGTGATCTTGAAGCCAGACTTCAACCAGGTTTCGGCTGATTATTGGAAAAATAGGCGTCCAGACCCTTTGAGTGAGGAGGAGCTGGCCGTCTTGCAGATGGTGGATACGCTCAAAAAAATTCCGATCATCCGTTTTTATTCCGAAGGCTTGAAGTTTTTTGCAACGGGTTACTTGCCTGTGAAGAAGTTGGACTTGGGACCCTGGACTGAATTTGGCAATTACAACAATGTGGAAGGCCTGCGATTTGGATTTGGAATGCGAACCAACTATTCCTTTTCGAACAAATTTCTCATCGAGGGATATGGCGCATACGGTACAGTGGATCAGCGCTGGAAGTATAAAATGGGGGCTACTTCGATTCTATCTCGAAAGCATTGGACCACATTGGGTGTACGGGTAGGAAGGGAGCTGGATCAAGTGGGCTTGGAGATGGAGAATCTAGAAGGCAATTCGATTTTCTTAGCAGCAAGCCGCTTTGGAACATTGCGTAGGCCCTTTGTGTCTACCAATCAGCGGATCACTTTCCAACGGGAGATTTTTAAAGGATTCTTGGTTACCTCAAGTTTGAACAAGAGTCAATTCGATCCACTCTTTGACTTTTACTACTACGAACAGGGTTCTAAGGCCTTAAGAACGAGTTTCCAAACCACGGAGATCCGTACTGGCATCCGCTATGGTCGCGATGAAATCATCCTGATCAATGACAATACGCGCACTTCTTTGGGAACCAGCAAATGGCCGATTGTGGAGTTGAATTACGCACAGGGCATTCCTTCTTTAGGGGCTGATTTGAGCTATTCTAAGTTAAATTTCTACCTCTACCACCGCATCAATTTGGGGATATTGGGGGTGGGGCGCTACGAGATCGATGCTGGAAAAATTTGGGGAGAGGTACCGTATCCCTTGTTGAAAAACCACTTGGGTAACGAGACTTTTTTTTACACCACGGCAGCATTCAATACGATGAATTTCAACGAGTTTGCCTCAGACCGATTTATGAGTTTACGCTACCGACAATCCTTTGAGGGATTCCTTTTCAATTCCATTCCCTTGATCAAAAAATTAAAGTGGCGAATGGTCGGCAATGCCAATGTATTGATGGGGGCAGTTAGGGATCAAAACATCCTAAACCTTCCGCAAACTGCTCCAGATGGACGTGTTTTGGAGTCCTTTGGTCGATTAGATCCCAAGGTACCCTATGTGGAGCTGGGCTATGGGATTGAGAATATCTTCCGGTTTTTTAGGGTAGATTTTTTTCACCGCATGAGCTACTTGGATAGTCCTGAGGCGCGTCCTTTTCTGGTCAAATTAAGTGCACAGATAATTTTATAGGGAAAAGTTTCCTCCATTCTAGCGTAAAAGCTTTCCATGGAGCGTAGCTTTTGTGCATATTTGCAGGATAAATCACAGCCTGTTTGTATAGGCAGTAAAAAAAATAACATGTCACAACACATTCAAATTACCCTTCCCGATGGTTCGGTGAGGGACTACGAACAAGGCATTACCGGACTACAGATTGCTGCAAGTATCAGCGAGGGTTTGGCTCGGAATGTACTTGCAGCTAAAGTTAATGGAGAAGTTTGGGATGCTTCCCGTCCCATCACCAGCCATTCCCGTTTGCAATTGCTTACCTGGAACGATTTAGAGGCCAAGAGCACCTTTTGGCATTCCTCAGCACACTTGATGGCCGAGGCATTGGAAGACCTCTATCCCGGCGTAAAACTTGGCATAGGACCAGCCATTGAAACAGGCTTTTACTACGATGTGGACTTTGGAGACCACAAGTTGGACGGAGAGGAGTTAGAGAAGATCGAAGAAAAGATGCTCGAACTTGCTCGCCTCAAATCAGACTTTATCCGCAAGGATGTATCAAAAAAAGATGCAGTAAGCTATTTCCAGCAGAAGGGAGACGAGTACAAGCTCGATCTTTTGGAAGGATTGGAAGATGGAACCATCACTTTTTACGAGCAGGGCAATTTTACAGACCTCTGCCGTGGGCCGCATATTCCAAATACGGGTTTTATCAAAGCGGTCAAGTTGACCAACATCGCTGGTGCTTATTGGAGAGGGGATGAAAAGCGTAAGATGCTTACCCGTATCTATGGAGTGACCTTTCCCAAGGCGCAGGAATTGAAAGATTACTTGACGCTGCTTGAAGAGGCTAAAAAGCGTGATCACCGGAAGTTGGGTCGTGAATTGGAGCTGTTTACCTTTTCTGAAAAGGTGGGCATGGGACTTCCGTTATGGCTTCCTAAGGGAACGCTTTTGAGAGAGCGTTTGATTGGCTTTATGAAAAAAGCCCAAGATAAGTCAGGCTACCAGCAGGTGACCACTCCGCATATTGGCCACAAGGCCTTGTACGAAACTTCTGGGCACTACGAAAAGTACGGCAAGGATTCATTTCAACCAATTACAACACCACACGAAGGGGAGACCTTTTTGTTGAAGCCGATGAACTGCCCGCATCACTGCGAGATATACAAATACAAGCCACGGTCTTACAAGGACCTGCCTATCCGATATGCCGAGTTTGGTACTGTGTACCGCTACGAGCAGAGTGGGGAATTGCATGGATTGACCCGAGTTCGTGGATTTACTCAGGACGATGCACACATTTTCTGTCGCCCTGACCAGGTAAAAGAAGAGTTTATTAAGGTGATTGACTTGGTGTTATATGTTTTTAAGGCCTTGGGCTTTTCAGAATATACCGCTCAGATATCCCTTCGTGATCCTGAAAAAAAGGAGAAGTACATCGGGTCGGATGAAGCTTGGGATAAGGCTGAGGCTGCAATTATTGAGGCTTCTGCAGAAAAGGACTTGGAGACTGTGACTGTATTGGGTGAAGCGGCATTTTATGGCCCGAAGCTTGATTTTATGGTAAAGGATGCCTTGGGCAGAAAGTGGCAGTTGGGGACCATCCAGGTGGACTACCAGCTACCGGATCGTTTCCAGTTGGAATACATTGGTTCGGATAACCAGAAGCATCGCCCCGTGATGATCCACAGAGCACCTTTCGGATCTTTGGAGCGCTTTGTCGCCGTGCTCATTGAGCACTGTGCTGGAGACTTTCCTTTGTGGTTGGCTCCGGAGCAAATCAATATTTTACCGATTTCTGAAAAATTTATTTCTTATGCGGAGGAGTTGAAAGGAATACTAGATGAAGCTGGAATTACGGGTACGATAGACAATCGAGATGAGAAGATTGGTCGTAAGATTCGAGATTCAGA
Source organism: Spirosoma fluviale (assembly GCA_945868725.1). GTDB lineage: Bacteria > Bacteroidota > Bacteroidia > Cytophagales > Cyclobacteriaceae > Algoriphagus. Next base: position 5,008 of record CAMBMU010000097.1, read on the forward strand.
AGTTAGAAAAGTGCCTTTTATGCTTATTGTGGGGGAAAAAGAACAAGAGGAAGGAAAAGTGGCTGTTCGAAAGCATGGTCAAGGAGACCTGGGAGTTTTCAGTCCGGAGGAATTTATTCAGTATTTTAAGGGAATTATTTCTGAATCATTGGCCAAAGAATAGCCTAGAAATGGGATTCCATTTTTTGGATTCGAAATAATTCCGATATTTGCAGGCCAAATTAATTTAAACACAAACAGCTAACTTGAATCAAAGACCGTATCAACCGAGGGGTAGACAAGAAGAACCTTACAAGATCAATCAAAAGATCAGAGTACCTGAGGTGCGAGTAGTGGGTGATTTTGTGGAGGGCGGTAATGCCGTGCTTCGCACAGAAAGGGCCATTCAACTCGCTGAGGAAAACGATTTAGACTTAGTTGAGATCTCTCCAAATGCAGATCCTCCGGTTTGTAAGATCATTGATTATGCGAAGTTTAAGTTCGAGCAAAAGAAGAAGCAGAAGGAGATCAAAGCCAATGCTGCGAAAGTTGTTTTAAAAGAAATTCGATTTGGGCCGAATACAGATGACCACGATTTCAATTTCAAATTGAAGCATGCCATCAGTTTTCTAAAAGAAGGAGCTAAAGTAAAAGCATATGTTCACTTTGTGGGACGAAGTATTGTCTTCAAGGAGCGTGGAGAAATGTTGCTTTTAAAGTTTGCTCAAGCGTTAGAAGATGTAGGGATAGTGGAACAGATGCCAAGACTTGAAGGAAAGCGAATGAATATTTTCATTGCTCCGAAGCCAGGAAAAAAGTGATTTCAACAACTATAAATACAGTAAAATGCCAAAAGTAAAAACCAAATCCAGTGCAAAAAAGCGGTTTACCCTCACCGGTACCGGTAAAATCAAAAGGAAACACGCTTTCAAAAGCCATATCCTGACCAAGAAATCTACCAAGCGTAAGCACAACCTAACCAAATCTGGTTTGGTACACGTTGCTGATGAGGGTAGAGTAAGAGACATGTTGAGAATCTGATTTTCAGCGTAAAGAACTTACAGTAACAAGGTTTATTTATTCACCAGATGCGTTGGTCACTAAGCTCCTAACAAGGGACACCACGAGTCAAAAAACAAAACACTATGCCTAGATCGGTAAACGCGGTTGCGTCAAGAGCAAGAAGAAAAAAGGTTTTAAAAGCCACTAGAGGTTACTTCGGAAGAGGTAAGAACGTGTGGACTGTAGCCAAAAATAAGTACGAGAAAGGTCTTCAGTATGCGTACAGGGATCGTAAAGCGAAGAAAAGAGAGTTCAGAGCTTTGTGGATTCAGCGTATCAATGCAGGAGCAAGAGCTTATGGAGTATCCTATTCTCAGTTGATGGGATTGTTAAAGAAAGCAGAAATCGAACTAAACAGAAAGGTTTTGGCTGACTTGGCAATGAATCATCCAGAAGCATTCAAAGCTGTAGTTGAAAGAGTAAAATAAGGCCGGCACTGCCTTATTTTGCAAAAGCCTCCCGTACAGGGAGGCTTTTTTTATGTCAAAAAAATAGACTTCCATTTCTAGAAGCCTTTATAGCGTAGCCGGAGATTTGAACCATCCTCGGCTGGCAGGCCTGCCTGCGGCAGGCAGGTCTGCTCTCCGGAGGAAGGCTCCCGTCCGCTGTGGTGGACTTGACCGTCCGCCGAGGCGGATATGAAGATTTTTTGAGAAAATAAAGGGGTTGATTTGTAGTTAGTTATGTCTTGGAAAAATCAAAATCAACCGATTTGAATCGGATTTAGTGTGCGTTTACCTCAGGTGTTGTGTTTATTGTTTAATTGATTAACTCTACTTAAATTGTGACCGTGGCGCCAACTGCAGTAATACTCGAATGTAGTATGCTAATGCCAAACGACATTCTAAAACAATGAACATGCTCAGATTTTCAACAAAGTTTCTTTTATCATTTCTTCTCTTAGTTTCAACTAAGGCTTTTTCACAATCTGAAAGCATTGTTTTAAGTGACTTAAAGTTGGACGTGAGTTCACCTGCCAGCTCAACAGAACTTTTTATACCTTCTGGAAATTCAATGATAGCGGGATTAATATATAGTGCAAATGGTTTACAAAAACATCCCACCTTATTGCTTTTACATGGTTACCCAGGTAATGAACGTAATCTCGATATTGCGCAAGTTATAAGAAGTCATGGATGGAATGTTATTTATTTTGATTATCGTGGTTCATGGGGAAGCCAAGGAAAATTTAGTTTCAAGAACTCTGTGGAAGATGTAGTCAATGTAGTCGCATTTTGCAATAAGTATCAGGACTCATTAAAAATTGACACTTCAAACATTGTTCTGTTCGGACACAGTATGGGTGCATGGGTTGTCCTTAAAGCACTACAAGAGTTGCCAACAATTAAAAAAGGGTTTGCCTTATCAACATGGAATATTGGTGATGTCTATAAAAATGTTACAACAGAAAAAGAAATGCTCCGTTTAGCCAACGACCCAAAAACCGGCGGAAAGTATTTTGTTTTAAACACTTCGCTTAAAGATTTATATACTCCTGTTTTAAAAGATCAAACTTATTTCAATTTGTTAAATGACATAAAATCATTAGCTGATAAACAAATTATAATGATTGACGAGCATGAAAAAAATAGTCAATTAGCGAATAAAATGAAAGAATCTAATAAATCATATTTTGACTATTCTGTTTGGCAGACTGACCATGTATTTACAAATAAAAGAGCATCATTAATAAATAAGGTTCTAGAATTTCTAGAAAAATAATCAGCATAAATTTTTCAAAACTAAACGTAGAAACAACAAAGGATCCACGATTTAACGTAAGTCCTTGATTTACATGTAGCGAGAGGGACATTTAAACCTGCCTGCTTTCCGGAGGAAAGCTCCCGTCCAAACACTTAAATAATTTGGTTTGCCTTAGTAAATTTTTATATAATACGCTGCGTGAGGAAAACACCCCCTGAAATTGACTGAAATCGGTCAATTTCGGTTTTCCCAAAACATAACTAACTACAAATCAACGCCTTCATTTTCTAAAAAAACTTTATCACCACCGTATTCACTCATTTTCCACTTACCATCTAGCTTTTTATAAGTTCCTATCATTGAGCCTGAAAATAATTTTTCGTATTTTGCATTGTACCTTGAGTAATAAAATTCAGCAATTACAAGTTCATTTGAAAGTTTAATAAACTTAATCTCATCAGATAAACTATACTTATACCCTGGCTGAACTTTTTCCCTACGTTCTTTATACTCTTCCATCACCGTTTTTTTATTCGAATAGGATTTTCCAGACAATATAACAGGATAATGAAAGAATTCAGCAATCTTATTGTAGTCTTTTAATTCAAATGCTTTAGAATAGGTAAGCCATTCGTGCGAGATTGTTTTTTTTATTTGTTCATCAGTTTCTTGTCCAAAAGAATAGCTTGCTAATCCAAGCAACATAAAGCATAGTAGTATATTTTTCATTTTTTAGAATTTAAATTGTTTTCCTACTCATAAGGCTTTTCGGATACACCCCGTTTCTTTGAGTGTGTTCTAGTCTCCACTGTTCTAAACTAAATTTAAATGATTAATCTGACTTCTTTGTGTTTTAAATTTAGTGTTTTCGGTAAGAAATGACAAAAACCTCACGCAAAAACAACAAAGGATCCTTTTATTATGCCTTCGTACTTTTACTTGTTATTCTAGTTGGTATTCTTTTTTCAAATCAGCCTTTAAATCTTCGGCGCTTTTCTTCAGCTTTTTAAATAACAATAATTTCGACCGCCTTGAGCCACTCATTTGTAACGTATGAAAACTCATTTCTTTTAGCATTTCAATATCGTAGGTTCTAAGGGATGGGTTGTCATTACTTAGCTCAATATTTCCATTGTCGGACTCTTGTCTTCTCAAGATAGCAGGATCAAGAATTTTTGCAGCAATATTTTTAAAATTATCAAACTCATGATTATAATTATCCTCAAGTAG
>CAMBMU010000098.1 GCA_945868725.1 Spirosoma fluviale
CTCAAGTAACTTCAGACGCGCTGGTATTTTATGGGGCCACTGGCGACCTGGCTTTCAAAAAGATTTTTCCAGCCCTCTTTCTCATGGTCAAACGTGGTCAACTGCAAGCACCCATTATTGGTGTGGCTCGTGGAGATTATGATTTGGAAAAATTGCAGCTCCGCGCCAAAGAAAGCACCCAATGCTATGGGCAATTTGAAGAAGAAACCTTTGCCAAATTCCTTCAACTCCTCGCCTTTGTAGGAGGTGATTACACCGACCCACATACCTTTCAACGCATCCGTGAAGCCTTGGGGAGCGCCCAAAACCCTACCCATTACTTGGCCATCCCTCCCGTACTTTTTCCAAGCATCATTGATCAACTGGAGCAATCGGGCTGCGCCAAAGGGGCTAGAATCATTGTGGAAAAGCCTTTTGGAGCGGATTACAACTCTGCCAAAGCTTTAAATAAACTGCTGCTCTCCAAATTTTCGGAAAGCTCCGTGTACCGAATCGACCATTATTTGGGCAAAAGACCCGTGAATAATCTGGTGTTTTTCCGATTTGTCAATTCTCTGCTCGAGCCTGTTTGGAATCGAAAACACATTGAATCCATCCAAATCACCATGGCAGAGGATTTTGGCATCCAAGGGAGAGGCGCTTTTTACGATGTCACTGGAGCCATTCGCGATGTGATCCAAAACCATCTGTTTCAGATCCTGTGCAACCTAACCATGGAACCCCCTCAAACCTTGGACAGTGAATCTATTCGAGATGAAAAAGTGAAGGTCTTGAAAGCCATCGCACCACTACGCGCACAAGATGTGGTTCGAGGCCAATATACAGGCTATTTACAGGAAAAGGCCGTACGCGAAAACTCCAAAACAGAAACTTTTGCAGCCATGCGCCTGAACATCAATTCCCCTCGTTGGGAAGGAGTACTCTTTTACATTCGTGCTGGAAAACAGTTGCCCGTCACCTGCACCGAGATTTTGGTAAACTTCAAGCACCTTCCCTCGGCTTATTCTTCGATTGCATCCAAGCCCAACCACATTCGTTTTCGAATCAGCCCGGATGTGACCGTGGCCTTTGGCATGCTCATCATGGCTCCTGAAGAGGACATGGTTTCGGTGCTTTCGGAAGTGCAAGGAAACCCCACCCCTTTTTCGAACGAAAAAGACGCATACGAGCGCGTGCTAACCGATGCGATGGAAGGTGATCCCACGCATTTTGCACGGCAAGATTATGTGGAAGAAGCGTGGAAATTGGTGGATGAATACCTTCATTCGGGTTCACCTGTATTTGACTATGCACCTGGCACCTGGGGACCTGACTCGGTCAACGAGTTGATCTGCCCTCCAGGTGGATGGAACAATCCCACTTTGCTGAAGAAAGACCAATGAAAACTGAAATTTTTCCACAAGCAGAACAAGTGGCTGCAAGAGCTGCTGCCTACCTGGAACAAGAAATTCGTGATGCACTAACACATCAAAAATCGTTTTCCCTAGCAATTAGTGGAGGCCGTACCCCATGGGAAATGCTTAAAATCCTTTCCAAAGTAGATTTGCCCTGGCAGCGGATCAACTTGTTTCAAGTGGATGAGCGAGTAGCTCCAGATGGGCATCCCGACCGCAACCTAACCCAGCTTTTCCAAGCGATAGCAGGTACAGCCATGGTGACGCAATTGCGTATTTTCCCCATGCCGGTCACCGCTGAAGATTTGGATGCATCCGCTAAGGAATATGCTGAAGTATTAGATGAGATAAAAGAAGGTAAAGGACTTGATATTATACACTTAGGACTTGGAAGTGATGGACATACCGCCTCCCTCGTACCGGGTGATGGAGTATTAGAAATACAAAATCGACTAGTGGCTTGCACCCAAAATCCCTACCAAGGAAGGATTCGGATGACCCTCACCTATCCCCTGCTCAATGCAGCAAAACAAATCCTTTGGATCGTAACGGGAAGCGAGAAAAAAGAAATGGTACAGCGAATGCTCCAGCAAGATCCAAGCATCCCAGCGGGCAGCATCCGACAGGAAAATGCCTTGCTATTAGTTGATCAGGCTGCTATTGAAGGTTGATCCTTCCCTTTTTTGGGGTAGTAGGAATTTGATGCCGATGTTTTTTTAGATTGCAAAAAAAAAGTTTATGCTTCCCGTTTTTAACCAGGCCCAGCTCCATCCGCATTCGATCGCCATTCTAGATTCCTCAGGTGAATATACCTACGGAAGCCTTTGGGATAGAAGCTCCCAGATCGCGCTGCACCTGCTCCAAGGACAAGCAGATTTGAACCAGGCTCGCGTGGCATTTATGGTATCCCCGGGAATCAATTATGTGGCTACACTTTGGGGCATATGGAGAGCAGGTGGCATAGCCGTTCCCCTTTGCTTGAGCTACCCCTTGCCATCCCTCGCCTATGTGATCGAGGACACGAATACTGCAGTTGTGGTGGTAGAAGGGATTTACCAAGAGCTACTCCAGCCCTATGCATTTGAAAAAGGGATTTCCTTGCTGAATATACAGGCGGTTCAGCAAAAACAAAATGCTGCACCACTTCCAGAAGTAACTACCGAAAGAGGTGCTTTGATTTTGTACACCTCCGGTACGACTAGCTTGCCTAAGGGGGTGCTTTCTACCCATGCCAACTTGGAAGCCCAGATCTCCACCTTGATTCATGCCTGGGAATGGACTGCCACGGACCATACCTTGTGTCTCCTTCCACTGCACCATGTGCACGGGCTAGTCAATGTCACCTGCTGTGCTCTTTGGGCAGGGGCAACATTGCAATTTCTCCATCCTTTCCAGGCTGAGGAAGTCTATTCCATTTTTATGGAAGGAAAAGTCAATGTCTTTATGGCTGTGCCTACCATTTATTTCAAATTAATTGCAGAATTTGACTCGTATTCAGAAAATAAGAAAAAAGCCCTTACCGACTGCATGAGTAACTTTAGATTGATGGTTTCGGGTTCCGCCGCCTTGCCCGCCTCGGTGATGGAAAGCTGGAAAGAGGTCTCCGGACATACGTTATTGGAACGGTACGGGATGACGGAAATCGGTATGGCCATCAGCAATCCCTACCGTGGCGAACGAAGAACCGGATACATTGGTACCCCATTGCCAGGTGTGGAAGTTCGTCTGGTTGATGAAGCCTACGAAGCAGTAGCACTCGGAACTCCTGGAGAGATTCAAGTGAAGGGACCGGGAGTATTTGCCAGCTATTGGGGTAAAGCAGAAGCCACACAAAATGCATTTACGGAAGACGGCTGGTTTAAAACGGGCGATATCGCCGTGGTAGAACAAGGGTATTACCGTATTTTGGGACGAGATTCCATCGACATCATCAAGTCAGGAGGATACAAGATTTCTGCTTTGGAGATCGAGGAAGTGCTTCGCAGCCACGCCTTGATCAAAGACTGTGCGGTGGTTGGCATTCCCAATGAAGAATGGGGCGAACTGGTTGCCGCGGTCTTAGTAACCGAAACAGCCCTAGACCTTGCGGAATTAAAAGACTGGTTGAAGGAACGCCTACCGAGTTACAAATCTCCCAAGATCTACCAGATCTTAGCAGACCTTCCCAGAAATGCAATGGGTAAAGTGGTGAAAAATGAACTAAAACCCTTATTTTCCTAATTCGAAGCCCAACCCAATTTTTATACACATGATCAAAGGTTTAGCCCTGCTTTCGTTTTGTTTTCTTGCCGGCATGTGGTGCGGCGCGCTGCTGGGCAGCTGGCTCGGAATTGATGCCAATGTGGGAGGTGTTGGATTTGCCATGGCCTTTTTACTCTTTAGCAAGGAGTACGTGACGAGCAAAGGGGGCTGGAATGGGGAATTTGCTTTTGGATTAGATTTTTGGAACAAGCTCTACATCCCCATCGTGATTGCGATGGCTGCGAGTTTAAATGTCAAATCAGCCCTCTCTTCTGGAGTATTGGCACTTTTGGCGGGCACCTTGCCTGTCTTCCTCGCATTTGGGGTAGTGAAAATCTTACTCAAGCAAGTAAATTCCGAAAAATGAAGGAACTAGAAGTTATACTCGACAAGAATGGGCTGATTGTTGCCTTCCTCCTCGTAGGTATCCTTACTTGGGCCACAGATGTGTTTTCAAAAAAGGTCTTGAATGGACGCATTCCTGGATCGGCTTTAGCTATCGGCTTGGCTTTGGTGCTAGGCTACCTGGGGGGTGTTTTTGCCGAAGGTGAACAAGGACTCGCTGACATTTCCTATTTCAAGGGTTTATCGATTTTGGGAGGCTCCATGTTTCGTGATTTTGCCATTGTGGCTACTGCTACTGGAGCAAGTTTCCTGTTGATCCGCAAGAGCGGAATGCTAGGTTTGGTTTCCTTGGTGCTCGGTATTGGCCTCTTTTTTGGGTTTGGGGTGGCCTTAGGCTGGCTGATGGGTTACCGCGACGCAATAAGTCTCTGCACCATCGGAGCTGGAGCTTGCACCTACATCGTAGGGCCAGTTACAGGAGGAGCGATAGGAGCTTCTTCCGAGGTCATCGCCTTGAGCATTGGTACAGGAGTGGTCAAGACCATCGCAGTCACCATTTTAACTCCCGTATTGGCCAAATGGATCGGATTAAATTCGCCAGGTGCCGCCATGGCCTATGGGGGAATCATGGGTACTTCCAGTGGTGTGGCAGCGGGATTAGCCGCAACCGACCCTAGTTTGGTTCCCTATGGAGCAGTTACTGCTACCTTCTATACGGGTTTGGGCTGCCTTATTTGCCCTTCTTTGTTTTATCTTGTGCTATCCTCCCTGTTGGGGTAATCAAATTTAAATTTTCCATGATGAATACTTCCTGCTACCCGTACCGATTGGTTCTTGCTTTGCTCCTGCTAGTAGGCTTACAAGCTTGCAAAAAGCCGGAATCCACCGAAAAGCAAGCGGGCGCACCCTTGGCTATTGCAGAGATTGAGCAAGAAATCAAAAACTACATCTCCCTCAAAACCCAGGAGAATGGCGGTTTTTTCCCTGTAAAAGACGAAAACCACGACTTGAAAATGAAGTTGGTCCGCGTACACACCGAATACCTCTCCAACCTAGGGCCTGAGAGCCACTTTGCTTGTGTGGACTTAGTCGATGAAAAGGGGGACGTGTATGATGTAGACTTTTTTATGGAAGGAAGTCCGGGGACCATGGAAATCACAGCCACTTCTGTACACAAGTTGAACGGAAAACCATTTTACAGTTGGAAACAAAACAAAGACAAAACCTGGTACAAAATGCCGCTAGAACAAGCAGATAATTCCCTCCTTGGAGTACTCGAAGGAAAAGACAGTTTCGAGTTTTACTACACCGTCACTCTACCCACCCTCACTGAATCCGCAGAAATATGGATTCCAATGGCATTAACAGACGAGTTTCAAGAAGTGACCATCCTTGAAAAGAAAGTTCTTGCCAACGCTAAATTGCTGAAAGACCAAGCAAATCGAAACGAGGTCTTGTATATGACTTTGGGACCTGAAAATAGTGGACAAACGATTTCAATATCCTATACGGTAGATCGAAAAGAAAAAGGTCCCTATGTGGCGTCTTTACCCGATGCCTCCATTTACCTGCAAGGAAATAAATTAATGCCCATAGGAGGAAGGTTTGAAGATATCGCCAAGGAAGCCTTGGGAGAAAAAATTAAAGATTCACACCTCATCCAAGCACGAAGGTTGTACGATTACATCATCGAAACGATGCGCTACATGAAGTTTGGAGACTTTGGACGGGGGGACTCCAACTATGCCTGTGATTCCAAAACTGGGAACTGCTCGGAGTTTCATTCCTACTTTATCTCCTTAGCACGTTCGGTGGGTATTCCTGCCCGATTTGCCATTGGAGCTTCGATTCCTTCAGACCGCAACGAGGGCGGAATGGATGGCTACCACTGCTGGGCTGAGTTCTATGCCGACGGCAAATGGTGGCCTGTAGACATCAGTGAGGCCAATAAATACACGGCATTGGCGACCTACTATTTTGGAAGGCACCCTGCCAACCGAATTGAGTTTACTCGAGGAAGGGACCTAGAACTCAATCCTGGGCCCTCTGCAGGACCGATTAACTTTTTAGTTTACCCCTACTTGGAGGTGAATGGAAAAGAGGTCAAAGCCCCGACAACCTTTACCTTCCAACGGAAATCTTAATCAAAAAAAAGAGGCTGTCTCCATTTACTGAGACAGCCTCTTTTTTAGTTTTATGCAGGAGTATCCTTGGATGTAGTGTCCTTCGGATGCTCACCACCTTCAGCTGGATGTTCAGCAGCTTTTTCTGTAGAATCCGTAGTTTCCTTAGCCTCCTCCTTTTTGGCTCCGCAAGAAGTCAATAGGGTGGTAGAAAAGAAAGCCAATAAAATCAGGCTAGCGAGCGTAAATTTTACTTTTTTCATAGAAGAGTATGGTTAGTGTACTATAAGTTACCGCTTTGCCTAAAAAAACAAGAATACCGTAGCATTTTTTTTTAATAGTTCGCCTTCGGGTGATAGCCTAAATTGTCAACGGTCGAAAGACCACGGTCCACAGCAAACGGTAATCGCTGATACAAAGCGATTTGTTACTAGAATTGCCTGTCGTCTGTCGACTGTGGACTGTTGACTAAATAAATTAATAAATCAGAAAATTGTGGCTAATCCTCCGAATCTCATTTACATTTGACGCAAGATCGAACGAAATGAGCTACTCTGGGCTATTTAAAAATCCGGATAAACAAATTTTAGCCCTTCAGTGGGTCAGAAAAACAAACAGCTTCGTCAGGGTTATATTCACCTTGCTGATTTTTTTAGTTTGGATTATTGACTTAGGCTTTCCAAATCAGGAGATTTTTCCCACTCATTTCCTGATTTACGGAATTGCACTTTTTGTATTGGGCCAGAATTACCTTTATAGGCTCCTTTTCATTTACAAAGATGCGAGTCGAGGTAGGCGACAATTTGAGGGTTTTCTCATCGTTTTTCTCCATTTTTTAGCGGCAATACAATTTGGAATGTTTGATAGTTGGGCTTTACTTCAGGAATACGATGCAATTCTTACGAACATCCTGATATGCCTCCTGTTTTTTATTGAGTTGAGCCGAATGAGTCTAGGGGTCAACAAAATGGCAATCCATCCAGCGATGATTTTTATTTTGAGTTTCCTGTTGGTCATCTTCATAGGAACTCTGCTCTTGATGCTTCCCAACTCCACCGTGGCAGGAATCTCATGGACAGATGCCTTATTTACTTCTACCTCAGCCGTTTGTGTGACAGGATTGATTGTGGTGGATACAGCTACGGTCTTTACTGGAATGGGCAAAACCATCATCATGATTTTGTTTCAAATCGGCGGACTGGGTATGATGACCTTTACTAGCTTTTTTGGTTTCTTTTTTAAAGGGGGTCAGTCGCTCCAAAGCCAGCTTTTCCTCAAGGATTACATCAACGAAGATAACATCAGTAAAATTGGCTCTACGTTGATAAAAATCATGCTCTTCACTCTTGGTTTTGAGCTTCTCGCAAGTGGCCTAATCTTTGTCATTATAGATCCAAGCTTGTTTAGTTCCACCGGTGAGCGCGCGTACTTCGCACTATTTCATTCCGTTTCTGCCTTTTGCAATGCCGGCTTCTCCACACTGACCAACGGGCTATACGAAACGGGCTTCCGAACCGAGTACCACATCCACCTTATCTTAGCGATCTCCATCATTATAGGAGGAATCGGCTTTCCTGTTATCGTTTCCTATTACCAAGTAGCCAAGCGGATAGGCACCAACTACTACAATAGGTTCACCAGGAAAGATTCATTTTACCACCATACGCCACGAACCTTCAACATCAATACACGGCTAACCACCGTCACGACCTTCATCTTGCTGGTGGTCGGCTTTGTTACCTATTGGATTTTTGAAGAAAAAAATACGCTTGCAGGCCTTGAGGGCTACGGAAAAATTGTCACGGCCTTCTTTGGATCGGTGACCCCCAGAACTGCTGGTTTTAATACGGTAGACATGACCCAACTGGCCTTGCCTACCGTATTGATTTACCTGATCCTCATGTGGATTGGTGCATCACCTGGTTCCACAGGTGGCGGTCTAAAAACAACCACCTTTGCTGTAGCAGTGCTGAATGCACTCAGCATTGCCAAAGGAAAAGATCGGGTGGAAGTATTTAACCGGCAAATCGATCCAGAAACGGTTCGAAAAGCCTTCGCAGTTATTCTCCTCTCCTTTTTGGTGATTGGGATGGGCGTGTTTATGGTGCTCTTTTTCAATCCTGAACTGGATATTTTGGATGTCGCCTTTGAAGTATTTTCGGCCTTTGCCACAGTAGGCTTGAGTTTGGGTATTACCGCCAAACTCACCACCGGATCCAAACTAGTCATTACTTTAATCATGTTTTTGGGAAGGGTCGGTACCCTAACCGTATTGGTTGCCTTTATCAGAAAAACCCGGTCCCTGCGCTACAAATACCCGCAGGAAACCGTATTCATCTCTTAATACAGTTGCTATGAAATACATCATCATCGGTATGGGAAGCTTTGGTGGCTTTCTTGCCGCCCGCCTCACAGAAATGGGACACGAAGTCGTTGGAGTGGATTCCAGCGAAATGAAAATCGAGAAGGTGAAAGACAAAATCACCCATGCCATCCTCATGGATTGCACCGATGAGGAAACAGTCAAAACGCTTCCCTACAAAGAAGCTGACGTGGTCATCATCACCATCGGTGAAGATGTTGGCGCTTCCATCATGGTTACCGCCATCTTCAAGCAACTCAATGTGACCCGCCTGATCAGCCGCTCCATCAATAACGTCCACGAAACGGTCATCAAAGCTATTGGTGTAACAGAGATCTTACATCCCGAGGAAGACTCCGCCGAGCGTATGGCAAAGCGATTGCAGATGAAAAATGTACTCGATTCCCTAGATCTTTCGGACGACTACAATGTGATCGAAGTCAAGACCCCCGAGCGCTACGTAGGGATGACCTTGGAGGAAACCAACATCCGTAATGAATACAAGGTGACGGTCAT
>CAMBMU010000099.1 GCA_945868725.1 Spirosoma fluviale
AAAGCATTGGGCAGAATAGCTCTTTGCTGATCAACTTTCCTGTGGATACCCGCGGGCTGATTCCGGACTCGGATGTGCAGGCGATTCTTGAATTGGGAGCCAAAGTCAAAGAGGATTTTGCCCTGAACCTGGCTACTGGCGCCAAGGTGTCGGCGAGTTCAAGCCGAGGAGCAGGCTACGCAGAAAGCCAGTTGTTGGATGGGGATTACAAGAGTTTTTGGAGCAGTGCTGCGGGAGAGCAGAAGGCATCGGTCGAACTTGATTTTGGGCAACCGCGGTCTTTCAATCGGATCTTGATTCAGGAATACGTCAATCTCGGTCAGCGCGTGTCGGCCTTTACCGTGGAAAAAGAAGTGGAGGGAAAGTGGCTGCCTTTGGCACAGGGTACGACCATTGGTTATACCCGTATTTTGCGCGTTTCGGATACCCGGGCCCAAAAGATTCGGATCAACTTTCTGGAAGTAAAGGGAGAACCGCTGATTGCCGAGTTGGGCGTTTATGCTGCTCCAGCCTTGGTTTTTCCCCCAAAGATCACTCGAAATCCTGCTGGACTTGTATCGATCACCGCTGCAGACCCTGGACTTGAAATCTACTACACCTTGGATGGCAGTTTACCCCTAGCGGGGAAAAATCGCTACGACAAACCCTTTCTGCTTGAGCAGCCTGCGACGATACAAGCGATCGTCATGGATGCGAAGACAGGAAAAAGTTCGACTATCCGCCGCCAAGAACTAGACCTAGTGAAAGGAAACTGGAAGGTACTTTCCACCGACTCCAAAGCCCAGGCCGCCATCGATGAGTTGCCCCATACCTATTGGACTTCGCCTTCCAATGTCTTGGAACTCGATTTAGGGGAAAAAGTAGCGCTGCAAGGACTTCGCTACTTGCCCATGCAGGCGAGGTATCCGAGTGGATTCATTGCAGACTATGTCTTGGAAGGGAGTTTGGATCGCAGCACCTGGGTTCTTTTGGCCAAGGGGGAATTTGCGAATATTCAAAATAACCCCATCGAGCAGCTTATCCGATTTGCACCTCAGGTGCTTCGGTATGTTCGGTTAAAAGCCTTGCGTACAGTCGATGGCAATGCCGCTACCTTCGGGGAGCTGGGTACGATTTCTCGATAAGTTGACCCTTTCTGAAGGTTCAGGTAGCTTTTCTTAAAAAAAAACACCTACTTTAATTTTTCAAAAAACACCACCCAAATTTTAACCTATTTCTATGAACAGACGTCATGCGTTACGGCATATCGCCCTGATTTCTGGAGGGCTTGCGCTGATTCCCTCCTGCGATTTTAGCAAGGAAGACATCCTTGCCGCTTACGAAAACCTCAAAATCACCGCTACTCAGAAGGCCCTTCTTGCAGCCATTTCCGATAGCATCATTCCAGCTGGGGAGATCAAAGGTGCCTTGGACCTAGCCGTACCTGATTTTATCCTCGTGATGGTCAACGATTGCTTTACCCAAGAAAATCAAGAGAAGTTCACCGCCGGATTACAGGCATTCCCTGATTATGCAGAAAAAACTGCTGGAAAGAAATTTGCAGACTTAAGCAGCAAGGAAAAGGAAACCCTTTTGGTTCAAGGCCTAGCACTTACAGGAGATGAAAACCCCGAGGGAACTGTCCTTGCCCAAGTGGGCTATTTCTTGAGCAGCACCAAACGCTTTACCATTCAGGGCTACATGGTCTCTGAATACATCCAAACCGAAATCATTCCCTACTCCCTGATTCCAGGAGAATACAATGGGGCAGTATTGATTTCAGACCTTCAAAAACCACGAGTAAATGGCTAATCTTAACTTACGCAGTACGCAGGAGCGTACCTATCAGGCCATTGTGGTCGGCTCTGGCATCAGTGGTGCCTGGGCAGCAAAAGAATTATGTGACCTTGGGGTCAAGACGCTGATGATCGAGCGCGGTCCAGACGTGACCCACCTCAAGGACTACCCGACCACGAACATGCTTCCGCATGAATTTCCCCACCGGGGGCAATTGACTGAGAAGATCAAGGAGGAAAATCCTGTAATCAGCAAGTGCTATGCCTTTCGAGAAGATGCCATGCACTTCTTTGTAAAGGACGCTGAACATCCTTACGTACAAGAAAAGCCGTTTGACTGGATTCGGGGCTACCAAGTGGGAGGCAAGTCCCTCATGTGGGCGAGACAAGTGCAGCGCTGGTCCGACTTTGACTTTGAAGGCCCTGCCCGCGATGGCTTTGCTGTGGATTGGCCGATTCGTTACAAGGACATCGAAAAGTGGTACAGCCATGTCGAAAAATTTGCTGGCGTATCTGGATTCAAGGATGGCATCGCCCAACTACCTGATGGTGAATTTCTTCCAGGCTACGATCTCAATGTAGTGGAGAAGTACTTCGCCGAGACGATGAAGAAGGAGTACGGAGGAGAGCGTCATGTGATTTCGGCACGATGTGCCCATATCCATGGTAGTGCGGAAGCCTTTACTGCACAAGGCAGGGGTTCTTGCCAAAACCGCAACTTATGCCAACGTGGCTGTCCGTTTGGGGGCTACTTTAGTTCCAACTCGTCCACCATCCCTTGGGCATTGAAGACAGGCAATCTGACCATCCGACCGGATGCAGTAGTGCATTCTGTGATTTACGACGAGGCAAAAGGCAAGGCTACAGGAGTCCGCATCATCGATCGCTTGACCAAAGAAGTGGAAGAATTTTATGCAGATGTGCTCTTTATCAATGCAGCTGCTTTGAATACCAACGCCATCTTGTTGAATTCTACTTCCACTCGTTTCCCGAATGGTCTGGGCAACGACAGTGGAGTATTGGGCAAGTACGTGGCCTTCCACAACTACCGCGCTCGCGTGTCTGGAGAATACGAGGGTCATGCCGAGTATACCACCTCTGGCGGTAGACCTACCAGTGGGTATTTCCCACGATTCCGAAATGTATACAAGCAGGAAACCGACTTTCTACGAGGCTATGCAGCAGGCTTTTCCGCAGGGCGAGGGCATGGACCCAACACGGATGGCATCGGTATGGACTTGAAAAATAACCTCCTCAACCCCGATAGCTACGGTCCTTGGCATGTAGGTTCCCACATGATGGGCGAGACGCTGCCAAAAGACAGCAATTACGTAGCGCTAGACGGTAGCCTGAAGGACGAGTGGGGCATTCCTCAGCTCAAGGTGAGCATGGACTACGATGACAACGACGAGAAGATGGTGAAAGACTACCTCGAGCAGATGACGGAGATGTTTACGAAGGCTGGCTTTACCAACATCCAAACTTCCGACAGCAAGCAGGCGCCGGGCTTGGATATCCACGAGATGGGCGGAGTGCGTATGGGTAAGGATCCCAAGACCTCCATGTTGAATGCCAACCATCAGTTGCACGCCGTGCCTAATGTGTATGTGACCGACGGATCATCGATGACCTCAACGTCCACCCAAAACCCTTCCTTGACCTACATGGCCTTTGCTGCCCGCGCTGCACACCATGCAGTGGCGGAGAGCAAGAAGAAGTAAGGAGGATAGACCCCAAAAAAAGCCCGAATCAGTACTGATTCGGGCTTTTTGTTTTCGTGGAGTATTCTTTTTCCTATCCTTTAAAAAGGCAGTTTACCCAAATCCACATTTCCACCAGAGAGGATGATGCCGACTTTTTTTCCGGCAAAGCGCTCCTTGTTGGCCAGTAAGGCTGCTAGTGGCACTGCACAGGAGGGCTCGATGATGATTTTCATGCGCTCGTATACGAGGCGCATCGCTTCGATAGTCTGCGGATCCGTAGCGAGTAAGATATCGCGGACATGGGCTTGAATCAAGGCAAAATTGATTGTGCCCAAAGAGGTCAAGAGGCCGTCTGCGATGGTATTGGTCTGGCCTTGCGGGATGATGTAGCCTGCATGATAGGAGCGGTAGGCATCGTCTGCCCCTGTAGGTTCCCCAGCGATGACCTCGATCTGGGGATTCAGGTAATGAGCTGTGAGGGCGGTGCCACCCAAGAGTCCTCCTCCCCCAACAGGTGCCATCAGGATATCCAGATCCGATTGGTCTTCTAAAAATTCTAGGGCGCAAGTTGCCTGTCCTTCGATGACGTCCAGGTGATCGTAGGGAGGGATAAAAGCAGCTCCGGTTCGGGCTACTACCGCCTCCAAGCTGGTTTCACGAGCTTTGAGGTTGGGTTCGCATTCGATGATTTCTCCGCCATAGCCTTTAACTGCCTTCTTCTTGATTTCGGGGGCATTGGAAGGCATGACGATGTAGGAAGGAATTCCTGCTACCGTGGCGGCTCGGGCGAGCGCAGCGGCATGGTTACCCGAACTGTGGGTTGCTACGCCTTTTTCTCGTTCGCTGGGAGTAAGCTTCATGACCGCATTGGCCGCACCTCGAGCCTTGAAGGCACCGACCTTCTGAAAGTTTTCACACTTAAAGTAGATGCTGCATCCTGCAATCGCATCGATGGCTTCCGAGGTAAGGATAGGCGTGCGGTGGATAAACGGCTGGATGCGGGCATGCGCCGCTCGGATATCTGATAGGGTAGGAAAGTTCATGAGGTAAAGATAGATTATTGTACAAGGTACCAAGTACTAAGTAGAAAGTAGAAATACGAGGTACGAAGTACGGAATTCAAAGCAAATGTCGAATGCTGAACGCTGATTGAAGAATTTCGAAGTGGTGAATCATTGAATTGAACTACAAACCGTGTCTGCAAAAGTCTTGATACTTGCCTGCCTGCCGCCAGGCAGGATACTGACTACTTGATACTCTGCCTTAGTCTAATCTCTTGTTTCTTGGATCTCGCTTCTAATTTTTAGTCTAATCTCTTTTCTACATTAGGGACTAATTCACAAAAGAGTTAGATTTACTTATGCCAAAATTAGACCGAACAAGCAGCTCTTCAGGAAATTTATTTGAACAGAAGCCAGAGGTTGTGCACTACAAGGGAATGTCAGAAGAGGAATTAGGTAAAGTCTTCGCTTACCTAAACAGTGTTTCTTTTAACTATCCAATCGGATTTCCTCCAAAAATGGATAAAACCATAGGTTCTTCCCGGAAATTTTAAAAGATGGGAAATATTTTTAACCAAGATTCCTCAGTAGCAGAATTCTAGTTCTAATGCGAGTCTATACTTTGTACTTGGCCTGCCCGCCGCGGCGGGTACTTCGTACTTGGTACAAATTTCAGTTCTTCCACTGAAACGATTTTTCATCCACCGCCCGCATGGTGCAGAGCACGCCGTCCAGGTGGTCGTACTCGTGTTGGACAAGTTCGGAGATCGCCCCTTCCACCTGCCACACTTGCGGCTGCCAGTGGGCATCCAGGTAGTGGAGGCTAAGGGCTTGGTGGCGCTTCACGCGGACAAGTAGGTTGGGAAAACTCATGCAGTCGTCCCACAAGTCAAACTCCTCTTCGCTCAATCCTTTCAACTCGGGGTTGATCACCACATAGGGACGATCGAGCTGAAGGTAGAACAGGCGCTTCATGATTCCTAGTTGAGGAGCGGCGATTCCTCTCCCAAAACCATACACCCGGCGTACATCCTCCATGGCCTCATGGAGCTGCTGTATCCAGCCTGGGACTTCGACAAGTTCCTCGCGAAGCACAGGCTCGCAAACTTCATAGAGTCGGGAATCACCGAGTTTGAGGATATCGTGGATGGTTTTCATGAGTTATTAAATGAAATAGAAATACCCACCGCGGCGGGCTCCGTGAAATAATAAAGAGAAATGCGATTGAAATATAGTAGAAATACCCGCCGCGGCCTACCTACCGTAGGCAGGCGGGCAGGCGAAATACGAAATTGAAGACTAATGTCGAATGCCCAACGCAGAGTGAAGAATGTCGAAGTGGAATTTGTGAATCATACGAATCTCGTATAACTACGAAAATGTCTTGCCTGCCAGTCTACCCGCCAAGGCCTACCTACCGTAGGCAGGCGGGCAGGTAGGTTTCTTGGCTCTTGTGTCTTGCATCTGATTTTGGTACTTCGTACAGCCTTTCTGGCATTTTTTCATTTGCACACGATTTGCACAAAAATCAACTCTTAGCACATTCCATTTGCAATAGAAAGGACCCCTACAAATTCTTCTTAATCCACTCGGTAGGGGTCATTCCATGCTCCTCCTTGAAGGCCAAATAGAAGATTGATCTGCTTTTGAATCCAGATCGGGCCGCAATGCCTTCAATGGAGTTAGTTAAGTGAGCGCCTTCCCGCATCAGGGGCTAATTTTATTGATTGGAGACTGCCAAATAAGTATGAAATGCTCTTGATGTATAATTCACGTCAAAACATTGGTAATTTCGATCCAACCAGAACTTACTTGACCTCAACGCTTTCTTACTTTTATGTAGGGTGGGCAATAAATTTTGCAAATGGCGGTCTACCTGTAGATTACAATCTATATTTCAAATACAACAATTCCTCTTTGGTGTATAAAGATTCAATTCGTGCGGTTAGGTCTTTTTGAAGCTGTTAAAAATCTAAACAAAGAGATAATTGAACTGGTGATAGGGTGGAAGTACTAGGTACTAGGTACAAAGTACGAAGTAGAAAATCGTAGAAAATACGAAACACGTGACACTAAGCAAATGAGTCTAGTCTCTTGCCTGCCTGTCGGCAGACAGGTTTCTCGGCTCTTGCTTCTATTTCATGCCGATTGCTGAATGTTGATTTAAGAAGTGAGTATCGCCATTGATTCATACTTCTGTTCCTTTACTTTTTGGAGACCTATTTCAAATTGCATTTCTCCCAAATTGCTTAAACTTTTTGTGACATGTTTCAATTATGTGTTAGCTTACAATTCAATTTATCTCCCCTTGCCCCTCAATATTCATGAAAAATTAATGTGGGTATCTATTAGAAACTAAAATTATTTATACATTTCACTTTAATTACAAGGGGAATATGAATCAAGTAAGAATAGTAGCCTTTGCCTTATTGGTATTATTTTTTACCTATTCTGTCCAAGCACAAGAATCTGCTCATTCAGCTGGAGGCGATGGATCATCCAGTATAGGATCGGTGGCCTTTAGTATTGGTCAAGTAGTTTACAATTCCTATACCACTGTGTCGGGTACTGAATCTCAGGGCGTGCAGCAACGCTACGACCTAGGTGTTGTCTCTAACCTTGAGGCTGTTGTTGACAATCAATTGATTGAAGTTAGCTGGGAAAAGCCCATAGATAATGTACTAGAAATAGTGGGTTACACCCTAGAAATCTCTGAGGATTCGTTGAATTATGTTTTGGTTTCAAAAACTACAGAGCTGAGCTATAAATTTGAAAACCTTACCAATAGTCAAAAATATTGGATTCGGGTGAGTGCGTATACTGCCTTCTCATCAGGTGAAGCCAAAGTGATCGGTCCTTTGATTCCCACTGCTCCTGCCATTGAGGATGTTATACTGGCAGGAACTCAAGAATTTGGTGAAACGGTAGTAGTTGTTAATGGAGTAGAGGTAGAACCAATTATTCTGACAAGCGAAAATTCGGTGAGTTTAAAGGTTGGTGATATTGTCATGGACTTAGGAGGTTCTTCTGCGTCAGGAGCTAAGTTGCCACTAGTTGATGGAGTACTTTTATTGGAACCGAAAGGGAAAGTTGAATTAAAAGGAGGAGGTTTTAAAAGAAATACTAGTCTTGTGGTTTGGTTGATTCAGAATTCAGCTGCAACCACAGGAGGGAGATTGGGCAATTTCAACCCATACCTACAAACCAGATTAATTGAAGAAGATAACGAGTACCAGTATAGCGCTAAAGTAATGGGAGCAAAAGCTGGAAAAGCTTACTTTTTAGGGTATTCCGATGTAGATGCAAAAGGGAATTTTACATCCGACTTGGAAATACCAGAAGATCCCTATTCACGAAATGTACCCTATTCAGGAGGATTCACCTTGCAGGCTAGAGGAATAGGGGAGGATGGTTTGCCTATTTCCATTAATCTTGGAGCCATTGTAGCAGAAGATCTAACCTTAGATACGGATGGAGACGAGGTACCAGATTACATTGAAGTAAGAGAAAATAGCGATTTGAAGGATCCAGGAAAATATTTAGATACCGATGGAGATTTGGTTCCAGATTACATTGAATCTAGAGATGGTACTGATGTAAAAAATCCCAGAGCATTTAAGGATACTGATCTTGATGGGGTTCCAGATTATGTTCAAGTGCGCTCCATTAAGTCCAGTACGTTGGAAGAAGTAGTACTGACATGGGGTATGGCTAATCATCTTTCCAAGCTGCCCGCTAAAGTAGATGTGATGATTCATTCAGGGGAGAAAAAATCCCTAGACCTGGTTTGGAACAACACTGGAACGGTGAATATTCTCAAGCGCGGAACTTATGAATTAACAGGAACGATTGCAGTTCCTAAAGGCTATTTCAATGCGTACAACATCAAAGGAAAAGTTCGTGTCATAGTGCTTCCTAAGCCTGCGCCAAGAGATGTGACGATTGACAACAGCACCTTTGCAGGAAGTACGACAACCTTCTTTATCCCAATAGGTTCCTTTGCGGTGAACGATCCGGTGGATAACATCCATGTGGTGAGCTTCCTTGGAGATGGATACGACAACAAGTTCTTCGAGATCAAAAACAACATCCTGTACTGGAACAGTGCAGAACGTGCTGCGGGTAAGACAACTTTCAGCATCGTAATCCGAGTGACGGACCGAGATGGCAATACGCTAGACAAGTTCTTTACGATTACCAGAACTCGAAAGGACTTCAATTCCTTGACCATAACGAATGCTTACAGTCCAAATGGAGATGGAGCAAACGATGCATGGGGTGTTCCCGAGCTGCGTTTCTACGAAGGGGTGCGGATCCAAATCTTCAATAGCGGTGGATCACGATTGTTCTATACCGAGAACCCAGATATCCGATGGGATGGAACCTATAATGG
>CAMBMU010000100.1 GCA_945868725.1 Spirosoma fluviale
TGAAAAAATCGGCTGTCCGAAGAAATGTGTATTTTTCATCCGCTGTAATTTGAAGTTGTGGTAAACCTAAAATACAGCAAAAGGGTAAGCTTCACATCAGAAGCTTACCCTAAATTTAAAAACCGTTTCTCGGACACTAGTGATTTTAATTACCTTGTTTTGGTATCTTTTTGCTAAGAAAAAACACCTACTTCGCATGGTAATCATTTCTGTACTAATGCACCTGCATTCCAAAAAAATGCAAAGAACTGTCTCCATCTTTTGTTTCTTATTCTTTCTGAGCCCGAGTTATCTATTTGCTCAACAGGGCGTTACTTCTTGGATTTTGGATCGCATGCAAAGCCATTCCCCCTCCTCCCTTCATTTATTAAAAGCCTACGATAAACTTCCAAGTCACTTAGAGATTGACCGGGGAGGAACTGTGATCTCATCCAGCAAATCGACCGACGCGCTCTATTTTTTGGATGCTTCTGATTACGAAAGTGCATTGATAAGCATGTCGACCAATGTGCATGAAATAGGGCATGCCTATGGAGGGCTTTTGCATTATGCGGAATTGATGAGCTGCAATTGTAACAAAACGTTTAAGTTTGAAGACATCCAGCAAGGTTTTTACCATGGCCCAGGAGAGGAATACTGGATAGAAATTGAGGAGGGTTACATTTTCCCCTCCAACGAACTTTCAGAGACCATCTCGTACGACCTACAAACATTTCGTTACGATACCTACATTGAAGGTACCAGCTCTAAGCAAGCACATGGAGTCATTGGATTGTTGGATGAGTTGAATGCGTACTACTTAGGATCCAAGTATCAGTACGACATGCTTCCGGTATATAAGGAAGTTTTTGGCTCAGACTACCTCGACCGATGGGTAATGCATAGCGCCAGTGAGATGACCGCTTTTTTTGAATTCGACTTTTTTATCAAGGAGTATTTACTGTATGCAAAAAACTACGCACCAGCCACCTACAACTACCTAAAAAATTCTCCAGCCTTCCGCAAAGCCTATCAAACTACGCATGCAAAGTATCAACAGCTCACGATTGCTTATGTAGCCAAAATTGAAGTGGAAAAAAACTCTGTGGAATTGAATTACGATTCTCCTTTTTGGGAAGATGATTACCCGCGTTTGAAGGAAAGGCTGGATTCTGGGATTTATCGAGGTATTGAGTTAGATTTTTTAAAGTAATTGTGAGTAGTAGGTTGAGCCAAAAAGGGAAGTAAATCCCAATTCCTAAATGGGATTTTCCCTGGAAGAAAGGGAGATTTTCTACCTCAGCACAATTTTTACAGAATCCACAATTTCCAAGGATCCCACAGGCTTATAGAAGCTAGACCCTCCAGAATAACTCGAAATGGAGTGGTAATACCGTGCATAGACCGTGAGCGTATCCCCCTTCATCTTGCCAACGGGAGCAATGACCGTACTCACTCGCCCAGTAAATTCATCGGTGTAGGAGGAGGAATTGACTGCAGGAACGAGCTCATCCTTCCAATTAATCAGGGGTGGTAAATTGGAGTACTGGAGTTGGCCAGTAAAGGTATTGAAATACGTTTTAGTAATATTTGCGACCGTATCTCCTGCCAAAATCCACCAGTACAGGTTGCTACTCCAGGTTACTTTTTGCCGAGGTCCACAGCATTTGGTATCGACAATTTTACCGCCATCGAGCAGGCGCGCTGAAATCCGCTGTATTTTTTGCCCCCCTTTGGTCAAAGTCATGTAATAATAGCCATTTGCATCTTTGGGAAGTCCAAATCGAGGTTCCTCGTTTAGTCCGGCATCAAATATGAAACGGATGTTTTTTCCGTCTTCAATAAAAGTCTCTTCTTCAAATAAGGTGCAACTACCTATAAGAAATAGTGAAATAAAAACACAAAAAATAGCTAGCACACTGTTTTTCATAGCGAAATATAGCCGATAAATTCTAGAAGGTTTCCTGATCCTCTCCAAAGTGGAAAGGCCCTACTGCCCTACCTCCATAAACTTCAACACATCCTTATATCCCCTGCTCCATGGAAAATAGAATTGGGTAATCATGGGAATGTGCTTGGTTTTGGGGTAAAAGGAATAATCCAGCTTCAGCCCTTTTTCTTCCGCAGCCTTGCGAAAGCGCTCTACGGTCAATTTGATTCCAGGATAAGTGAGCTCCCCTTCTAGGACCAATAGGGGGATTTCCTTCGTCTCCAGGTAATAGATCGGTGAATAGGTCTTCCAAACCGCAGGGTCAGCCGTAAAGGCATCGTAATTATCTTCCTTGTTGTATTTTTCCTTTAGCTCGGTCAGAAACCAGTACCAATCCAAACCCGCAGGATCATTCAGAATAGCGCCTTTCAAAGGGTTCGTCATGCCCAATTCCTTCCAAGGCTCTTCCTTGATGGCTACCAAGGCCGCCAAATGACCTCCAGCGGAATGACCCGATACATACATATTCGTGGGATCCCCTCCATAGGAAGCAATGTTCTCGTTCACCCATTGGACGGCTCGTGCACTGGCCTTTTCCATGGCTGGCAACTGGTAGTCAGGTGCCAAGGGATAGTCGATAATTACCGATACCACCCCTTTTGCCGCGAGGCGGTTGCCCATAAAATCGTACATCTCTTTTTTGCCACTGTGCCAACTCCCTCCATGAATAAAGATCAAAACGGGTGCATTTTTAGCATTTCTGGGAGCAAAAACATTCAAGCTCTTTTGAGGAAGCGTAGCGGTAGCCTCCATGTAGGTGATGTTTTTGGTCCTGGCTGTGTTCAAAACGCCACAAGATGATAGGGAGGCCAGGAGTAGAACGGAATAAAGGAGTTGTTTCATGAGTAAAATTTGTAAGAAAAGCGAAAAGGAATGCTGTTTGTTTTACTGACCGCTAAAAATAGGGTGAAATCCTACCTTTTGGAACGGGATATTATTTTCTAGGCAATTGAATTCACGGCAGGTTCCTGCTGGCTGAGACAATGAAAGGATCCCAATCCCCAAATGATGTCGGTACTGTCTATGCCCACTACCCGACGGGTAGGGAAACAGGTAGACAGGATATCCAATGCTTTTTGGTCGTTTTTATCTCGGAAGGTAGGCACCACCACCACTTCATTGGCAATGTAGAAGTTGGCATAGGAAGCGGGAAGTCGCTGTTCCTCCCAAATCACAGGACTTGGCATGGGAAGCTCCACTACATTCAGTGGCTTGCCATTCTCGAGGCGCATTTGCTGCAGCAGGTGAAGATTTTCCTGAAGAATGGCGTAATTCCCATCCGCTCTATTTTCTTCCACCACGGTGACGACGGTATCTGCATTCACAAATCGGGTGATATCGTCAATATGCCCATCAGTATCGTCTCCAAGAATACCGTCCCCTACCCAGAGGATTTGGCGTACGCCATAGTAGTCACAGAGGTACTGCTCGATTTGCTCCTGGTTGAGGTGCGGGTTGCGGTTGGGATTGAGTAAGCAGGCCTTGGAGGTAAGCAAAGTCCCATTGCCATTAAATTCCACCGATCCTCCTTCCATGACAATGCCAGGAGTGAAACAAGGAATATTCAACTCGGCTGCGATGCGGATGGGAATCTGGTTATCTAAGTCGTGGGGAGGGTATTTTTCTCCCCAGGCATTGTAGTTCCACTTTACGAGCACCTTGGGTGTGGCGGCAGCAGGATTGATTAAGAATGCCGGGCCATGGTCACGGCACCAGGCATCGTTGGTCGGAAAAAGGTGAAAATGTATCCGCTCCATGCGCGCTCCTGCCAGTTCCAACTGTTGGGTAGCAAATGCCTGCATGGCCGCATCGGCTACGTTGATGTGCACTTCTTGTCCCAAGGCTACTTCTTTGACAAATTGTGCATAAGGGGTGTAGATGGTCTCTATTTTTCCCGGCCAACTTTCTTCTTTGTGTGGCCAACTGAGCCACATGGCTTTTTGAGGGGCAAACTCCGCTGGAAAATAGTAGCCGAGGGATGCGGGGGTTACCGCTCCACTTTTGGCCAGTTGGAAAAGGTCCTGCATGGCTTATTCTTCGTCAAGGAAACGCTTCGTAATCGGGCCGTAGGAATCGATTCTACGATCCCGTAAAAATGGCCAGTGCGTGCGGTAGCTATCGGAACCGCTCAAATCCAAGGTTTCCACGTGGACTTCTTCTGTCAAATGTGGGGCCTGGTAGGTCACGCGACCAAAGGGATTGGCTACGAAGGAACCACCCCAGAATTGCATGGCTCCTTCCTCGCCGGTACGGTTGACCGACACCACAGGAATACCATTCGCTACGGCATGGGAGCGCTGAATGGTCTGCCAGGCACCGTATTGCTCCTCATTGGTAGCGGCATCTTGAGCCTTGGCCCAGCCAATGGCCGTGGGGTACACCAAAAAATCAGCACCCATCAAGGAAGTAATGCGGGCTGCCTCTGGGTACCACTGGTCCCAGCAGATGAGGACTCCGATCTTTCCAAATTGGGTTGCAAAAACCTTGTAGCCCAAGTCTCCAGGCGTAAAGTAAAATTTCTCGTAATAGCCGGGATCGTCAGGGATGTGCATTTTGCGGTACTTACCGAGGTAAGTTCCGTCCGCATCAAGGACCGCGGTGGTGTTGTGGTACAAGCCTTCGGCACGTTTTTCAAATAGGGAAGCGACGATGACTACGCCGAGTTCCTTGGCTAGTGCGCCAAGGGTTTCTGTCGAAGGACCAGGAATGGCTTCGGCAAGCAGGAAGTTGTCGTACTCCTCCACATCACAGAAGTAGCGAGAGCGAAAGAGTTCCTGCAGGACGACGACTTGTGCCCCTTTCTGGGCAGCAGTGCGAATGCCTGCAGTAGTTTTTTGCATGTTTTCGGTCGGATTCCCGGTACAGGAAAGTTGGACCAAACCTACATTGACGGTTTTATTTGCCACGGCGTTAGGAATTACTTGAGGGGCAAAGATACCGTGGACAGTGGGGATTGGCAAATGAAGTTTTTGGGGAGTTGTTAGAGAGCGAAAATCTTTACAAAGTTTTTTTGCCTTGGACTAAAACCACTCAAAAAAATTCCCCTTGCACTTCCTTAGTCATTGGCTAACTTTAGACCAGCTCAAACACAAACCCATTATGAAAAAAATTATCACCCTGCTGATGAGTAGCCTATTTTTCGGATTTGCCGCTTCTGCGCAAGAAGCCCTTTTCCAAGCTCAAAACATTGTTTCCCCCGAAGTTAATACCGATAACACGGTCACCTTCCGGCTCTTTGCCCCCAATGCACAGGCGGTTCAAGTGACCGGGGATTTTCTTCCTCCTGTAAAAATGGACACCCCCATGGGCCAAATGGATGGACCAGGAAAGGCAACACTCACCAAAGATGCCAATGGAGTTTGGTCCTATAAAACCAGCGCCCTCAACCCGGAACTTTACGCCTACTCCTTTGTGGTGGATGGCTTCACCGCTACCGATCCGAGCAATCCCTTCTTGATTCGAGACGTGGGTACGGCCACCAACTTCTTTTTGATCGGTGGAGGACAAGGTGACCTGTACAAGACCAACGACATTCCACACGGTACCGTAAGTAGACGCTGGTACGATTCTCCAGGCCTAGGAATGGACAGAAGATTAACGGTGTACACCCCTCCTGGATACGAAACCTCCAGGGAGAGTTACCCAGTCCTCTACCTCCTACATGGAGCTGGAGGAGATGAGGAAGCCTGGATTAACTTGGGGAGAACTGCTCAGATCCTAGACAACTTGATTGCTACAGGCAAAGCCAAGCCTATGGTCGTCGTGATGCCCAATGGCAACGTGATCCAAGATGGAGCTCCTGGAGAGGGCAGTAAAAACTTCTACAAGCCCCAGTTTATGATCCCCAAAACCATGGATGGTACCTACGAAGGCGCTTTTGAAGACATCATCCGATTTGTGGAAAGCAATTACCGCGTGAAGGCAGACAAAAAGAACCGTGCCATCGCCGGCCTTTCCATGGGAGGTTTCCATACGCTGCATGTGTCCCGATACTACCCAAATACCTTCGACTACGTCGGTTTATTCTCTGCTGCCATCATGGAGCGTGAAGACGCTACCGGACGAGTCTACAGCAACATCGACCAAACCTTGAAAGCCCAGCAGGACAATGGCTACAAGCTCTACTGGATTGCCATCGGCAAAACCGACTTCCTTTACAAGGCCAACCAAGAGTACTTGGAGAAATTGAAGGGGATGAAGATGCCCCACACCTACGTAGAAAGTGAGGGCGGACATACCTGGAGAAACTGGCGCGTGTACTTGAGTCAATTTGCTCCGCAATTATTCCAATAAAAAAAACCATGAACGAGCAAATCCTCTCTCTTCTTGATCAACCAGCCGAACTGGAAAAGCTCTACCGGAAAAATAAAACTGCCTTTACCCGCAGCTTTACCGAACTCTATCCCTCGCTAAAAGGCAATCCCCTGGCTGATGCCTGGTACGAACGCCTGCATTTCGAGTCGGAAGGAATCCAATGGGGATCCAAAGGCGACTGGCAATTCATTGGACTAGCAGCACTACTGGCAGGTACCCTGGCCAAATTCCCTGCCCTATTCGATATAAAAGACGAATTCTTTTATCCTCGCAACCTGGGATTTGTGGTATTCCCCTTCCTCTATGCCTATTTTATCCGTAAAAATAAGCTGCCCCTATCGGCTGTCCTCGTACCTTTAATCACCACCCTCCTAGCAGCATGCTACATCAATTTACTACCGGAAGCGGAAACTAGTGACACCCTAATTCTAGCCTGCATCCACCTGCCCCTATTTCTTTGGGGAATGCTTGGATTTGTCTATTCGAGTACCAACCTAAAGGACCTAAGCAAGCGACTTTCTTACCTCAACTACAACGGTGAAACGATCATCGTAGGCGGCATACTTATCCTTGCAGGAGGCCTACTTTCTGGTATTACCATTGGCCTTTTTGACCTTATTGGCCTCGATATCACAGAAGTCTACTTCCAGTACATTGTCGTGTACGGACTTGCGGCAGCCCCTTTGCTAGCCACACTCATTACCGAGACCAACCCAGAATTGGTGAATAAGGTGCCTCCCATCGTCGCCAAGATTTTCAGCCCCTTGGTATTGGTGATGCTGCTCAGCTATTTGGTAGCTATTGTCTATGCGGGGAAAGACCCCTACAATGACCGAGATTTTCTATTGCTTTTCAACATCCTCTTAATCGGAGTCATGGCACTCATTTTTTTCTCGGTAGCAGAATCCTATACGGAGAAAAAAGTGGGCTACATGACCTGGATCTTGGTATTTCTTTCGCTCACCACCTTGCTGGTCAATGGCATCGCACTGTCTGCGATCGCCTTTCGAATTTCAGAATGGGGCATTACGCCCAACCGACTGGCCGTCCTTGGTGTCAACCTAGTCATGCTAGTCCACTTGGTGTTGGTATCGAGGCAGCTGATCCAGACCGTACGCGGAAAAAGTGAGTTGGAAGCGGTAGGCTTGACCTTGGTACGTTACCTACCGATTTACCTACTCTGGACAGCTATTGTATGCTTTCTTTTCCCGGTGTTATTTGGATTTGAATAAGCTTCACCTTCGCCTATTGTTCCTTTTATCTAAAAGAGGAATAAGTGAACTATAATTAGGTACATTGAATTTCCGTTTAACCCCCAGCTCTATGAAAAAAATAATCCATACCCTATCCCTACTTTTGGGACTCACCCTAGGAATCTTCTCCTGTGGTCCAGCCTCAGAGACCTCCACTACTGGTACAGAAGCTTCTGATAATTTTGGCGGATTGGCCTTATACACCCTACGCGATTCCATGGCCATCAATCCTAAAGCGACCCTGATAGCAGTTGCGGATGCGGGTTATGCCTACGTAGAGTCCGCTAACTATGTCGAAGGCAAGTTTTACGGCATGACACCAGCCGAATTCAAATCTACCCTAGACTCCCTAGGATTGAAAGCCATCTCTGCACATATGGGAATGGTGACTTTGGAAAATGCGGATCAACTTATTGCAGATGTGAAAGCTGCAGGCATCTCCTACTTTGTGATTCCAGTACCGCCTATGGGCATGTTTACCAATGATCCTACTTCAAATGCCATGGGCATGAAAGGCACCGCAGCTGAGCTGGTGAACATTATGAACACCTTGGGAGAAAAGTGCCATAAAGCAGGGTTGAAGCTCTTGTACCACAACCATGATTTCGAGTTTAAGCCCCTCGCTGATGGTACGGTCATCGAAGATTTGCTCCTTGAAAAATGTAATCCCGAGTGGGTAAACTTTCAAATGGACTTGTATTGGGTGACCAAAGCGAATGCGAATGCACTCACCTACTTTGAGAAATATCCAGGCCGATTCAAGGCATGGCATGTGAAAGACATGGATAAGGAAGGTAAGTTTGCTCCCGTGGGAACAGGCACCATAGACTTTAAATCAATTCTTGCCCAAAAGGAAAAGTCTGGCATGGAATTCTACTTGGTGGAGCAAGACCAAACTTTCGGTTTGGACCCCATGGAAGCCATAAAAATCAGCCATAAGGGTTTGATTGATTTGGGGTTTAAGTAAACGATTAGCTAGGACAAGCAAAACAAAGCGCCCCGAAAATTTGGAGCGCTTTTTTTCTATACCAAAATCGCAAAATCCAGTAGATTAAGTTTTGGTGAAGTTTACCTGCTATCCCACAGCCCTCTTGAGATTTTTACTACATTTATCTTGAATATAGTTCTTCCCTCCCATGCAAAAAATCATCTTTTCCCTACTTTTGATGACCTTTTTTATCCAAACTAGCCTGGCCCAGTCTTCCTTTATTCAAAATAAAGTGATCGCCCACCGCGGGGCTTGGAAAGCAAAGGA
>CAMBMU010000101.1 GCA_945868725.1 Spirosoma fluviale
GGAGAACTATTCACCTCCAAAATCAAAGGACCACGCGCAGATTGAAGCATGTCCACCCCTGCCACATCCAGCCCTAGGGCCTTGGCAGCATTGAGAGCTGCAAGCTTTTCTACTCGGCTCAGTTTGATCACCGTAGCCACTCCTCCTCGATGTAGATTGGAGCGAAACTCTCCCTCCGCACCTTGTCTTTTCATCGCCCCAACTACCTTCCCGTTGACCACAAAAGCTCGAATATCCGCTCCCTTTGCCTCTTTGATGTATTCCTGAACGATGATCCGGGCCTTCAAGCCATGAAATGCATCCACAACCGATTGAGCTGCCTTCGTGGTCTCTGCTAAAACCACCCCTAAGCCTTGAGTTCCTTCCAATAATTTGATGATCACGGGAGGCCCGCTCACCTGTTCGATCAGCTGCTTCTCTCCTCCCTTGGAAAAATTAGTAAAGGCCGTCTTTGGCATTCCCAAACCATTTTTTGAAAGAATTTGCAAACTCAGGAGCTTGTCTCTACTTCGAACGATTGCCTGAGAAGTCACTGCAGAAAAGGCCCCCATCAATTCAAATTGCCGAACCACAGCCGTGCCATAAAAAGTAACCGAAGCCCCGATACGCGGAATGATCGCATCTATACCCTCAAGTTTTTGCCCTTTGTAGAGGATAGAAGGTCCTTCTTGCTCAATGATCAGATCACAAAGACTATGATCTACCACCATGGCCTCATGACCCGCCTTTTGGATCTCTTCAATCAGCCGTTGGGTTGAAAATAATTTAGGGTTCCTCGAAAGGACAGCGATTTTCATTTCTTTTTGCGGTAGGGTTTACCTAGGTTGGTTTTGGATACATCCACGAGAAATCTCCCCCGTAGAATTTTTCTGCCCAGCAGAATGGAATTTTTCATGCTAGACCGATCGGTGAGCGTAAACTCAGCTCGAAAGGTTTCTCCTGCTAGTTGGAGCTTTGTTTCTATCAAGTAGCGGACCTCAACCTGTCCGAAGGAGTTTTTGACTTTCTTTTCTCGGTAAGATTCAAAAAAAAGAGTTTTACCCGTAAATTTCTTGTGTGCGGGCATCAGAATTTTAAAATAAAGCAATTTTCGCCCTTCAATCTCTTCAATCCGAATTTCTTCTGCATGCAGGCTGCTCGTATAGGCTCCGGTATCAATTTTTGCTCCCACTAGGTTTAGACCCAACCCAGGGAGCGTGATTTTTTCTTTCCGTCCTAGAATCTTTTTTTTCATCTCCTCAGTTTTTGGACATCATCAATAGGATCTCCATTGATAGGTCGGTAAAAATCATTTTTGCGTTCCCATTTCTTTCCAAATGGTAGTGTGCATCGTTAAAGGTCTGGTAGAGTTGGATCGCATTCTCCTCCGTTAACATCTTTTTACTGATGTTGTTGATGAAGGTTCGATCCTCGTCGGTAGTTCGTAGGAGGTGGTCTAAGTCAAGATTTTTCAATAAGATCTCACGGGTCACATTCAATCCTGCAAGCATAAGGGACTTTTGAGATTCCTTGTCCGCCTTATGAAAATCCTCCGAAAGAAGAAAGATCTCTTTTAAATTTTTGGTAGCGCAAAGGCGAAACCAGTCCCGAAGCTGACGGACAGTCTGATCCTCTACCTGATCAATTAACAGAAAGGCTGCCCGCATGTTGCCGTCAGCCAACATGGCAATTTGAGCAGCCGCCTTGGCTTCACATCTGCCTGTTTCTACGAGGTGACTGCTCACTTCCTCGTCTGAGAATGCACGAACGAGTATTTTTTGTGTCCGCGACAAAATGGTGGTAAGCAGTTGATCGGCTTGGGAAGTGACCAGCAAGAAAAATGTTTTGGCTGGGGGCTCTTCGATAATCTTGAGCAAAGCATTCGCTGCCGAAGGGTGTAAATATTCAGGTGCCCAAATGAGCATGATTTTATAACCGCCCTCAAATGATGTCAAGGACAGCGTCTGGATCATCTTCCGAGCTGCTGCTTTGGTGATATTTAACTGCTTTTTTTCAAAGCCATTGAAGTAGATGAAGTCGTGCACATTGCCATAGGGCTGCCCTAACACAAACTTCCGCCAGTTGCCCAGCAGATCTGATTTCTCCTCCTTCGCCTCTTCATCTCCATCCTCTTCCTTGGAAGAGGCAATGACAGGAAATGCAAAATTTAAGTCAGGAAGAATCAATTTATTCATCCGCTGGCAAGAGCCGCAGGTACCACAGGAATCGGTATCCGATTTTTGCTCACAGTACAGGTAGCTTGCCAGCGCGAGTGCCAGGGTCAAATTGGCTGATCCCTCCGGCCCATGAAATAAAAGGGCATGGGCGAGATGGTTCAGCTTAACCGCGTTAAGTAGCTTTTCTTTGGTTTCCGGAAGTCCGGGGATCGCTGCAAACTGCATAGTGCGGTGGGTCAGGAAGTTTTATCCCAAATTCTATAGCTTTTGGTCAAATCAAAAACCTTATCGAGAATTTCTTTTTCAGCGGGTCCCCATTCTTTTCCTCTTCGAGCGTAAACTGCCTGAGCAGTCTCATGGAATTTAGGAGGCGTAAACGTGGAAAAACCGGCTGCACCACCCCAGGCAAAGGAAGGAATAAAATTTCGAGGAAACCCATCTCCAAACACGTTTGCGCCCACACCGATGACGGTACCCGTATTGAACATGGTATTGATACCACACTTGCTGTGGTCCCCCATCATCAGGCCA
Organism: Spirosoma fluviale; assembly: GCA_945868725.1. Classification (GTDB taxonomy): domain Bacteria; phylum Bacteroidota; class Bacteroidia; order Cytophagales; family Cyclobacteriaceae; genus Algoriphagus. The sequence goes on from CAMBMU010000101.1 coordinate 2,688, forward strand.
CAAAACTGAAGCCCGGTATTGGCAAACCCTCCTTTGGTATAATCCCAGAGTTTAACGGAAGCATAGTTGTTTTTGAGGTTGGAGGTATTCGTGTCTGCACCAAGGTTACACCATTCTCCAATCACTGAATTGCCCAAAAATCCATCATGCCCCTTGTTGGAATAACCCATAATCACCGAATTAGATACCTCTCCACCCACCTTGGAATACGGCCCAATGGTGGTATCTCCTCGTAATTTTGCGCCCATATTGACCGTGGAACCTTCGCATAGCGCAAAGGGGCCTCGAATCAAGGCACCTTCTTGTACCTCGGAGTTTTTTCCCAAATAAATGGGTCCACCTTCGGCATTGAGAATCGCTGCTCTGATTTGAACACCTTCTTCGATGAAAATTTGATCTTCACCATAGCATCGGGTATGTGGATCTTGAATGGGTTGAGACTTCCTTCCTGCAGTGAGTAGGTTAAAATCCTTACGGATCTCAGCAGCATTAAATTGAAAAATATGCCAGGTTTTTTGAAGGAGAACGGGTTCTTGTGCTGCCTGAATGATTTTTTTTTCAGAGGCAAAAGCCAGGCTTTTTTCCTGCCCTCCACAAGCGGTTGCCAATAAGGTTTTTCCAAAAAACAAGGCTTCATTCTCCTTCAAGGCCATGACTTGCTGCCAGGAATGCGTATCTGGCAACCAGGAGCCATTGATTGCAATCCCAGGCTGCCCTCCCCTTGGAAAAAGATTTTGAAGGTAGTCTTGGGTCCAATAGGACACCTCTGCTCCTGCGTATTTCTCCCATTTTTCAGAGACTTTTAAGATCCCTACCCGGAGGTCGGCAATAGGCCGAGTAAAAGTAAAGGGAAGGAGCGACCCGCGTATGGCAGGATCGTCAAACAACAGGAGGTGCTTCATAGAACAAAAATAAAAAAGTCTCCCGGAATACTTGCTCCGGGAGACTTTTTCGAAGGACGAAAGTCCAAATTACTTTTTGGCGTAGCGCTTGTTGAATTTCTCCACACGACCTGCAGTGTCCAACATCATCTTCTTACCCGTGTAAAATGGGTGAGACTCAGAGCTCACTTCTATTTTGTAAACCGGGTAAGAGTTGCCATCTGTCCAAACGGTTGTCTCGTTTGTTTCGATAGTAGACTTGGTCAAAAACTTGAATTCACTAGAGGTGTCGTAAAACACCACGTCTCTGTAGTTTGGATGAATATCGCTTTTCATGTTATTGCTAGTTTTAAGTATTGCTTTTCTGAAATGAGGCACAAAGATATCCTTTTAAATAAATCCGACCAAATGTTTGTCAAGGATTTATTGAAAATCACCCAAAACCTCGAAAAAAATCTGGTTTATTTACTTTTAAAGTCGCCTCGTTTGATGGAGCGGATGAATTGTGACCAGGCAAAGGGGTCCAAGATACGTAAGGGCCTAGGGCCGTAGATGTCTTGATTTTGGAGCATTTGGGACTCTTGGAAAGCTCGGAAATTCTCATTGCCAGAAGCTGGCATCGCCTCCGCCCAACGGAGCAGCATCTCGGGACGCATATTCGTTCGGCTGATGGACATCGGATCTGCCGCCGACATGGTTAACACCGCTTGCTTAAACTCATCTTCGGTAGGATAAGGCAAAACCTCAATTTCAGCAAGCGCGATTTCGTCCACTTCCATGGTCAAAATCAAGGAGATGCGGTCATTCTCCATTTTTTGCGGAACATTGAAAGTTTGCTTCTTCAAACCAATAAACGTGAATACGATGGTATCCCCTTCGAGAACAGGCATTGAAAAATAACCAAATCGTCCAGAAACAGTTCCCCTACCTTTTTTAGGCACATAAATATTTACCCCAGGAACGGCGTCTGTGCTATCCGAATTGAGGATAATCCCTGAAAGCTGAACGACTTTTTTTTCTTGCTTATCTTGAGCAATCAGGTCTTGCGCGCAGAAAAAAAATCCCGACAACAGAATTAGCGCATATAAATAGGTTATTTTCACGAATATTGGGTTCAAAGATGTACTGCCCTTGGACTTCTTGATGATTTTAAGCCAATTTCAGCGATTATTTTCGTTTCACCTCGTTACCGAAGTTAAAACTTACAAATGAGACTCAAAAATATCAGTTTAAACTATGGTTTGCGAATTTTTAAAGCACTTTCGGAAGAACCGCGAGTCCGCATCCTGCATTTGCTCATGCAAAACAAGGAGTTGAGTATCTCCGACCTAGAACTAATTTTGGATTTTACGCAAACAAAAACGAGCCGCCACTTGATATACCTAAAGAATGCTGGTCTCCTAGGTAGCCGCAGGACGGATCAGTGGATGTTTTACTACATCTTGGAAGAATACCTTGAAATCTTACAACAGATATTCAAACTGATTCAGAAAGATGCCAACCTAACCAAGGATCAAGAAACCTACGAAATCCTAAAGTCCAACCGAGAACTCGCCGCCAACAAAATTCAGAACAATCAGTACAGACGCTAAGTCAATTGAAAACCTACCAGCATCTTTTCTTCGATCTAGACCACACCCTCTGGGATTACGATCGAAATGTACGCGAATCCCTCTCGGAACTCTTTCAAATCTATTCCTTGCAAGACTTGGGCATTCCAACCTTCGAGCAGTTTTTCTCTTCCTTCCACACCATCAACTACCAGTTGTGGGATGACTACAACCTCGGCAAAATCGACAAACAAGGACTGCGTCGCGAACGCTTTCCTCGAATTTTTAGCCATGCTGGAGGGAATGCCGAAGCAATTCCCAGCCCCTTTGAGGAGGACTTCATGCACCGAACTTCTTCCAAGCCCCACCTTTTCCCATATTCCAAAGAAATCTTAACCTACCTCCAAAAGTCTTACCGACTTCATGTAATTACCAATGGATTCAATGAGTCTCAGGCAAAAAAAATGAGATCCTCCGGAATCACTGACTATTTTGAGCTGGTGGTCACCTCAGAGACTACGGGACACAAAAAACCCGATCCTAGAATATTTTATTACGCCTTGGAGCAACTTCAAACCGATGCGAGCAGCTGCTTGATGATTGGTGACAACCCCAACTCAGACATTCTTGGAGCACAGCGAGCGGCCATAGACCAAGTTTACTTCAATCCCGAGGGAAAATCCATAGACCTCAAGCCCACCTACGAAATCCGACACCTAAAAGAACTAGAGCTCCTTTTGTGAGGAAAAGCACCTTCACATTCCTAGGGATATCCTATCTTTGTTTTCTCAATTCACGCAAACTCAACCGCCATGTTAAAGGGATTTTTCAACGTACCTACTCCAGTAAATGAGCCAATAAAGGCTTACGCTCCAGGAAGCCCTGAGCGAAAGGAATTACAAGCCATGCTGGCTACACTTCGTTCCCAAAAAATCGATATTCCTATGTATATCGGTAGCGAAGAGGTACGAACAGGCAAGACAAGGACTATTTCTCCTCCACACGATCATCAACATATTTTAGGCCACTTTCACGAAGGGGACCGTTCCCATGTAGAGCAGGCTATCCAAGCTGCATTAGGAGCGAAGGAAGCCTGGGAAAATATGGCTTGGGAACAGCGCGCAGCAATTTTCCTAAAAGTAGCCGACTTACTCGCCGGTCCTTACCGTGCCCGAATCAATGCAGCTACCATGCTCGGCCAGTCCAAAAATGCCTTCCAGGCAGAGATTGATGCGGCATGTGAATTTATTGACTTCCTCCGCTTCAATGTGAAATACATGTGCGAAATCTATGCACAGCAGCCTCCCGTGTCCGGTGCGGGTGTATGGAATAGATTGGAGCAGCGACCCCTCGAGGGCTTCGTGTTTGCCTTGACACCCTTCAACTTTACCGCCATCGCAGGCAACTTGCCTACTTCAGCAGCGCTGATGGGAAACACCGTCGTTTGGAAGGTGGCCTACACCCAGATCTATTCCGCACAAGTGCTCATGGAAGTTTTCAAAGAGGCTGGCGTGCCTGATGGCGTGATTAACCTGATTTTTGTGGACGGACCCACAGCAGGAGACGTAATCTTCAAGCATCCTGATTTTGCGGGAATCCACTTCACCGGATCAACAGGTGTTTTTCAACACATCTGGAAGACGGTAGGCGAAAACATCACCCGCTACAAATCCTACCCAAGAATTGTGGGGGAAACAGGAGGCAAAGACTTTGTCTTGGCACACAAATCTGCAAATCCAAAGGCAGTAGCCGTCGGACTAGTTCGTGGTGCGTTTGAATACCAAGGCCAAAAATGCTCAGCCGCTTCGAGAGCATACCTTCCTTCCAACTTATGGGAGGAAATCAAAAAACACATGCTTGAAGACCTAGCATCCATTCAAATGGGAGGGACTGAGGACTTCAGCAACTTTATCAATGCAGTAATCGATGAAAAATCCTTCGATAAAATCGCTGCTTACATCGACCAAGCTAAGGCTGCTCCTGGCGTAGAGATCATCGCTGGTGGAAAGTATGACAAGTCAAAGGGCTACTTCATCGAGCCAACAGTCATCCTAACTCAGGACCCGATGTACAAGACCATGTGTGAGGAGATCTTTGGTCCAGTTTTGACCATCTATGTGTACCATGAGGAGCATTTTGAGACCGTTTTGGAGTTAGTGGACCAAACCTCCCCTTATGCACTTACTGGTGCCGTTTTCTCTCAGGACCGCTATGCCATTGAGTTAGCCACTCAAAAATTGAAGCATGCAGCTGGCAATTTCTACATCAACGACAAGCCAACTGGTGCAGTAGTAGGACAGCAGCCATTCGGAGGAGCTAGAGCCTCAGGTACAAATGACAAAGCGGGTTCCATGATCAACTTGCTCCGTTGGGTATCACCACGCACCATCAAAGAAACATTCGTTTCCCCTACCGACTACCGCTATCCATTCTTGGAAAAAAACCTTTGAGGTTTACCAAAACCTCGAAGGTTTCAATCTATCTTCTTTGAGAAATCAAATCCTTCGAGGTCCGAAGAAGACCTCAAAGGATAAATTCAAAACCTTCGAGGTCCAAAGAAGACCTCAAAGGATAAATTCAAAACCTTCGAGGTCCGAAAAAGACCTCAAAGGTTAGGTCCAACCTTTGAGGTTTACAAAAACCTCGAAGGTTTCAAAGTTCTATTTTTAAATAATTAAACCTTCGAGGTCCGAAGAAGACCTCAAAGGATAAATTCAAAACCTTCGAGGTCTGAAAAAGACCTCAAAGGTTAGGTCCAACCTTTGAGGTTTACAAAAACCTCGAAGGTTTCAAAGTTCTATTTTTAAATAATTAATCCTTCGAGGTCCGAAAAAGACCTCAAAGGTTAGGTCTCATCTTTTTAAACTCATTTTTTATGTATGACCCATTAATCCCTGGAAAATTTTTCCACATCTATTCGCGAACAATTGGGAATGAACTCCTTTTCAGAAATGAGAGAAACTACGCCTACTTTCTTAGGAGGTATTCTGATTTTTGCTCCAACCATTTTGCTACTTTTTGCTATTGCTTACTTCCAAACCATTTTCACTTTTTAGTTCAAGTAAGGGAGTTAACAAATGAGCCTGCTGCTCTTTCTGCATTTTCTAATTTCTTGAATTCCTATTCAAAATCGTACAACAAAGCTTTTGAAAGGCATGGAGGATTATTTCAAAGAAAATTCAAAAGGAAACAAATTGATACAGACAGCTATTTAACTGAGGTAATCAAGTACATTCATCGGAATCCACAACGGCATGGATTAATTCAAGATTTTAAAAAATGGAACTATTCGTCCTACGGAAAATTCATTTTAAAAAATGAAAATCAACTTGAAATCGATTGGGTATTGGACTGGTTTGGAGGTATCGATGAGTTTGAAAAAAATCACCTCAAGGAAGAAGATAATCAATTTGATTTTAGGGAACTTGAGGGTTAATAGAGGTTATTTTTTCGCAAAAATAAAACCTTCGAGGTCCAAAAAAGACCTCAAAGGTTAGGTCTAACCTTTGAGGTTTACCAAAACCTCGAAGGTTTCAATCTATCTTCTTTGAGAAATCAAATCCTTCGAGGTCCGAAGAAGACCTCAAAGGATAAATTAAAAACCTTCGAGGTCCGAAAAAGACCTC
>CAMBMU010000102.1 GCA_945868725.1 Spirosoma fluviale
TTTGTCAACGGTCGACGGACCACAGACGACAGCCGAGTCGTTGTGGGATAGAGTTTAGCATCCAAATTAGACTAGACTCTTGAGTAGCTATCCAGAATCACTAGTGCTTCCGTAGACTTTAGACTGGTGACACCAAAAAAAATGTCAACCGTCCACTGTTAACCGTCGACAGCAGTCTGCCATCCATTGTTAAATTCCATTCCCAAAAGGAATTCAAAATTTGAAATTACTTCAATCTGCTGTGGACCGTGGACCGTTAGCCGTTGACTAATATATTTCCCCCAAACTTGATTTTGCAGCCATTTTGCATTTATATTAGACCTATGAAAAAGATAGTCCTCCTCTTCCTTTTCGTTTGTACCTGCAGCTTGGGCTTTGCAAAAGAGCCGGAGTCGAAGACTTTTTTGGTGCTTTTTGATCAAGCCGAGCTGAACCTACTTCAAACCAACCTAGGCAGCATCGCGCAGCAACTCAGCCCTTTTTTTCCGACCAAAATTTATGGAGGCAATTCTGAGTTGGCCTTATTAATTGAAATTCCTTCGACTGCATTTAACGAATGTTTGCTTGGGGAATACTGGGTTAACTTGAAAGATGGAAGACGGTTCCAGTTGCAGCAACTCGCCTTTCGATTGTTTGATTTGAGTGAGAACAAGGCGGTTCACCAGCGCTACATGAACCAATTTGACGCGAATGTAGAACAGAAAAAGAAGGCTCTCAAGTCTGCTAAATCTGCTTCAACCCCTTAAGGTGTTCCTGATCGTTTTGCTTGAGTAGGACAAAACCGCCCTCCTCCTGTTGCTGCAAAAGATACAAACACAAGTTTACATGCTCGTACTGGTCCATGTCCTTCAGAGGAGTGTTGCAGATCAAACTTAAAAAAATACGCATCGCTCGGCCGTGCATGCACACCAGGATGGTCGTTCCTGGACCATTAATAATCTGTTGAATCGCTCGATGTAGCCGTTCCGCAACCGAATTGGGGCTTTCTCCTCCAGCAATCGCATAATCCAAATTGCCCTCCTGCCACTGATGCAGCATCAGGCGGTAGTATTCCCCTTCTTCTGGAGTCATGGGTGTACCCTCGTAATCTCCCCAAGAGATCTCATTTAACTCCGAAAGAGAAGTTACAGGAATCCCCAAGTCAATAAATCCTTGAATAGATTGCTGGGTGCGGATGAGGGCGGAATGGTACAGCTGGTCAAACGAATTGTGGCTATAGGCCTTAAAAAATGCATCCGCCTGTGACCTGCCCGTTGCATTGATGGGAGCATCAATGCCACTTCCTTGAACTACTCCTTGTAAATTATAGTCCGTTTGCCCATGTCGGAGCAGGTAAATTTTTTTTAGGTTCAACTTTCTTTAATTTTGTCCAAGCCCCAAAGAAACTTGTTTTAACCCAAATAATCATGGTTTTTCTTTCCCAACCCACCCTTGAGCAATTGAATACGGTTCGCGTGCATACGATGGTGGACCATATCGGCTTAGAATTCACTGGAATAGGGGAAGATTTTTTGGAGGCAACTTTGCCAGTAGATCATCGAACCATACAGCCCATGGGCTTGTTACACGGAGGTGCAAACGTCGTACTCGCCGAAACCTTGGGTTCGGTGGCTGCGTCCTTGACCATAGATCGAAACAAACAGGATTGCGTGGGCTTGGAAATCAATGCCAACCACATTCGGGGGGTCAAATCGGGAAGAGTAAAAGGCACCGCAAGACCTGTACATTTGGGTAAATCTACCCAGGTATGGGAAATAAAAATTGTCAACGAGGCCGATCAACTCTGCTGCATCAGCAGAATTACGATGGCCATCTTGGATAAAAAATGAATTTAACGGAAGAAGGCAAGGCGATTTCAATCGAAGAAGGGCTAGATATACTACTCCAGGAAGGCTTGGCTTCAGGTGGATCCTTTGCACTGTGGCGAAAGCCCAGAACCTCTCACCTCACTTTCATTCAAGATTTTAGCCAAAGCCCCAGACGCGTTTCCCTGAACTTGGAAGAGCTGCCTGCTGGATTTATCGTGCATCCCTTTGCTGACCAGGAAGACAAAAAAGCTTTTTTTATACAGGCAGATCGCTACGAAAAACTTTCTCTCGATTCTCCATTGAGTCAAGAGGACCTTCCAAACTGGATGCAAGGCCATCGAGAAGCTGTTGACGGTGCGGAACTGAAAATAAATATTTCCAAGCTTCTTACTAGCAAAACTCAATACTCCGCAACCCCTACCACAGCAGAACTAGCGAAAGAACATTACCTTCAACTGGTAGAGCGGGGCATCCAAACCATCGCAGAAGGCAGCCTTGAAAAAATCGTTCCTGCCCGCACCAAGGTGATTCCCTTGCCTGATGGCTTCGATTTAGGCAGAACTCTAGCCACTCTCCTTTCGCAGTATCCCTATTCCTTTGTCAACTTTTTCCATATTCCCCAAGTAGGTACTTGGATGGGAGCGAGTCCTGAAACCTTGATTAAAACAGAGGGAGACTACTTTCATACCATGTCCTTGGCGGGAACTCAGCCGGCACAAGGGAATAATCCATTGAAATCTGCCGCTTGGACGCAAAAAGAAATCGAAGAGCAGGCCTTAGTCAGTCGTTACATTGTAGATTGCTTCAAGACCATTCGCCTTAGGGAATACGAGGAGCATGGACCCAAAACCATCCTTGCCGGTAATCTCCTCCACCTTCGTTCGGACTTTAAGGTAAATATGCGAAGCACAGGATTTGCCAACCTCGGTAGCGTCATGCTCTCCTTGCTTCACCCCACCTCCGCCGTTTGTGGCATGCCTCGGAAAGAAGCTCAGGCCTTTTTGAAAGCCTACGAAGGGTTCGATCGGAGTTTTTATGCGGGCTTTTTAGGGCCTGTTCAGATCGAAGGCGCTACTTCACTCTTTGTCAATCTCCGCACGGCAAGCTTTCGGGACGGACAGGTGGTCCTCTATGCGGGTGCTGGAGTAACCGAAGATTCCGATCCAGAAAAAGAATGGGAGGAAACAGAATTGAAATGCGAAATCATCGGTAAGTTTATCCAAAATCCATACCCTTGATCCTACAGCCCATCCTTGATTTAGTAGCTATCTGTGCAGCGCAGGGCATTCGGCAGGTGGTTTTATCTCCCGGTTCCCGCTGCGCTCCACTGACGCTAGCGTTTGCCCGGCATCCAGAGATGGAGGTCAGAACGATTTCCGACGAGCGATCTGCTGGCTTTATTGCCTTGGGCATGGCCCAGCAGTTGAAGCAACCTGTGGTGCTTGTCTGTACCTCAGGATCTGCAGTACTCAACTACTATCCAGCGATTGCAGAGGCTTTTTTTCAACAGATTCCCTTGCTCGTGCTAACCGCCGATCGACCGCCGGAGTGGGTGGACCAGTGGGATGGACAAACCATCTTTCAAGAGGAAGTCTATGGAAAGCATGTGAAAAAAAGTTTCCGATTCCCGGATACATTTGCTCACCCAGATCAGGTGCGGCATGCCCATCGAATCAGCAACGAAGCCATCCTACTCAGCCAGCAGTTTCCTGCTGGCCCAGTGCATATCAATATTCCGCTACGCGAACCTTTTTACCCTGAGGAGGGAGAAATCTTTCATTTTCCGAAGCACCCTTCAGTAGTAACCCTGGAACCTTCAGAGGTACTACTTGGCGAAGGGGCACTGGAAAAGTTGAAATCTGAACTTTCCGGTTTCCGGCGCATCCTGCTCGTTCCTGGACAACAAGAATCGAATCCTGCCCTGCTTGCTATCATCGAGCGCTTGGCGAAAAATCAGCAGGTCGTCGTCGTGGCGGACACCTTATCCAACTTGCAAGGAAAAGGCACCATTACCTTGCATGACCATTGGTTGGGACGAGAAGAATTCCATACAGCGCTAGCACCCGACCTAGTGATCAGTTTTGGAAAATCCATTATTTCCAAGTCCCTCAAGCTTTTCCTTCGCAAGCAAGACATACAACATTGGCATATTCAGCCCGATGGGCAGGCAAAGGATACCTATGCAGGACTTACCCGGATCTTGGGATCCGATCCCTTGGACTTTTTGAATTGGCTAGCCACGCATCTTCCTCCTTTGGAATCCGATTACGCGCAGCGTTGGCAGCTGCTGGAGGAGCAGGTTACGAATATCCTCCCTAAAGCCTTGAAAGAGGTTGAGTTTGGAGAGTATCGCGCAGTAATGCAGGTCTTGGAAGCCTTGCCCGCTACTGGTCAGCTCCATGTGGCCAATTCCATGGCTATCCGCTACGTTAATTTTTTGGGTAGACGAACACAAGAAGTCTACTGCAATCGTGGCACCTCAGGCATCGATGGAAGCAGCAGTACGGCGGTGGGTGCCAGTTTAATTTGCCAGGAGCCAGTAACCTTGCTCACCGGGGATATGGCCTTTTTCTACGATCGGAATGCCTTTTGGCATAACTACCCCATGCCAAACTTACGGGTGATAGTGCTCAACAACCATGCAGGAGGCATCTTTAGGCTAATCGATGGTCCAGCTCGTCAGCCCGAGTTGGCCGAGTTTTTTGAAACCCATCAGGCCCTGACTGCAGTGCACTTGGCCGCCGAGTATGGATTTCACTATGCTTCAGTCATGACTTCGGAGGAACTGGAGTCTGCATTATCGGAGTTTTACGAACCTAGCATTCAGGCAAAAATCATAGAAATAGGGAGCAGCAGTACTCGAAATGCCAATATCCTAAAACAAATAAAAGGAAGCATTTCTGCTTCCTTCGTTTAATGGAGAGGTTGACTTAAATTCTTATTTTTTCTGAAAGACGCGAATGTAGTCCACCTTCATTTCCTGAGGGAAAACTGTTGTTCCATCGGGGATACCAGGCAAAGTACCGCCCACTGCGACATTTAGGATGAAGAAGAAGGGTTTCTGAAATTCATTCAATTCCGCCGGCCGAATGTCAATGACATGGTATTGAACATTGTCTACTAACCAAACGATCTTTTCAGCATCCCAAATAATCGAAAAAACATGGTATTCATCATTGAAAACTCCAAAGGGTAGGCTGGTTTTTCCTCCATAATTGGCATTGCTGCCGGCGTTGTCCCAATGCACGGTTCCGAGGATAGTTCCATCTCTATTTTCGGCACTACCGCCAACCAATTCCATAATGTCAATTTCTCCGCATTTGGGCCAGCCGACCTCAGAGAAATTTTCGCCCAACATCCACAATGCAGGCCATATTCCTTGTCCTTTGGGAAGCTTGGCTCGGATGTCAACTCTTCCGTAGGTAAAAAACTTTTTCCCTTTGGTAATTAACCTGGAAGACGTGTAATTCTTTATGCCAGCACTTTCCCTTTTTGCGCTGATGATCAAGTTACCATCCTGTAGACTTGTATTTTCCTTCTTGTAAAACTCCAATTCCTGATTTCCCCAGCCGCAATTAGCAGGACATCCATCCCCTAGTTCAAAAGTCCAATCCGAAGAAAGCGTAGCATCCGAAAACTCATCTGACCAAACCTTATTGTATCCATCGTAGCTATCAGGACTTGTATATCCTGCATTTGGACCCAATCCCAGCAAGGTTGCAGTCATGCTAATGGTCTGAGAGGCTACCACGTAATCCGTTTCTGTAGCATGGGCCTGTACATTTAATTGAAAATTACCTCTTTGGGTAAAAGTCTTGGAGGCTGTGTTGCCATCTACTCGCTGACTGACCTCCGCTGGAGTGCCAAAATTAACCTTGAAAAATGCTGCATTATCTGCTTTAAAATTTGCCTTGACTACTCCGTTAGCGAGGTATTCCACGGTCACAACCAGATTGTCTGGCAGCTTGACCTGAGGCTCCGCCTCACCTTCCGAACAGGAATAAAAGAAAGCGGTACTAAATAGTAGCGTGATTAGTGCAAGAAATTTATTCATCGGTTTATTATTTTGCCACTAATATAAACTGAATATGGATTATCCGCAATGATGCCCCTGGCTCAAATTGAGAGTTGACCAAGCGGATAATCGCTGACAGACCACGGTCAACGGTCCACAGCTCACCTTATTGAACCTCAAACCTTATTTTTCCTTAGTTAGTGCTAAAAAAAGCGGATAATCCTAAAAAATTGATGGGATATAGGTGGCGCTAGGATCAACACAGACTTTTTTACAAGAAAGTAAGTCCTACTCGTCTATTCGGGCCTACTTCAAAAAATTGAATCAGTTTTGAAATTTAAGAAAGTGTGCTGTGGACCGTGGTCTGTCAACTGTTGACAAAGTTAAATTAACCCCAACACCTTCCCCAAAACCGGATTTCGATTGGTTGTCTTCCAGATCATACTGAGTTCGGTAAATGCAGCAGTGCCTGGGATCACCATGCCACGAACGGGTACCGCATAGCCCACCAGGAGTGAGCTGGGTACGATGGCTACTCCCATCCCATTGGCCACCAAGCGAAAGATCGTCAGGGCATGAACCGATTTGTGTTTGATTTTTGGGTGAAAGCCTGCTGCGCTGCAGATTCCCAAAATTTGCTCGTAGTACTGGTTGGAATAGTCTGAAGAGAATAAAATAAAGGGCGCCTCTGCAAACTGTCCTAAGGAATGAAAATCTGCTGGCTGCAGCGGATGATCCTGGGGTACTACCAGCGAAAAGGTATCGCGATGCGCCACCTTGCGTTCGAGTCCCTCAGGTAAGGAAGCGACACGCACAAATCCTAGGTCCAACTTGTCCTTTTGAATTCGATCAATTTGTTCCTGATTGCTCAATTCTTCCAAACTCGTCGTGATAGCTGGAAATCGGGTATTCAGTTGGTTGAGTAGATCAGGTAGTACCTGGTTGGCAGCGGAACCTAAAAACCCAATGCGCAGTTCGCCTTCCCGACCTTCTGCAATTTCTTTGACTTGCTGTCCTGTAATTTTGAGGTGGTTGAGCACAAAATCTACCTCCTCTTTCAAATAGGTTCCGGCCGCGGTCAGTTTGACCTGCTTTTTATCGCGCTCAAATAGCGGTGCTTGCAATTCCTCCTCCAACTGTTTGATTTGTCGGCTTAGTCCAGGCTGGGAAATGAATAAGCGGTCTGCAGCTTTTCGGAAGTTTAATTCCTCTGCTACCGCCTTAAAGTAAGTCAAGTGTCTCAGTTCCATTGATGCTTTATAAGTATCAGTTACTAACAAATATAGTATTACTAGGCATCAAAAAAAAAAAGTAGATTTGATAAGATTATCCGCAATACTTTGTAGTGACCCAATGCGTGCTAATCACTGCGGATAATTGACAGACCACAGTCAACGGTCCACAGCTCACCTAATTGAACCACAAACCTTTTCTTCTCTGGTTAGTGGTGAAAAAGCTGATAATCAGAACAAACAAAAATAAAATCCTTCGGGGTTTTGAAAATTCATTAACAAAATTCTTCGGGGTTTTGAAAAACTAATTTAAAATCCTTCGGGGTTTTGAAAATTCATTAACAGAATCCTTCGGGGTTTTGAAAATTTAATCAAAATCCTTCGGGGTTTTGAAAACCCCAAAGGATATGAAGACATTTCGATACGGTGAAGAGCAGTTGACCGCGTCTATCGCACTGGGCTTGGCGAGAAAAGAGATTCAAGGAGTCTTGAGCCCTTCTGCAATTGAAAAAGTAAACCAATCAGCCGCTGCTGTAGCTGAAATTGCAGCGGGAGAGCGGATTGTGTATGGAATCAATACAGGATTTGGACCGCTTTGCACCAGCAAAATATCGGCTGCTGATACGCAGCTCCTGCAGGACAACTTATTGAAAAGCCATGCAGTCGGGGTGGGTGAACCCGTAGATGATGAAATTTCCACCCTGATGCTGGTGCTCAAAGGCCATGCCTTGGCTCAAGGGTATTCGGGTATCCGACTCGAGACCTTGGAGCGCATCCTCTGGATGATTGCCGAAGGAATCGCCCCGCTTGTACCCATCCAAGGCTCTGTAGGTGCTTCCGGGGATTTGGCACCCCTCTCCCATTTATTTTTACCGCTTATTGGGGCAGGCAAGGTAAGTTACCGTGGAGAAGTAGTTCCCGCTGGACTCTTGCTCCAAAAATTGGGAAAACCAGCCTTAACCTTGGGGCCCAAGGAAGGGCTAGCCTTGATCAACGGCACCCAGTTTATGGCTGCCCATGGTGTAAAGGTGGTAGAGCGCCTGCATCGATTGCTTAGCCATGCCAACCTGACCGGAGCCATGATGATTGAAGGTTTGCTGGGGTCCATTGCCCCTTTTTCGGCCGATCTCCATCAGCTTCGTCCCTATGCGGGCAACCTGCATGTGGCGAAGACCCTCCACCAGCTCCTGAAGGACTCCGAAATCGTCGCTTCCCACGCCAACTGTTCCCGTGTGCAGGACCCCTATTCGCTGCGCTGCATGCCACAGGTGCATGGCGCAAGTTGGAATGCCTACTTGCACCTCAAGCAAACTTTAGAAATCGAAATCAATTCCGTCACCGACAATCCGGTGATCTTTGATGCCCAGCATACCATATCTGGAGGGCATTTTCACGGGCAGCCCATTGCCTTGCCCTTGGATTATGCGACTTTGGCAGCCTCTGAAATTGGTAATATTTCAGACCGACGGATTTATCTTTCCATTGAAGGCAGTACCCCTGGCGTGCCCAAACTCTTGCTCAAAGAGACTGGGCTGAATTCGGGGATGATGATTCCCCAATACACCACTGCAGCCTTGGCTTCAGAAAACAAAGGACTTTGCTTTCCAGCATCAGCAGATTCCATCCCCACCTCTTTGGGTCAGGAAGACCATGT
>CAMBMU010000103.1 GCA_945868725.1 Spirosoma fluviale
CAAAGTCCCTACCTGCTGCAGCATGCCCACAATCCCGTGGATTGGTATCCTTGGGGTTCAGCCGCCTTGAACCGCGCCACAGCAGAAAATAAACCCATCCTAGTGTCCATCGGCTACTCCGCTTGCCATTGGTGCCACGTGATGGAAAAGGAAAGTTTCGAAGATGCCACAACTGCGGCACTGATGAATGCCAATTTTGTCTGCATCAAAATCGACCGCGAGGAGCGTCCCGACCTAGACAACATTTACATGGATGCAGTGCAGGCCATGGGGCTGCAAGGGGGCTGGCCCCTCAACGTCTTTTTGATGCCCAATCAGAAGCCTTTTTATGGGGGCACCTACTTTCCCAATTCCAAATGGAAGCAGCTACTAGGTAGCATAGCGGATGCCTTTGTGGGGCATGCCGACCAACTGGCGGAAAGTGCCGAAGGCTTTGGCCGTGGTTTGAATCGCAAAGAAACCGACAAATATGGCATCCAAGCCGGGGAGGGGGAATTAGATGCGGACGAACTCGTGGAGGTGATTACCAAACTGGCAGCCCAATTTGACCCAGAATGGGGCGGAATGAATCGTATTCCCAAATTCCCCATGCCTGCCATCTGGCACTTTGTCTTGGACTATGCGCTGCTGGCTTCCCGAGAAGACCTGCGAGAAGCCGTATTTTTTACACTCCAAAAAATGGGGATGGGAGGGATTTACGATCACCTACGCGGGGGCTTTGCCCGCTACTCCGTCGATGGGGAATGGTTTGCTCCCCACTTTGAAAAGATGGGCTACGACAATGGACAGTTGCTCGAACTCTACGCCAAAGCCTACCAGGTGAGTAAGGATCCTTTTTACTTGGAAAAAGTACGGGAAATCAAAGACTGGCTCCTTGCCGAGATGATGCAAGAAGAAGGCGGCTTTCATGCAGCACAAGATGCGGACAGCGAAGGGGTGGAAGGCAAGTTTTATACCTGGACCTATGCTGAATTGGAAACGCTACTGGGTCCGGACTTGGCTTGGTTTACTGACCTGTATTCCTTGACGCCAGCCGGCAACTGGGAGGAGGGGGTAAATATTCTCTTTCAAGTTGATTCCTACGAAACGGTGGCGAAGCGACAGGAGATTGCGCTACCGACCTTTCTGGAGAACCTGGCCGCTCAAAAAGCAAAGTTGCTTACCATCCGAAATCTTCGCATTTACCCAAGCAAGGACGACAAGGTGCTAGCAGGATGGAATGGCTTGATCGATGCAGGCTTGATTCAAAGCTACTTGGCAACAGGTGATCAAGAATTTTTGGATTTGGCCCTTCGCAATTTGGATTTTGTGCAAGTCAAGCTCTTTCAAGAAGGAACCTTGTACCGCAGTTACAAGAATGGACAGGCCTACACCCCTTCCTTTTTGGAGGACTATGCAGCACTAATCAAGGCCTCCTTGATGGCCTATTCTGCAAGTGGCTTGTCTCGACACCTGGCATTTGCGCAAACGCTAGCTGAGGTGGTTTTGGCACGTTTTTACGATGCAGAAGATGGATATTTTTATTTCAACGATCCCAGTGCTGAAAAATTGATTGCCAATAAAAAAGAACTCTTTGACAACGTCATCCCTGCCTCCAACTCCATCCTTGCGCGCAGTTTTCATCAACTTTCTCTCCTGACTTACGAGGAAAACTATGGGAAAATCGCAGCGCGCATGCTAGGAGGAATGAAAGAATTGGTGCTGAAGGAACCTGGATTTTTGTGCAATTGGGCAAACTTCTACTTGGAGAGTCTAGTGCCCACTGCAGAGATTGCCATTGTAGGCAAGGGAGCAAAGGAAAAAGCGCTGGTGCTGCTAGCGGACTACCTTCCGAATGCGGTGGTCGCCTGGTCAGAATCTCCGACAGCTAGCGTCCCTCTTCTGGAAGGAAAGCTGGGGGATGCCGAAGGAAATGCCTTAATTTACGTATGTGTAAATCGCAGTTGCCGCAGACCTGTGGCCACCGTGGAGGAAGCACGCGCATTGGTACCTCAGTTGAACTAATTTGGTGGATACGCTATTTCCAGAACATACTTTTTCATCAGGTGTGGACGAATCTCAATTCGTTGATGTCATCTTGCCCGTTCCTATTCCACGAATGTTTACCTATAAGGTGCCCAAAGCCCTCCAGCCCTTGCTTCAGATTGGCTGTCGGGTGCTGGTTCAGTTTGGAAAGAAAAAGGTGCTCACCGGCATCATTGGTCGGGTGCACCACAGCCCTCCCCAAGCCTACGAGGCCAAGCCAGTATTGGATCTGCTAGAGGAGCAGCCCAGCGTCAATCCCCTGCAAATTCGCTTTTGGGTCTGGATGGCTTCCTACTACTGCTGCCACATTGGTGAAGTGATGGGGGCGGCACTTCCTTCAGGCTTGCGGCTATCTTCTGAAAGTAAAATCCAACTTCATCCTGAATTTGATCTGGAGAATTCGCCCTACCCCTTGGATGTGCGTGAGGAGAAAATATTGGAAGCTTTGGCAACCAAAGAGGAACTCAGTTACGAGGACTGCGAGCAGCTCCTCGGCGTAAAAGCCATACATCCCATTCTAAAAAGTCTGGTCGCAAAGGAGGCTATTTTGATTTTTGAAAAGGTGCAAGAAAAATACAGCCCCAAGATCGAGACGAGGCTGCGCTTGAATGCGAGCTACCTGGTACCGGGAGCCTTGGAGGGGCTATTTGAGGAGCTACAGTCTAAGCCCAAGCAGGAAGCGATTCTGCTCAAATTTTTGCGCGACCTCCCCGTGCATCAACGTCCCGAGTTGAATGCCAAAGGGCTCGCCAAGACCAATCTTTTGGAAGAGGGAGATTCGGAAAGCTCCCTCAAAACCCTCCTAAAAAATGAGATTTTAGAATCTTATACTCAGCTTGTGGACCGAATCCCAGAGGAAGCTGCCGAGCGAGAGGCTTCAGACCTGTCAGAAGCCCAGCAGTTGGCCATGGATCAAATCAAAGGTCACTTTGAAAACAAGCAGACCGTTTTACTCCAAGGCATCACTGGTGCTGGCAAAACGGAGATCTACATCAAATTAATTCAAGAGGCGCTTGGCAGTGGATCGCAAGTGCTTTTACTACTTCCTGAAATAGCACTCACCACCCAGTTGGTGGGAAGATTGAAGCAGGTCTTCGGATCCAGCATGGGCGTCTACCACTCCAAGTACTCGGACAACGAGCGCGTGGAGGTATGGAATGGGGTATTGAATGGGCGTTTCTCCTTTGTGGTTGGCGTCCGCTCCTCCCTGTTTTTGCCTTTTGATAGCCTGGGATTGGTGATTGTGGATGAGGAGCACGAAGCGAGTTACAAGCAGTTTGACCCTGCACCACGCTACCATGCACGTGATGCTGCAATCATGCTGGCCTATGTCCACCAAGCTCGCACGCTCTTGGGATCAGCGACTCCTTCCTTTGAATCCTATTTCAATGCCAGCCAGGGCAAGTATGGCTTGGTGAAATTGTCGGAGCGCTTTGGGAAGGCCACCTTGCCAGAATACCACCTAGCGGATTTGGGTGTGGACCGGAAGAAAAATTTACTCAAACTGGATACCACCCGGGTGCTGCGCGAGCAGATTCAGCGGGCGCTAGAAAATCAAGAGCAGGTACTCATTTTTCAAAATCGCCGAGGCTATGCTCCATTCATGCAGTGTGAGGATTGTGGCTGGACAGGGCAATGCGTCCAGTGCGATGTGAGTTTGACCTACCATCAGTTTGCAGCCGAATTGCGTTGCCACTACTGTGGCTACAAGGAGAAAATCCCTTCAAGCTGTCCAGCTTGTGGCAGCACGCAACTCAGCACGCAGGGCATGGGTACCGAGCAAATCGAAGAATCCTTGTCCTTGCTTTTTCCAGAAGCAAGGATGGGTAGAATGGATTTGGACACCACCCGATCCAAGTATGGCTACCAACGGGTCCTAGATGAGTTTGCCGCAGGCCAAATCGACATCCTTGTGGGCACCCAAATGATCACCAAAGGCTTGGATTTTGGACGAGTGACGGTAGTAGGCATTTGGGATGGGGACCGAATTTTGAATTTCCCGGATTTTCGATCGGGTGAGCGGGCCTTCCAACAGATCACCCAAGTGGCAGGCAGGGCAGGTCGGAGAGCGGCCCAAGGTCATGTGGTGATCCAAACGCGTAATCCAGACACCGAACTCTATAAAAACGTAATCCAGGGGGATTATGCATATTTTTACGAGCAAGAGTTGAAAGATCGCAAAGCATTCTACTATCCTCCCTTTGTGAAGCTCGTGAAGATCACTACGCGACATGCGGTTTATGGAACGGCTGAAAAGGCAGCCCATGCACTGCATCGGGAAATGGCAAATCTTGCACTCAAAAAAATAGTGCTGGGTCCAGAAAAGGGAAGTATTGCCCGCATCAAAAATCTCTACCAGCTGGAGTCTTTGATCAAATTGGACCGACAAGGCGACACCCAATCCGTATTTAAGGAGCGTTTGTCCAAAATTTTAGAAGACCTGCAAGCCCTCCCAGAGTTTCGATCGGTCCGCTGGATTGTGGATGTAGATCCAAATTGAGAAGAATTTTTTTGAAGATCTGTAGCGTTTTTTGAGTGGTTGCCGTTTAGCCCAAAGAATGTACGTTTAACCCCGAGTGACTATCGAATAATCCTAACCAAAAGAGTTGAATTTGACCGACCAAGAGCTAATCGAAGGGTGCAAGCGTCGTTCAAAGCTGCACGAGGAGTATTTTTTTAAAAAATACTACGGCTTCGTCATGGGTATTGGTAGGTCCTATGTCAAAAGTGAAGACTTGGCACAAGAAATCACGCAGGATACTTTTCTCAAGTTTTTTGATTCGGTAGAAAAGCTAGAACAAAACCCGGTGATTACCCCTTGGCTGCGAAGGATTGCAGTCAATACAGCCATCGACTACTACCGGAAAAATCAAAAGTTCAGGTTTCACGAAGAGGCGGATGGAAATAGGTTACTGGTAGAGCAGGAGAATGCGATTGAGCAATTGGGTTATCAAGAAATCATCGCCCTACTTCAGCAGCTACCCGATGACCAGCAACTGATCTTTAACCTTTACGAGGTAGAGGGCTACAGTCACAAAGAGATCGCCGAGAAGCTTTCCATTTCCGAAAGTTCCTCGCGGGTGTACCTCACTCGGGCCAAGCACAAACTTCGACAACTCATTCACCTTCATTATAGCGTCTATGCAGGAAGATAAGTGGAGTACACAATTAGGAGAGCGCCTGCGCAAATTGCAGGAAAAAGCTCCCCAACCTTACCTCCCAGGAGCCTGGGAGGCCTTTGAAGCGCGCCGAAATCAAAGGCGGACCCTTCCACTCGTTTGGTGGTGGGCTGGAGGCATTGCGGCTTCCTTGGCCTTGATCTTTCTCGTGGGTGGTCTTTGGACCGGGGAGCAGCAGGAGCAGGAAAATCTGCAGCAGGTGGCTTTGGCAACAGAAACGGTACAAGCCCCTTTGCCTTCGCAAAGCGAAGTCAATCCCGAAACACCAGCGAATGAGGGAGATTCGCCTGCTAATTTTTCCAAGCAACAGAACGAAAAGCGAAGCGATAATGGAAGGAGAATCTTTCCATCTTCCGAGCAGGGAACCAGTCCCTTGGTAGCGAGCATTGCAATTGCTTCCGAGGAGCAGGTTCGAATAGTGGAATCAGCCACGGGAGCAGCACCGCAACCAACAACGCTTACTTCTTCAGCGCAAGAAGCAGCACCCATTGCCAGCCTTGGGGAAGAAAAGAGGGCAGCACCAACCAATCCGGCTGCGCCTAGTTTCACGGAAATAATCCCTTCCGAAGCGGAATCACTGCTTGCGCAACAAAAAGATCCGCTTGCCTTTGCTGTAGGGATTGGACCTGGTTTTGGAAACAGCAATGCATCCAATCAGGTAACTTCAGGATCGCGAATTGGACTAGGAATGCAGGTGGATAAGGCTTTGGTAGGTAACCTTCGCGTAGGTTCAGGGCTAGGGGTCAACTACCTCAGTCAGGCTTCGGAAGGACAAGCATCCTTTAAACTAGTAGGTGTCAATTCCCCTATTCAAGAGACTACTCAGCTGCAGCAGGTCCAGGTAGATTTACCCCTGTATGTCCGCTATTCGGTGACGCCTTCCAAATCCATTTCGGTGCAGGCTGGTTTTTCCAACCTCTTGACCTTCAATCAATCAGCTCAGCAGGAACTGATCTATACCCGGCAAGTGGCTGCGCCAGCAGATGGCATGGCAAACTCCCTCGGTACCTTAAAAAGTGCGCAGGTGGTAGAGACCTCTCCCTTGGCTGGACCTAGCACCCGATTTTTTCCCTTTGCCTTGGCCAACCTTGGAGTGAATGTTCGCGTATACGAAAACAAAAAAACGACTTACCTGCTGATGCCCTTCTATTCCTATCCCTTGCAGGATATTTCTGGAACAGGCCAAAACCCAGCGGTAGTGGGTGCCGCATTTAAAATTTCCTTCGGCACCCTCAAAAAATAGTACCCTTTTTGAATACCAAACCAACGCTACCCCAGCCCAAGAATTTCTTGGGCTGTTTTTTTGCGTGTTTAATTCAATATAAAAACCCAAAAAGCCAGAGCGGAATTTTTGTACCTACACCGGTTTTGATGTCGTCTGCAGCGATAAAGGCATTTGGAATACCTAAAAGCTGTTGCCCTCCCTTATGTGCTCCTCCGATCTCAAGGACATAAGTTTGATTGAGCATAAAGTCACCCTGTTTGGGTAAGGTGACAGCATGGAGTACCTGCAATTGATTGAAGAAAAAGGTTTCCCGCAAATTGCCACGATTGGGAGTCTGGCTTGCAAATGCGTAGGCTAGATTTGGGTTTTGTAGGTAAACTTTTTCAGGCTTTTGCAAGAAGGATACCCCATGGGTTTCATAGCGAAGCAAAAGAAGGAGTTTGGCCTGCTCTAATAAATCAAAAGTGCGGAGAACCGTATTTCTGGAGGCCTCAAGGCGCTCTGCTAATTTGCTGATATTTGGAATAAATGGAACGGATTCACTGAGAATAAACAGCAATTTTTTCATGCTTCGAACTGTCTTGTAGGAAAGCTCTTCCATAGGAGCCAGGTCAATTTCCAGCACGAGGTTGGTGATTTCCAAAAGCCGTTGGTGATACAAATTTTTACTCTCTCGATAAAAGGGATAGTACCCATAGGTCAAATACTGTTCAAAATAGGAGAGAATATCCAGTTGATCTGCAAGTGGTTCTGCCAAAGCAACATGCTGGGTTAGGATTTCTTCAAGCGTAAATTTTGGAAAAGTTTGGCCCAACTCTAAGCTTAGAAACTCTCGAAAAGACAAACCTTCCAAATGATACACAGCTGCTCTTCGGGATAGGTCAGCCTTGCCTTTTTCGAGCGCCAAAACAGATGACCCTGAAACAATAAAATTGGCTTCTGGATACCCGTCAAACAGTTGCTTTAGATCTGTAGACCAAAATTGATACCGATGTACTTCGTCCAAGAAAAAGGTTCGGATGCCTTCTAAATACAATTGCTCCACCAAGGTGATCAACCGAACCTCCTCAAAAAAATAATCATCCAAACTTAGAAAGATTGTCTTTTCCTGACTTTGCTGCATGTACTGCAGCATCAAGGTAGTCTTTCCTGTGCCTCGGTGGCCAAGGATAAGAATCAGACGCTGGCTCCAATCAATACCGTCATACAGGTATCGTCTAAAGTCTGGTAATTTCGCCCCCTTCTTACGTTTGGAATTTTGAACTAAGCGCTCCATTTTGTTTTCTATATACAACAAAAATACAAATTGTTTTTTATAAAAAACAATAATTAAAAATGTTTTCTATAAAAAACAAAAATGGAATTTGTCATTTATCCTAAATTACTCAATATGAGCCTATTTGGTAAACAAAAAGGCTGCTCACCGAATGGAAGCAGCCTTCTTTTTAAAAGGATTTAAGTTGAGGTTCAGCTCAAGAATCGAGCTTTACATCTTCAAATTTTCCATTTCCAACTGAGGGGCAAAGGGCTGCTGGTAGTACCGCTTTCCGGTAGCTTTGTACAGGGAGTTGGCTAG
Source organism: Spirosoma fluviale (assembly GCA_945868725.1). Classification (GTDB taxonomy): domain Bacteria; phylum Bacteroidota; class Bacteroidia; order Cytophagales; family Cyclobacteriaceae; genus Algoriphagus. The sequence continues at coordinate 8,006 of CAMBMU010000103.1, forward strand.
TGCAGCGAAGACCGGTGGGAAATAGGGTTCACCCAAGCCCGTAGGGTCTTCCTTGCTATCCACAAAGTGCACCTCAATCGCCTTTGGGGCATCCTGTTGGCGAATCATGCGGTAGGTATGGAAGTTGTTTTTATTGGGTACTCCATCCTTGAAGGTCAATTCCCCAAAGAAGGCATTCCCAATACCATCAACGATGGCACCTTCACCCATGTTGATGGCGGCATCCTTGTTGACCACAATGCCGCAATCCACGGCTGCATACACTTTTTCAACTACCGGCTTGGCGTCTACAATCTTGGTGTCCACTACTTCAGCCACATAGGAATTGTGGCAAAAATAGGCGGATACCCCACGATGCAGTCCTGCTGCTGGAGTGGCCCACTTGGATTTTTCTCGAACCAATTCCAATACTCCTGCATAGCGCTTGGCATCGTAATCGTTTTTTTCACCTACCGGGTTGGTTTCGGCTCGCTTGAGTAGTTCCAATCGGAAGTCGATAGGATCTTTACCCATCACTTCGGCTAGCTCATCCAAGAAACTTTGTTCCGCTGCTGCGATAAAGTTGGAACCAGGGGCGCGGAAGGCACCGACCGTGATATTGGATTCAATTTGCCAGCCTTCAGCTAGGTAGTTGTCGATCGCCCCTGCGGGAAATCGGTCGGCATGGATGGGAGTTTCAGGGATGCCACCTGC
>CAMBMU010000104.1 GCA_945868725.1 Spirosoma fluviale
CGGTGTGCCAGTTCGAGCTGTACTTTTTGAATTTCAGCAACTTTTTGCTGGGTTTCTGGGCTGAAACTAAACTGCTGCCACTTTTCCCAGATATAGTTCTCCGCTTCTTCTGAGGGGTGTACCAAATCCGATTTGTAGAAGCGGTAATCACGAAGCTCATCCACCATAATCTCGTAGGCAGGGAAGTAGTGTACCGCCTCCAGCTGTTGTTCCAACTGTGCACAGAGCACGCGTAGCAGACTTTTGCTCAACTGATTTTCGGAGACCCCATCTTTGGTGTGACGGACAGGGCTGAGGGTCAGGATAATTTTTAGATTTGGATGCTGCTGAGTCAGTAACTTTAAGACCGGTCTTAGTCCCTTTTCCAATTCTTCGAGTGATGAAAGTTTCTTTTCAAAGAGGGCTGCTGGCTGTTTGTGGCAGTTAGCCACTCGTCCAAACTCCTTGTGCTGGTAGATCCAAGCGGTCCCAAGGGTGAGCACCAGGTGGGTGGCCTTCTTCAGGGAATGATGCAGGAGCAGCATCTGCTGGGTATAGTTGGCTTCCAATTCGGCTACAGTTGCACCCTTCACGTCAGAATGAGACCCGTAATGCACAAAAACACCTTCACGCTCCACTACTCCCGCTAGGTTCAGTTGTGCAACAGGAATGGCTTGTTTGAGGAGATCGGCCAAGTTGAACGGATGAAAAAGTGTTCCAAAGGGATTGACCAGTACCTCAAATTTTGCCGCTTGCATCTTGCTGCCGATGGTTTGTGCAAAGCAAGAGCCCAGGCTCAGCACCTTGGAGGTGTAGCTAATGGGAAAAGGGGAAGCAGGAATGGGAAAATCAATCGACCAACGCATGGGCTGAAGTTACGCAGGGAAGGGGAATCCTTCAGGATAATTTTATAAAAAATCCTGTTCAAAAACTCGCGACTGACCGTAGGAAACTATTTAAATCTTAAGAAGATGAGCTCAGTAAGTAAAGCTATCTAGTTCCCTTAAGTGGAATTAGAAGAATTCCGATGCTACCAACTTCAGATTCAAAATCACCTAAAGGTGCATATTTACTGCTTAATTAAAATCCGTTCGAGTTCTTTGGCCAATTCTTTTTTATCTGGCAAATACACCTGGTATTTACTTACTAGTAACTGATTGGTGATATTTTCTGTCGCGTACTCAACTAGAATTTGGTCTTGATGTGCCCCAAGAATAATTCCTACTGGCTCATTGTCCCCAGTAACATTTTCCTCTTTTCTAAAATAATTTAGGTAAAGATTCATCTGGCCAATATCCTGGTGATCAATTTCTCCCCTCTTTAAATCGAATAGAACAAAACATTTTAGAATCCGATGGTAGAAAACTAGATCCACAAAAAAATGCCTTCCACCTAATGTGATTTTGTATTGTCTTCCAATAAAAGCAAAGCCCTTTCCCAATTCCAATAGAAAATGTTGCAAGTTTTCAATAAGTGATTGTTCCAACTCCCCTTCTGTATAGTGTTTGTCTGATGGGATACCTAAAAATTCAAATACATAAGGGTCTCTAAGTAGATCTTTCGCAGATTGGATTTCTGCACCGCGCTCAGCCAAATCCAGGATTGAATTTTTATCTTTGGACAAGGCAAGCCGATGAAAAAGCATGCTTTTCATTTGGCGCTTGAGTTCCCGCACACTCCAATTTTCCTTTTCCGATTGCCTGCTATAAAAACTGATTTCTAGTTCCGAATCTGCCTTGGATAATTCCAAATAATGGCTCCAAGACAATTGTCCAGACAGTGTCTGGATTTTTTGAAATTTCAAATAAAACGCTCTGATCTGAAACAGGTTTGAACGACTAAATCCCTTGCCAAACTCCAAACTTAGGTCTTTGGATAATCTTTCTAAAAGCCGATCCCCATAAATTGCTCTATCCTCCCCTTTTTGTTCGTATTCGACGATGTGTCTACCTACCTCCCAATAGGTTCGAACCATTATCTGATTGATGACTACAGATACCTTAGCTCTACCCTGTTGCAAGGCAGTTACAAGCTGCGCTTTAAGCTTAGGGTAATCAAATTTGGATGGAGAGATTGCCACGAGAAAAAAATTAAAAAATGAAGATGAAAAAACTGAAGTTAAGTCAATTTAATCAAAAATTAACCTTGTGTCTTTCGCTTTTGAAACTATAAAAAAAAGACCCTCCTTCTCGGGAGAGTCTTTTAAAAAATGTTGGGTGACTTATTTTTTACTTGGTAATGGTAACAGTCTCGGTCTCAGTGACCACTTCCTTACCATCGACCATCTTGATTTCCTTCTTCACTTCTTTGTTGACGATACCTCCTTCTACTGCTTCACCATGAGGTTTTTCAGAAATGTGTGGTGCAATCACCAAGGCAACGATAGACATCAACTTGATCAAAATGTTCATCGATGGCCCAGAGGTATCTTTGAATGGATCCCCTACGGTATCACCTGTTACGGAAGCCTTGTGTGGTTCAGATTTCTTGTAGTAGATCTCACCATCGATTTCTACTCCTTTTTCGAAGGACTTTTTTGCGTTGTCCCAGGCGCCACCGGCGTTGGACTGGAACATGCCCATCAATACACCAGAAACAGTAACTCCAGCCAACATACCGCCCAATACTTCTGGACCGAAGGCAAAGCCTACTAGGATTGGAGAGAGCAAGGCAATGGCTCCAGGAGCAATCATCTCACGAATAGATGCTTTGGTGGAGATTTCAACGCACTTTTCGTACTCAGGCTTGGCCTTGTACTCCATGATGCCTGGAATCTCACGAAACTGGCGTCTCACTTCGTTGACCATGTCCATGGCCGCTCTACCTACCGCAGCTATTGCCAAGGAAGAGAAGATAAATGGAATCATGCCGCCCACAAATAGGCCGGCAAGTACATCAGCTTTGTAAATGTCAATGGCATCAATACCTGCAATGCCCACAAAGGCTGCAAACAAGGCCAAGGAAGTCAAGGCAGCAGAAGCGATCGCAAAACCCTTTCCTGTAGCTGCAGTGGTGTTTCCTACCGCATCCAAGATATCAGTACGTCCACGAACTTCTTCAGGAAGCTGGCTCATCTCGGCAATACCGCCTGCGTTGTCCGCAATAGGTCCGAAAGCATCGATTGCCAACTGCATGGCAGTAGTGGCCATCATACCCGCAGCAGCGATTGCTACCCCGTACAAACCAGCAAACTCATACGCTCCATAGATACCACCTGCCAATACCAAGATTGGAAGTACGGTAGACTCCATACCTACTGCAAGACCACCAATAATGTTGGTTGCGTGACCTGTAGCAGACTGCTTGATAATTGATAGCACTGGGCGCTTGCCCATAGCCGTATAGTATTCCGTAATGATAGACATCAAGGTACCTACTACTAGTCCTAGGATGATGGCATAGAACACGTCCATGTTGGTAAACGCATAACCACGAATGGAAAGCGTCTCAGGAAGCATGTATTTTACAATAAAGAAAGAAGCAATGCCGGTAAACACGATGGAAGACCAGTTGCCCATATTCAACGCTTTTTGTACGTCGCCTTTGTCATCCTTGATGGTTACGAAGGCCATTCCCATGATGGAGAAGATGATACCCAAACCTGCCAATACCATCGGCAAAAGGATTGGAGCGATACCGCCAAAGTTGTCGACAGAAACAATCTCACGACCCAATACCATGGTAGCAAGGATAGTTGCCACATAAGAACCGAACAAATCGGCACCCATACCGGCTACATCACCTACGTTATCTCCTACGTTATCCGCGATTGTGGCTGGGTTACGCACGTCATCCTCAGGGATACCTGCTTCCACCTTACCCACTAGGTCAGCTCCTACGTCGGCTGCTTTGGTGTAGATACCACCGCCAACGCGTGCAAATAATGCGATGGATTCAGCACCGAGAGAGAAGCCTGCAAGGACTTCTAGTGCTTTTTCCATTTCAAGTCCGTTGACACCGGCACCAACCGATACCACATACACCTGATATAAAATAATAAATAGCGACCCAAGTCCCAGAACTGCTAGACCGGCAACACCAAGGCCCATTACAGAACCTCCGGTGAAAGATACCTTAAGCGCTTGCTTTAAGCTGGTACGTGCCGCCTGCGTGGTACGCACGTTGGCTTTGGTAGCGATCTTCATTCCGATGTAGCCGGCTAGGGCAGAAAGGAATGCGCCAATCAAAAAGGAAATGGCAATAACAGGGCTAGAGGTAGGTACTAGAGTACCTGACCAAGCCAGAACGATGGCTGCAATAACGGCGAAGTAGGAAAGTACTTTCCATTCTGCTTTCAAAAATGCCATGGCGCCATCGGCGATGTAACCGGCGAGTTCCACCATTTTTTCATCTCCTGTGGGCTGCTTGGTCACCCAGGCAGACTTTACTGCCATGATGATTAGGCCTACAAGTCCCAGCGCAGGGACTAAATAAATCAGCGCTTGTTCCATAAACTAGTCGGATTCAGTGTTAGATTCTGTAAATAATTCGGCAAAGATACGATTAATCCCTTTTCTGCCAAGTTTGAAAGTCAAGGCATTTTTGGATTTTTTTAGGTGGATCCTTAAGCTCCGACTTCCACTTTAATGGCAATAATATAGGTAAGGAATATCGTACTATTCAATTCTTTGAAAACAAGTGGTCTAGCTTCCCGGTTGAGCAAATTGAGGGTTCGGCTGTAAAAATTTGAAGAAAGTTTTAAATTTGCCTTCCACATCGGGGTGTGGCGCAGTGCGGTAGCGTACAGGTCTGGGGGTCTGTGATTGCAGGTTCTCCCGATACTTATCGGGACTGTCACGCCGACTTGAGTAGCAAGGAGTTACGATGTCAAAAATCGTAGCTCCTTTTTTGTTTGCACAAGATTTGCACAAAATGAGGATTGTTTTAGAAGTAACCCCTTCAATAAGGAAAAGTACTAAGTAAAATTATCACTGTTTGCTTTCAAATGCATTCTTTTTCTTATACTTACGATTGATTTTATCTACGAATTATCCAAAGACAAAAAATACATTCGACTGATTCACAAGGACGAATCAATCTAGTTTCCAAATTAAAAAATCTTGCCCAAGAAGTCAATAAATAACTATGAACAACATTGTAAGAATACTCTCTCAAGAAGTCACCATCGTAATCCTGCTTGGTGTCATCTCTGTAATCACTGCTTGGGCAGGAGTTCAAGCCTCTCTAAATGGAGATGAATCGAATAAATCTCTCTCTTTCTATATGGAGGGTCTTACCAATTCAAACAACTTGTATTTAACCTCAGAACTTAAATACAGAACGGATCTTGTTGTTTGGGCAGATAAGCAAACCACACTAAATCAGGGTGGTGACATTAACGCTGGCTACTCGGCGGGATCGGCTGAACTGTTTGAACTTGCAATACCCTGCTTATTGGAGAATCCGGAAAGCCAACTTGCAGAATGTAAATCCTACACGGATGCGTTATATATACCACAACAAGAAGCAAGTGAACAAGCAATTCAATTTTTGAAGGAATATGAGATTTCAAATGAATACAGTGACCGCCTTCAAATGCTGACTGCTCTGCTGGCAGTTGCTTTGTTTATGCTGGGCATCACCTCAGTGATTCGCAAGGACAAGCTACAATTTGCCATAGTTCTTGGGGCTATAGTTATCGCAGGGTTTAGCATTGCCATAATTTTTAGTGTGCCGGTCATCGCCGTATCTTTTTAGTATGGAGGTAGGAATCTAGTGAAAAGCCTAGACCCATCTGTAGATTTCTATACCAATGTTGCGGGTTCTTCCGATACTTATGTTAAACATCCCGAACTGCACGAACAGAGAATGTGGGGCGCTTGCCTTTAATGAATTTGAGCAATAAACCATAGAAAAAATTCTGATGCCAGTCGGAGACCGTACCGAACTCCCCCGAAGAAGTCCAATAGCCGTCACTACCAAAACCACCCACTTTATCTTTGTTTTGATCTAATATATTCAATTCATCCTTGGTTGGTAATCTCCAACCCGGACCAAGACTAGCACAAGCTTTTTTAGCATCTATCCGTTTCATTTGATTAGGAAAATCATTTTGGGCAACTAAAAGATTCCCAACTTTAATTGGGTCGCCTAGTATTGAAGCTGAATCTACAGTCTCTTCAATTGACTCTCCACCGCAGGAGGCAATAGCCATCAAAAGAAGGATTGAAAAAATTGTGAGTACCTTTTTCATTTGTCTCTATTTATTTACTCAATTTAAACCAATTTCATTCAATAGCCAACCTAATTCCCTCCAGTTTTTACAGGCTCATCTAATACAATGCTTGGTAGCCAAATCCGTATAGCTCCCTGATAAATCCCAATCTGCAGGGTAGCACATTTCATTGACTAATAAACCATTTTCGATTCTTAAATGCTTACTGTACGCTGAATCAGGTGACTCTCCCTTTAACTATTCCTTATTGTGTTTAATTATAAAAGTTAAACACTAATACTATGGAAATTAAAAAAATGGGATATCTACCCTCAATCAGAATGGGGAACGATAAAAATTGGATGGAGAAATATGTAATTGAACTAGATACTAAGCGTTAAAAAAAGTCTAAAAAATAGAGTTAGCCTACCAATCAATCAATTTGAAAAGCCACCTCATTTCGGCGGTTGATTACATCCCAAGGCGCATTGTAGCCCATGTACAAAAGTGATCCTTTTGTACGGATGTTATTTTCTTTCAGAACTTGGGTCAAAATTTGGGCATGTTTCGCGATTTTCTCGTCTGAACTGAATCCTCCAAACTGCAAGACTGCCAACTTCATGGAATCTTGACTGACCAGCGAAACCGCAGTGGAGTTGGGGGTAGGGAGTTCAGACATTTGGTATTGGCTGGGCATCACGAAAGACATGGATGCTTCCGTGTCGGACATATTCATGATGACCGGAGCCGTCATGGCAATCTTCTGCTGCTGTTGATTTCCACCGAAAATATAGTTCGCCACGGTACCGAAGCCGTTATTTCCATTGGAATCGTAGCGCTTGTTACCCAATTTGGTTTGTGCCAAAATCATTTGGGGATACTCCCTGATTTCCACTTCCCCCACCATTTTGATTACTTTATATTTCGGAGTCTCGATGCCTTTAAACCGAAATGAGAAAAAAGAAATCACTCCTCCCAGAATGAGTACGCTGCCTGCAATCCAAATAATTGTTTTCATATACAAGAAACTAATGGATGAAAAAAAAGTTTGAAAAGGGCTTCACCAAATTTTACCTTCTCAGCCTCTAACTGACTTTAACCCTAAAATTTCTACTTGGGAATGGGGATTTTGAGTTCCCCTAAATGCAAGCATATGGCTACGGGAGCACTATAATACCGACACATCGGAATAGACCTGCTCCTTTTTAGTCCTCGGAAGCTTCGGTGCCTGTACCCAATGCAAGTTTGACAAATTCAAGGAATTGACCCAAGAGCTGGGACAGACCCTATTGATCGTGACCCATGACCGGGAGTTTTTCAAAGCCACTGACCTTACGATTGAGATGGAGGACAGGAAGGAGTTAGCATAAATTAAGGAAAACTGGTAATTACGTTGCTAAAAATGAGCAAAGCCTATGGATTCATTTTACTTCTTTTCTTCTATTCAATTATTTTTAGCACACAATGAATCTACAGTTTCATAATTTTGAAATTTATCTTCGCAATTTCGGTAGTTTTTAATTTGCTCTTCCGTCCACTTAGTTTGCTCTTTAAATTCATTTAATTCCCATTCTTTTAAAGAACTGATTGGTCTAGCTAGGGGATATGAATGCATTAACTCTATACAATCGCAAGGTTCAAGCGGATCTGGTTTTAATATGAAAAAGATTAAAAAAAAAAATAAACAGGTGGAAACTGCTAGGTTTATTATATTCTGGGTCTTAAATATTCTTTTTTTCATTTAACTAGATTTTCCCTTTGTTAAGAATTAAAACATTTGAAAAAGAAATCTAAATACCACTCAAATACAATCATAAAATAGGAACAAGGTACTGTAATCGACTGTTTGATGGATACACAGAATTTGGAAAGAACAGGCCCCACAACTACATACAACCCTCCTTGAATGCTATCTGATGTCAGATCATAAGATAAAAGCTACCACCTTTGGATAGTTACTGTTGGAGCTGCGGTAGGTGAGTTTGTTAGATAAAAAGGTTCCGATACATAAACTAAATTGGATCCAATTGCCCGAATTCGAATGGATGATTTGCCAGGAAATGACGCGATCGTAATGATTCCATTCGCTCCATTCACTGGAAATGGAGAGGATATGTTTTCTACACTGGTCCAGAACGGAGCACCATCCACCGCGTATTCATACTTTAGTAATTTTGATTCTAAAGGGGCTTTAAATTGAATTTCTAGAACCCCAGGCGAAACCATTTTAGCAGAAATAATTTGGGGGACATCGGAATTAAACGAATCTTCTGAAATAATTTCATTTGGAATTTTTTTATTATGTGTATTCGTTAGTTTGCACGTCGCCAAATGACAGTTTGTGTCAATAGTTTTGTCAAGTGGAAAAGTACTCTTTTCTTTGGTTTAAACGCCTGAGAACATGAAATTAATCCACTTTCTAAACGAATTTCCAGATGAGGAGTCTT
>CAMBMU010000105.1 GCA_945868725.1 Spirosoma fluviale
AAGGAGATACGCTAATTTTCCAACGGGAGCTTAGTCAGGGATTCGTTGAGCAGAAAGGTTCCATAAATAGGCTCTCCAAGTTCCGTAATCCCACGGACTTCTACTAAAATTGGCCCTGATTTTTCGTTGAGCAAAAATTCAATGGGTATAGAAAGCCGTGATCCATCGTTGGTAAGGCTAGGATTCCAATACAGTGTAGGCCGGAAGGGATTTAAGAAAGGGTAAAACTTTCTACTGGATTCGGTGACTTCAAAAGGTAGACTTGGTGCAAATCCCTGCAGTTTCAGCAAGGTGAAGTTATTCCCCTCTTTTTGGACTTGCTCCCCGGACTTGAGGATAATGGATATCACTCCATTTCGGCCCAAGTCTCCATACATGGGTACCAAACGCCGAATGACCTCGACCCGCTCGATGTTGAAGATATTGACCCCATCTAAGACCTCATAAAAAGTTCGGCCTCCACCTCCACCTCCAAGTACCGTTCCTGAAGATCCATTTGCGGGCACTCCATTGATTAACACCAGGGGTTCGCCCCCTCTGAAGGACACCCGAACATTAGGAGGAGTACCCACAATCCTAAGGCCAGCTACCTGAGCGGATAAGGCATAAATAAATTGGAGGGTAGTTCCTACTAAGTTCATCCCCTCGGTCTCCACTACTTTATCCGGTTTCCCATAAATCATCGGCCCTATGGAATTTTCCTTTTTTTCTTCTACCACAGCCTCCGCCAGCATGATTTCTCCTTTTTGAAGGGCTTGGATAGGACGGTAGGAAGCATCGGCTTGGTCACCCCTTGGTACTACCTTTGGAAAGGAAATGGAGCTCAAATCACTTGTGCTGGGGTAGGATTTAACATCCAATTGAATCACTCGAATCGGCCTGGCATTTTGGTCAGTTGCCTGTAACGACACCTCAAAGTCGCCGGAAAAATTGGTTGCCGGAAAGTTAAAGGTCCCGTCCTTCCCTGACTTAAGGGTACGCACATCTTCGTATCCGTTGATAAAAGCCTTGATGGATCCTTGGATAGGTGTTCCGTTTTCGTCAAGAAGTTTACCTGCTAGCTCAAAGCCCTTTTCCACAGGATTCTCCACCGCTGCGAGTTTCTGTTTCGATGGCAGCAAAAGTGCCTCCATGCCTTTGAAATCGGGCACATAGACCGCTTGGTTGCCGTCCAGTACCGAAACAGAGAAGTTAGATTTTAAAGGCTTCCCCTCCTGATCCACGGCCATGATGTTGAGCGTAACTTTTTCCCCTGCTCCATAGCTTTGTTTATCCGTAAACACCCCGATGTTTTTAGATGCTGCTGCAGGCGGGAAAGGGGCAGGCTGAACCTGGTGGGATAAAATTTGGATAGGCAAGATGAACTCCTCTTGCTCGTAATTAAGGCCCCAAGCGGTGTAGGCGCGAAGGTAAAAATTGCCCGTTTCGGCCAGATCTGGAAGGGAAAGGTGTCCCTGTGCTACCCCATCTTTGATTTCAATCACTTGATGAATCCATACATAGTCCGTCGAATCAATCAACTCCAAATGAAGCACCCTGCTCAACTCCTCTGCCATCAAGGGACTTCCATAGGAGAGGTAGGCTTTGAAATAGATATTTTCTGCAGGCCAGTAATGTTTCCGATCCGTGTGCAAATAGATTCGTTCTTGCATTACCTCCTCATTTTTTTCCAGATTGGCCAGTTTGGTCATCCGATCCGCATTGAAATTGGAGGGTACCCCAAAAATGGGATTTTGGTTTGAAAACACCCCTCCTATTGCCAATTGGTCAGCTGCTACAGGGCTGCCGTTCAGGTGGACGAGCAACTTCTCCCCAGAGTAGTCGAGGATCCCTTCTGATCCATCTGATAAACTTGCCTTCAAAGGTTTGGTGAAGGACAGCTGGTAAACTCCTGGTTGGGAAGTAAATGCTACTTCAGGATCTGCTGGTGTGGGAAAACTGGTTGTTTTTCCTTCCATCAATTGTGCTAGAAAAAAGGTAGGACTGGATTGATAGGTCTCAAGGCGAGCTGCCCGCCTAGCGGCTTCCGTTCCTTCTTCCTTTGGCAACTCAAAGTAGGAGTAGAAAGGGTTGCTGGGCTTGGATAGCCCTAAAATGAAAGGATCGAAATAGACCGACACTAGGTAGCCCGTTTTGGTGTTTGAAAAAAATAAGGGGCCTTCCGCTCGGACGCGGTAAGATTTATCTTGCTGCTCTTCAAAAATCACCTTATCTGGATTTAAAAATTGAATTTGCTCAGCTGCCAATCCCTTCCCAACAAATGCTTCCTTTACCGCTTCTGTAAGCTTGGTGATTTTTGATTTGGACAGGTTTTCGGGGTTGAGTGCTGGCTCCGATTCCTTGTTGAGACGTATAGATAGACGAACAGGCAGCCCAGCTTTGACCTGAATCTGTTGACTAAACTTCTCCCAACCTGGTCCTCGAACCTGCAGCTCCCAGGTGCCTTCTGGCAAGTTGGCCAGGAGAAAGTTGCCCTCCCCATCCGAGAAAGCTTGAAAGCTGGTGTTCGGGATGAACACATGGATCTCCGAAAGTGGGGCTTCTGTTCCGGTACCGACAATCTTTCCGCTGAGGCGGCCAGTTTGTGCCAGTACGGGTTGCGCAAGAAAATACAAAAAGAAGGCCAGGATTAGGTTCATCAGGAAGAGCTGGGCTTGCCCGGCCTTCCCTACTCCTACCAAGGGATAGCCAGGTGATGAAAGCTCTTTTTGGTGGACCATATGTACTTGCTTTTGAACTTAAAAAATAGGATCGCCTAAAAATACAAAAGTATCGATTAAAGAAGCTTTTGTAAGTTTGTAGGGTTTAATCTTGTGCCTAGTCCTCTCGATCTTTGAGTTTTTTGTCCTCGACGTTTTTATTTAAAAAAGCGTTGATGGCTTCGATGGGGAGGCTGGAAGAGATCTCCCCGAAGGAGTTGATCTCCATCTTGAAGCCCTTCAATTCCTCGTGTACACGGGGCTGCTCTTCTTTTTTCTTCTTTTTGGTCATCTCAGTCTACGATTGCTAGCGTATCTAACGCAAACCGAATTCTTTTGGCTACCTCTTGCGGACCTAAAATTGCAAAAACTTCCATGAGGTCTGGGCCAGCGCCGAGGCCGGTTACCGCGAGGCGAACAGCCTGCATGACCTTGCCCAATTTGATGCCATTTGCTTCGGCCGTGCTTTCCAAAAGCGCTTTGGCTGCAGTGGAATCAAAGGGAGCAGGTATTCCAGACGCAAGGGTCTGGGCATAGGCCTTCAATAGGGTCGCTGCGTCTGCATTCCACTTTTTGGTGGCTACCTCTGCATCAAAGTCGCTTGGGGCCTGGTGAATAAACTGGCTGTCTTTCCAAAAGTCCCCAGGGAAAGTTACGCGCTCTCGGAGAAGGGCAACAATGGCTGCTGCTTTTTCTTGGGAAAGGGCGGTTCCTGCTGCTTCAGCATCCTGCTGGAGATGGCTAATCAGCTGGTCTTGGGAGCTGCTGCGGAGGTAATGCTCGTTGAACCACTTCGCTTTGGCGATGTCAAATTTCGTTCCCGACTTGCCAATACGCTCGATGGAAAAGGCTTCTACGAGTTCCTCTAAGGAGAAAATCTCGCGCTCATCTCCTGGATTCCAGCCGAGGAAAGCAAGGAAGTTGAGTAGGGCTTCTGGGAGGTAGCCATTTTCTCGAAAGCCGCTGGATTTTTCCCCTGAAAGAGGATCGACCCAATTGAGCGGAAATACGGGGAATCCCAACTTGTCGCCATCGCGCTTGGAGAGCTTGCCATTGCCATCCGGCTTGAGGAGCAGGGGCAGGTGGGCAAACTGGGGCATGGTATCCTCCCAACCGAAAAATCGGTACAAGAGTACGTGCAGGGGAGCAGAAGGGAGCCATTCTTCGCCTCGGATCACGTGGGTGATGCCCATCAGGTGATCGTCGACAATGTTGGCTAGGTGGTAGGTAGGCATACCATCCGACTTCATCAGGACCTTGTCGTCGAGTGTGCTTGAATGCACCATGACCCAACCACGGATCAGGTCGTGGAGGCGCACCTCCTCTTTGAGGGGTAGTTTGGCACGGATGACGTAGGGATCTCCCGAGGCCAAGCGTTCCTTCACCTCTGCTAGGGAGAGAGTGAGGGAGTTTTTCATTTGGCTGCGGGTGATGCTGTTGTACTGAGGCTGTAGCACACGGGCGGCGGTGAGGCGCTCCCGCATGGCCTCGAGTTCCTCGGAGGTATCGAAGGCATAGTAGGCATGGCCTTTTTCTACGAGGTCTAGGGCATACTGCATGTAGCTTGCCTTACGCTCCGATTGGCGGTAGGGGGCTACAGATCCTGGATTCCAGGGGCTTTCGTCGGGGGAGATACCCAACCAATCTAGGGCTTCTTGAATGTATTCTTCGGCGCCGGGTACAAAGCGCGTTTGGTCAGTATCTTCGATGCGGAGGAGAAACTTTCCTCCCATTTTTTTGGCAAACAGGTAATTGTAGAGGGCGGTGCGCAGTCCTCCTATATGGAGTGCTCCCGTGGGGGAAGGGGCAAATCGTACGCGAACTTCTTTGGTCATGGTAGTCGTTGGCTTCTAAGCCCACAAAGATAGGAATTTGTTCCTGACCTTTGAGGTCTTCCAGACCTCGAAGGTCTTAATCTAAACCTTTGAGGTCTCCCAGACCTCGAAGGTTTAAATGCTTGAAATGGAATGCAAAACCTTCGCTGTTTAAAAAAAAACAGCAAAGGTTGGGAGTGACCTTTGAGGTCCACCTTTGAGGTCTTCAAGACCTCGAAGGTCTAATCAAATGGAATTTAGTCTAAAACCTTCGCTGTTTAAAAAAAACAGCAAAGGTTAAAAAAAAAGCCCCGTACGGGGCTTTTTGATGGACTGGGCAAGACTAACGTCTCACTCTGATTTTCTCCTTAATACGAGCCGCCTTACCTTGACGTCCTCTCAAGTAGAATAGACGAGCTCTTCTTACTTTACCTTCTCTTACCAGGTCGATTTGCTCGATGGCTGGGGAGATGATTGGGAAGATACGCTCTACGCCAATTCCATTGGAAATCTTACGCACGGTAAAGGTTTCTCCGTTGGAGTTTGGGTTTTTTCGTTGGATCACAGTTCCTTGGAACTGCTGGATTCTTTCCTTGTTGCCTTCTTTGATACGTACGTGTACGTTGATGGTATCACCGGCTTTGAAAGAAGGGAATTTGGCTCTCGCCTCGCTGTATTCCGCTTCTACAATTTTCATTAGATCGCTCATAGCTCTATGTTTTTATGCTTTCGCAGTGCTCCGCCGCAGCGGTATAAATGAATTATTTTTTCTATACTCTTGTCTCGCCTACTCCCAACCAGAATCTTTGAGAAGATCAGGTCTTTTTTCTTGGGTTCGGCGAACCGACTCTTCGAATCTCCACTGGCTTATCTTGGCTTCATGACCCGAGAGCAGTACCTCAGGAATTTCTCTTCCTTCATACACTGCTGGCCGAGTATACACCGGCGGGGCAAGCAAATTATCTTGGAAGGAATCCGTCAAGGCCGAAGTCTCGTCGTTGAGTACGCCTGGGATCAGTCGAATCAGTGCATCTGCTACTACAGCAGCTGCCAATTCTCCTCCTGAAAGGACGTAATCTCCGATACTGATCTCCTTGGTGATAAAGGCATCCCGAACCCGCTGATCCACTCCCTTGTAATGACCGCAGAGGATCAGGAGGTTTTTCGTTTGGGAAAGGGCATTGGCCATCGGCTGATCGAAGGTGGCTCCATCGGGGGTCATGTAGATGATTTCATCGTACACGCGTTCCTTCTGAAGGGCTTCAATGCAGCGGGCGATCGGCTCGATCATCAAGACCATTCCTGCGCCCCCACCAAATGCATAATCGTCCACTTGCTTTTGTTTGCCGGTGGCATAGTCTCTGAGGTTGTGAATCCGAACTGTGGCGATTCCTTTTTCTTCCGCCCGTTTGAGGATCGAATGCGAAAAGGGACCTTCCAACAGTCCAGGCACTACCGTGATGAGATCGATATGCATGGGTTAATCTTCCAGATAAATTTCAAGTAAGCCTTCGGGCAACTGGCAGAAAACTTTTTTTGCTGCCTTGTCCACCTGGGTAATGATGCCATCCTGTATGGGGATGAGCACTTCTTTGCCTTGGTAGGTCACTCCGAGGAGGTCCTGTGTTTCGAGATCGTAGACGACCTGCACAGGTCCGATGGGTCCCATCGTCAAATCAATGACGTCAAAACCTATCAGTTCGTGGAAGTAATACTGATCTTCATCTAGTTGGGGAAGCTCGGAGAGGGGAAGATAGACTTCCGATCCTACGAGATGTTCCACTTCTTCGATTCGATCGAGCTCCTCAAACTTGGCGAGTGCTTTGCCACCATGCTGGATCACAAAGTGTTCCAGAAAGAAGGGGACTAAGCGCCCTTTTTGATCGAGGAAGAGGTGCTCTAATCCCTCGTATTCCTCGGGATAATCTACGTCGAGCACCACATTTACTTCACCACGAAGTCCATGAACTTTGGCTATCCGGCCTATCAAAAAGCACTGGTCCTTGTTCATGGGAGGGATATATTATTCTGCGCTACCGTCTACTGCATCAGCAGCAGGGGCATCATCAGCAGCAGGAGCTTCTTCAGCAGCAGGAGTTTCTTCAACAACTACGACTTCAACTGCAGGAGCTTCTTCAACTGCTGGGGCAGTCTCTTCAGCTACTGGAGTTTCAACTGCCGGGGCAGTCTCTTCAACAACTGCAGCTTCAACTACCGGAGCGTCAGCAGAGGTAGTTTCAACTTCCGGAGCGTCAGCAGAGGCAGTTTCTGCTACAGGAGCTTCTTCTTCAACTGCAGGAGCTGCTGCAGCTAGTGCTGCTACTTCTCTTGCTTTGATAGTGTCGATACGGGCCTGGTTTTTGGCTGTTTCAGCAGCAAGGGCGGACTTACGAGCATCTGCTTTAGCAGTTGCGAGTTGGTCTTTCTTGCCTTCGATCTTGGTATCTTTCTCAGAAAGCCATGCGTTGAATTTGGCATCGGCTTGTTCTTGAGAGATTGCACCTTTCAACACTCCAATTTGGAGGTGTTTTTTCAGCATGACACCTCTGTAAGAAAGCATGGCTTTCACGGTATCGGTAGGCTGAGCTCCATTCAACAACCAGGTAAGAGCGCGCTCATTGTTGATGTTGATGGAAGCGGGGTTCGTGTTCGGATTGTAAGTTCCGAGTTTCTCGATGAAGCGTCCATCACGTGGAGCTCTTGCATCAGCTACAACCACGTCGTAAATGGCTTGTTTTTTGCGGCCACGACGTGCTAATCTGATTTTTACGGACATAATTAACTGTTTTTAGTGAGCGGATGGATCTCGTCCACCCTAATTTTGGACTGCAAAGATACGATAAAGGATTGAAAAGCCACAAGTTGCCTGTAAATTATTTGTGTAAAAGTTGATATTGGGACTATCTTGCGAAACTATTTGGCCTTGTAGTTCAACGGATAGAACAAGCGTTTCCTAAACGCTAGATCTAGGTTCGATTCCTAGCTAGGCTACTGAACTGATTTTGAGTGATTTACGAGTTTTACTTCCCCCCTTTTTCTGGCTAAAAATCCCAACATTGCAGTAAACCTTGCAGTAAATTGATTGAAATCTTTAGGTTTTATACTGACTTTTTCAACTGGTGGAATCGTTTCATGATGTCGAAGGAACCAGAGAACCCATGTCGTTCGCGAAGGTAGATCTTGGTTGTTCGGACATTAGCATGACCAAGAACCTGTCTGATATCTTCTTCGGAATTACCCATGTATGCCATGTGGTTTGCCAGTGTATGTCTCGGTACATGCCCTGTTAACGCAGGTATTCCCATTGTTTCACTTACTCGTTTCAATGCACTATTATGACGGGTTCTGGCTCTGTGAATAGTATACTCCTGTTCCTGAGTAAAGTCCTTTCCAGTTTCAAGTGAATTCTTGAAATCGGTGTACTCCAACATGGGGAAAAGGAACTGAGCAGGAAGGTCTTTTACCAACTTGAAAAAATACCGTATAATTTGGTCCTCCAGTCGATTTTGAATATCCTGAAGGTAATGTGTAAGCTCATTATCAGACTGTTGACTGGTGACCTGTCTAATGACCCCGGTGAGTTGTTCATGATTCATACTCACAAAATCAATCCCATCAAGGCGGAATAACTGCTGGACAGATCGGGAGAAATTAAACTCAACTTTCTTGAAAGTGTCTAAATTCAGTGCTTCTCAAAGATTGACTCCCACAGTTATTAATTGTTCCCCTGTTGCGAATAAGATCAAAAAATTGTGTAGGTACCCAGCAGATGGCAGGTACCGAGATGATGACTATTGCAGATCTTTCGAAGATGGAAGTGCGTGTAGATGTGAATGAGAATGACATTGTTCGTCTTTCCTTAGGAGACACTACGATCATCGACGTAGATGCTTACTCTTCCACAGGTAAGAAGTTTCAAGGAATTGTAACTAGCATAGCAAATACCGCCAATACCAA